>CAZDHT010000047.1:0-25878 GCA_964505325.1 uncultured Planctomycetota bacterium | reverse complement strand
CCTTTTCGAGCGCGGCCAGAGCGGTCGCGATCTTGAAGACCGAGCCCAGCGGGAACATCGCCGCAAGCGCGCGATTCACCAGGGGGCGGCCGGGGTCCCGGCTCAATTCGGCGTAGTCCTGCCGGAACCGCGCCGGATCATATTTCGGGCTCGAGGCGATGGCGAGGACGTGGCCGGTCTTCACGTCGAGAAAGACGGCAGCACCAACGCTCCCCTCCAGCTCCTTCTCGACGCGCTTCTGGAGGCGCGAGTCGATGGTCAGGACGACGTCGCGCCCGGGGGTGGCGGGCGCGTCCGCCAGCACGCGCTGCCGGCGGTTGAGGTGGTCGTGCTCGACGCATTCCATGCCGAACTCGCCGCGGAGCACTTCGTCCATGCTCTTCTCGACGCCGGCGCGGCCGGCGCGGAGCTTCATGAAGTACCCGCTCGGTGGCCAGCCGCGGTACTTCGTCGTGGCTCTATCCATGTCGCGCCGGTCGAATTTCGAGAGGTATCCGACGAGGTGCGGCGCGAGGGGACCGGAGGGCGCCGCGCGCTCGAAACGGGTCTCGATCTGAAAGCCGCGAAATTCCTCCGGGCGCGTTTCCACCGCGGCCACGATGTCGTAGTCCACTCCCTTCAGGATCGGCACCGCCGCGAAGACGGGGGTCCGGAGCCGGGCCACGTCGACCGCCGTCTGAATGACGCTGGCGAGGAGCTCATCGCTCGGGCTGCCGGAGAGCTGGGCGAGGCGCGTCACCGAGCGAACAAGGTGCTCCGGCAGGGCAAACTCGCTCTGCCGCTCCACCACGTCCAGCATGGGCCGGCTGCGTGCGTCCGGCAGTTCAACGTCCAGCTTGGACCATGCCTTGACGAGGACGCGGGCCTTCCCGTCCCGCGTTTCCTCGCGGACCTGCCATCGGGCCTCGCTGATGCCGAGCAGCTTCTCGCGGCGGGGCACGTAGAACAGGCTGCGGAGCGGCCCGCGGATGCGCCGTTCCTTCGAGGGATCGAGTTTCCCAATGACCACGGCGACGTCGAACGCGAGCCGGTCCTCGGCCAGAACCGCTCCGTCGCTGGTGAGGATTCGGGCGCGGGCCACGTCGAGCGGCATCAGTGCGAGGCGCTGCCGGTCGGCGTACTCGGCGTAGTAGTCGCCCCGCACGACTTGGAGCGAGAACAGCCAGATCTCGACCGCGAAGAAGGCGGCGGCGATCACGCAAAACAGCACCAGGATGCGGCGGTTATGCACGCCCAAAACTCCTTCGCGACCGGATGCCCAGGAACCTCTCGAACGGCCGCATGGCGGCAAACACCAGCGGCGCCGCCAGGCCCGAGTAGGCGGCCGTCCACACGACCCCTCTCAGCATCACCCCGGCCGGGGCGCGCGTCAACGGGATCAGCGCCACGCCCAGCACCCCGTGCGCGGCCAGACACGCCGCCCCCAGGATCAGCACCTGGGCGACGGCGCTCCCAAGGAACAGCTCTTCGCCCAGCTTGCTCATCACGATGGCGAGCAATCCGAACACCAGCGCCGTCGAGCCGAGCGGCAGGTGCGAGCCCGACGAGTAGATGTCGGCCATCAGGCCGCCGATCCAGCCCACCCAGAACGCATGCCACCGCCATCGCCGCTGGAGCGGCTCGCGGACGACGATGTACAGCGCGACCAACAGCAGCAGGTCGGGGCGGAAGCCGCGCACCTCCAGCGCCGGCAGCACCGTTACCTGCAGCAGGGCGACTATCTGTAAGACACCGATAACACGCAGCCAGTGCATGAAATCCACGCGCAGGGGTACATATACATATATATTGTATCGGCCAAATGTACCACCATACTTTAGCACCAAGTCAGCCGTGCCGCCACTGCCCGGATGACGCCACGAGCAGGAGAACTCCGGCGCCGGTACCGAAAACGGTGCCGAAAACGGCGCCGAAAAGGCGGTTGTCACAGCCACCCAGTTCGGCTAGAATCCCGAGGACCCGTCGTATTCGACAGGAGAGACCCGCGGATGAGACGAACGTTCCTTGCGCTGGCGCCGGCCGTTGCGTTCGCCGCGACTTGCTGCTCGGTGGCGACCGCGGCGGCCAAGACGCCGCCTGCCAAGCCGCTGCGCATGTCCCTGTCCGTGCCGGCCCGCATGGCGACGGGCAGCCAGGCGTACATCGAAGCCCTCATCGTCAATACGGACGACAACCCCCGGACGTTCGCGTACGAGGCCAGGGCAGCGCAACTCAACATCGAGCCAAACACGCTGAAGAGACGCGTGTGGCTCGGCGCGAAAGCGTTCCTGCTCGTGGAATGGCAGGCCAAGCCGGCCAAGCCGGGCGACGCGAAGTTCGTGCTGCTCCTCGACGGCAAGAAGACCACGGAACGAGGCGTGCGCGTGCTCAGCCCGGTGAAGCCGCCCGTTCTCACCAAGGTCGAGCCGCTCGGCGCCCGGCCGCTGGTTGTGGACGGCGCTAAGCTGCCCGCCAAGTGCGGCTTCGAAGTGGAGATCACGGCGGGCGCCCCTGGCGAGCTGGCGGCCACGCTGCACGGGCTTCGCCAGGTGAGCGGGCTGGACACAAACGCGATCGTGGCGCGGGGCATCGTGCCTGCGGCTCTCGCCAAGGGTGCCGCGCCCGAGCTGGACGTGCTGTACGCGCTGCAGGACGGGAGCGGCGGCTGGGGGGCGACGCCCCTGGCCGCGCCGGACATCCGAACGACCTCCTGGGTCGTGTTCTGGCTCGGGCACCTGGCGAAATCCGGGGTCAAGGTCGACGCGAAGGCGCTGAACGCCGCCATCGCCCATCTGAGGAGCCGGCTGCCGGCTGCCAGCGTCGCGATGCGCGTGCGGGCGCTGACGGCGCTGGCCGCGAACGGCAAGGCGGAGAAGAAAGACCTGGCCGCCATTTCGAAGGCCGAGCTGGGTAAGCTTCCGATGGCCGGCCGATTGCTGGCGGGATACGCGGGCGCCGAGGCGGCGGCGCCGCCGAAAAAAGACTGGGACAAGCTGAACGCATTTGAGGCGTCGGTGCTTCTGCTGCATCTGACGAGAAGAGCAAGGCTGGACGAAACGGCTCTGGCGGAGGCGGAATCGGTGTTGTCCACGGCGGTGGCGCGCCGGGGAGCCCAGCCGGGTTTCAATACGCACGAGGCGGCGCTGTACGCGCTCGCCCTGAAGGCGCTGGCCGACAGGTCGAAGGCCGGGCCCGAGGGCACGGTGAGCGTGACCGTCGATGGCAGGAAGGTCAAGGAAGCGAAGCTGGATGCCGCGAGCCCGGTGCTCCGGTGCAAGGTGACGTCCGCCCCGCCGGCAACGGGCGATCAGAAGGTCCGCCTCTCCGTGAGCAGCACCGCAGGCAAAGGGATGTTCTGCCGCGTCATCGTTCGGCCGGCCGAGTAGGCCGCCTCCCCACCAGCAGGGTCAGGAACTTCGCACGGCGCCACTGGAGCTGAAGCTGCCGATAGGACATCCTGGCGAACGCGGTCTTGTGGCTGTGGATGATCGCCTCCCGCTCCCGGTCGCCATAGCCCACCGCCACCACGTAGTGCGCCCGCCGTCGCCCCGGCAGCCCCGGAATATCGGGCATCGGGCGGAGCATCAGGATCAGCGGTTTGCCGTCCAGCACCTTGCGGCGAAGGTCGTTGATGCCCCCCTCGTACATCCGGATCGGGAAGCCGTTCTTGCGGGCGCCATAGAGCATCTCGAGCACGATCGTTCCGCCATCGGCGGCCCGCTTCAGTTGCTTCTTGACCTCCGGCAGGGTGATGCGAGACCCGTAATACCTCATCACCGTGGTGAGGGAGGCCGGGCCGCAATCCCAGTCCGTCTCCTGCGGAACATACGCCACGTCGCGGAGAACGGCCCTCGGCTCGGGGAGAGGGGTGAGCGGGGGGACCGACACAAACAGCGCACAGCCCGGGCACAATGCGGCGAGCACGGCCAGCGCGAACTGCCGGGCGGATCTCATCGGGCAACCCTCGGCGAGCCGCGGCAGAGAAGCAATGACGCTTCCGCCCGCCCGGGCGGGGGCCGGACACAAAAAGGGCGGAACGGCAAACGCTGTCCCGCCCTGTGGAATCTGCCGGCTATTTTGCGGGTGGCGGCCCGGGCTTCGGCTCTGGTGCCAGCTCCTCGGGGACCGGCTCTTCCAAGGCCATGAAGTACAGCGATACGATCAGCGCCATCAGAGCGCCCACCAGGGCGGCGATGAACCAGACGCCCTTCCCCGCCGCCATCGCGTCCGGGTCGTCGGCAAGCTTGGCGATCTCCGCGCCGGTCAGCAAGGCCAGCCGCTCGTCGGCCTCGGCCCGCGTGTATCCCTCGGCGATCATCTTCGCACCCAACCTCGCCCTCGGAGTCAGCTTCTCGGCGAAGGCTTCGAGCTTCTGCCTCTGCCCGGGGGCAAGCGTGGCGAGCATGAGCTTGAACTTCTCGGCGGAAACTCCCGCCCGGCCGAGCGCCGCCTTTCCTGCTTTCGTGTCGGCCAGTTGTTCGATGGCGGACGGGTCAATGTCTTCGGTGGCGGCGAGGACCACGCGAGGCTGTCCGAGCGCCAGCGAGAACGCGGCGACAGTCGCCAAGAACAGGCCAGCACATTGCAGATATTTCCCGGTCATGCCTCCGCCCTCCTCTAAGTGAATCTGCGAATTCGGCGCAGCGCCTGCGCGCGGGCGATGCACGTTCCCACACCGGCGGGGGCCGTTACTCCAGGGCGCCTTCCTCCGCCGGCTCCAGCTCCTGCATCGGCGTCGTCCGCGAAACCGGCTCCCGCGGCATGCTCTTCCAAGGCTCCAGCGGCCGCCGGCCGAACACGATCGTGGCCAGCGGCTTCGGCGGCCCGACCACGCCGACGTGGCCGGCGATCGGCCCCGGGGAGCTTTGGAGGAAGCCGTGCACCTCGGTCCTGACCCACGAGACGATCGCCCCCGCCATGCCCGAGCAGGACTTCGTGGCAATCGACGGGAGGAGCCGGGACATGGCGACCGGGACGGCGTTCGCCGTGTAGTCCCGCGGGCTCTCCGCCGGCGTCGCCCCGAATCCCATCGGCCTCCTGGACAGCACCCGGTCGCGGTGCAGAATCCAGACCCGTCCGAGACCGTGCGGATCAACGGTCACGAGCGTGGTAAGGTACCGCTCGGGATCGGTGGTCAACGGGTTGTTCCAAATGATGAGGACGGCCAGTTCGCCTTCCAGCAATGCCCCGATGATCTGCGAGCGAAACGCGGTGACGCGCGTCGTCTTGAGCGAGACCGGCGGCAGGCCGCGGCGGATCGCTTCGCGCCGGTCCTTGGGAGGAGCCGGCAGGCTCCGCGTCATGCCGTACCGCTGGAGCTGGTCCTCCTGTTCGGCGTTGGGCCGGATGATCTCGGCCAGCCCGACGTCCTGCACCAAGTCGATGGCCGGGATCACGCGGTCGCTATACCCGCTGGTCCGGTAGGTGAAGACCTCGCCGTAGAACTTGAGCGCGCCCACGTTGACCAGCTTGGCCTCGACCTTCTTGACCATCAGGCGGCGGACCATGAGGCGGTAGAAGTCCACATGCTGGTCCCAGATCTCCGGCTGGCGCAAGAAGACATCGACCACGCCCAGGATGGCGCGCCAGAAGAACGGCAGGTTCTTGGGCTTGGGCTTGCCCACCAAGCTGACCCACCTGACGTCCCGCCAACTCACGCCGTTTCGAACGTAGAAGCACAGCTTGGCGAGTTGCTCGGCCGGCAGGAACGATTTCAGCCAGGACTCCACCTCCATCGGGGAGGGGTCCTTTGGCGCTTCCAGCATCGCTTTGAGCTTGACGGCGGCCTGCCGCTGGGCCTCGGGGTCCACGCCGTCCAGAATCTGTTCTTTGAACACATCGCCCAGGTGATACAGGACGTTGGCGAGGACGTCGATCGGCACGTGGGTCAGGACCTCAAGGATGCGGTCCTGCTGCCACATGTGAAGGATGTGCTGGTACTTCGGCGGGACTACTTCCTTGACGTACCGGACCTCGACCATGCTGGTCGGGGTGCCCGGGTAAGGGCGCACCCTGGAGAGGTCGAAGCGGACCCGGTACCGCCTGGGAAACCAGGTAATGGCGGATTCGAGAATGCCGCTGCTGGCGTCGAGCTCCATCTCGCACGGCTCGGCGGCCTCCACGGTTTTCAGAAACACCCGGTTCCAGCCGGTCCCCCAATCCGGCCCGCAAATCCCAAGCCACTTGCCGCTCTCATAGAGCTCGACCCGAGCGCCAACCGGCTGTTCGACGCTCAGGCCGACGGTTCCGCAGCCTGCACTAAGAAGTCCGAGCAAGACCACGAACGGCGCCCCATAACGGCGGCCAGCGCTCAACGCACTTGATGATCCGCGCCACCCCTCAAACATGACCGGCTCCTTTCTTCCTCTTGCGGGCCCGGCTCCCGGTGTTCCGTATGGCACTACTACCGAGGGCCGTGTGCCGGGGAGACAATTGAAAAAGCCGCGCACAGATTGCGCCCGGAGTAATTGGCTAGGATTATATTACGCCCCTCAACCCTGTCAAGCTTTTCGTCGCCAAAAACTTCATCGAAAATCCAGGGCCCCGCGGGCCCCATCCTATTTGTACTTGCACACGAGCAGCACGGCGAGCACCACCGCCGAGATGGCGCCCAAAGTGTAGACGAATACCAGCAGCGTCTCTTTCAGCACCACGCGGGGCCGGTCCTTGCGCGCCAGAGTATACACCAGCGACACCACCAGGCACAACACCAGCCCACCGATGTACTCTACCAGCCTACTCACGCTTTCCGTCCTTGGCCCGTTTCGGCCCGCTGCGGTAGAGAACGTCGGCGATGAGCAGCACGTTCAGCGCCCCGCCCACCAGAGTCAGCAGCATCCCCAGGTCACTCAGTTTGCACGCCTCCGGCTCGTGCGCACCGTACGTCAGCGCCAGCGCGCCAATGGCGACCAGCCCCTGAAACGCCTGCAGCGCGAACGCATACGGGTGCCGCCCCAGGTCGACGCACCCGCCGTCCGTCAGCAACACCCCCGTGGCAAACAGAGTCACCAGCAAAAAACAGAAGACGACCGCCTTGCCGCGCTGCCCGACGTACCAGTGACCGGCGCCGGGGAGCAGCAAGGCGAGCAGAGGAGCCAAGGCTGGATCTTTCTTCATGAGGCCAACGCGCCAGCCGGTGCGAAACTCAAGGGATCACGATTCCGGAGGCCGCATCTTGCGGACCGCTTCCGCGTAACGGGGATCCGAACGCACATTGTCCAGGTCGCTGTCCTTCTCCATGTGCTCCACGTCGCGATATCCCAGCTCGACGGCCTTGGAAAGCGCCCGGAAGGCATCGCCCACCTGCTTCAGAAGCGAGTGGCTGCACGCCAGGTTATAGTGAATGATCGGATCGTCTTTCTTCAGTGTGGCCAGGCGCTGATCGACCTGCAACCCCTGCGCGTACATCTTGCGGCCCGTGTACAGATTCCCCAGGAGCATCAGCACTTCGACATAATCCGGATTTCGCTTGAGGATGTCCTCGTAGAACCTCATCTCCCACTTCGCGCCGCCGAGGTTCTGGCCGGCAGGAGACTGCTCGAAGGAAACCGAATCTCCCATTACTGATCCTCGCACGCCGAAGAAGGGCTGACCAGGTCAAGCCTTTGCATCGGTGACATGTTAGCATTATATTCGGGGCCGAACAGGCTGTCAATACGCGGCGAGTCATATCTCACCGGAATGCCTTGCCCCGCGGGGCAACCGGGCGTAGAATCCGCGTAGGAGGAATCCCGGCGGACGTACAGATGGGGGAACCTGACATGCGGCCAAAGACCCGACGGCGGAACGTTTTCAGCGCCACCGCGGCGGCCCTGTTGATCGGGGGGATCTGCTCCGGGACGACCGGATGCTCGTACATCCGCGCCATCCGGTACCGGAGCCGGATCCGCGCCGGGCTGCTCACGCCGCGCCGGCACGGCCGCGCCCGACTCGAGATCCCCGGCAACATCCCCATCCTCCACCTCTATGGCACCCCGCACGAGATGGGCACGCAGTACGGCACCATCCTGAAGGAGCCGCTCCAGGCGCTCGACGCGTACACGCGCGCCCTCCTGCCCAGCCGGACGCTGCAAAGATACGTGACGTTCGCGCAGGGCCACGAGCGGGTCCTGCCCCCGACCATGCGGGAGGAACTGCGGGCCATCTCGAAGGCTTCCGGAATGTCCTACACGCACCTCGTTGCGATGAACGTGCTGCCCGGGCTGCGGTGCAGCACGCTGGCCGCGTGGGGCAAGGCGAGCAAGGACGGCTCCCTCGTCATGGGGCGAAACAACGACTACTTCAGCTTC
Source organism: uncultured Planctomycetota bacterium (assembly GCA_964505325.1). Lineage (GTDB taxonomy): Bacteria > Planctomycetota > PUPC01 > PUPC01 > PUPC01 > CAZDHT01. Next base: position 17,611 of record CAZDHT010000047.1, on the reverse strand, counting down.
GGCCTGAGCGACCGCATCAGCATGGTCGTGGTGTACCACACCCCGAAGAGGGTGCCCCTGGCCGCCGTGACGTTCCTCGGGATGGTCGGCGCGTTCACCGGCGTCAACGCCGAAGGCGTCGCCTTCGGGAACATGCTCATCGTGAACGCCCGGGCCGACCGCGTCGTGCACGACGGCCTGCCCATCCAGGTCGCAATGCGGCTCGCCGCCCACCAGAGCAAGACCGCCGATGAGATGGTCCGGCTCCTCCGCGCCCGGAAGATGATGAAGCCGATGAACGTCATGGCCGCCGATGCGAAAGAGGCGCTCGTCGTCGAGCTCGGTCTGACCCGCAGCCACGTCCGGCGCCACGAGGGCGGCGTCCTGGCGGCGTCGAATTACTTCCGCACGCCCGAGCTGCGGGCGCACCCCGACGCGTGCAAGCGATACCTTGCGCTGACCGAGGCGGCGAAGAAGCATTACGGGGCGGTCGACGTCGAGGCGATGAAGAAGGCCCTGTACGCCGCGCGCCTCCGCGGCATCAACCTCCAGGCGGTGGTGTTCGAGCCGGCAGCGATGAAAATGCACCTCTCCATCAACCGCGTGCCCGCCTCCGCCGGCCCCTACACCACGCTCGATATCAACAAGCTCATCGCAGCCAAATGAGCCCACCCAACCGCGCTACGAAGAGCACACGTGAATGGTCCCCACGTGCGCTCCGCGGCAAGCGGCCACACCATCCCGCCGCGGAAACGCTCGCCGAGCGCCGGACGACATCAGGAAAGAATTGACTTCCAGCGCGTTTTTTGCAGAATACTGTTCCTCAACCGGCTGTCGGGTGGCGGATGCAGACGGAGCGACGGACATGCGGTCGCGCGGATAGCCGCTCGCGCGACGGGTTGTAGATCCAACTCGGTGCGGGAGGTGCCGAATGCCCGGCGTCAACTACGGAGTCTGCGCGAAGTGCCGCAAGCGCGTGCCCGCGAAGCACGCCATCCGAGACGGCAAGGTCTACCTCATCAAAGACTGCCCCGACTGCGGGATCACCGAATCGCTGGCCAGCTCCCGCGCCTCCGCGTGGCAGCGAAAGAGAGACATCTGCCACTATGACGCCGAGACGGCGCCCGTCTGCCACCTCAACTGCACCACGTGCAGCCGCCAAGCCGAACACCGTCCTCGCATGGTCTTCGTGGACGTCACCAACCGCTGCAACATGAACTGCCCCATCTGCATCGCCAACATCCCCCGGATGGGCTTCGTCTTCCACCCGCCGCTCCCTTACTTCGAAAACGTGTTCGACGGGCTGAGCAAGCTGGACCCAAAGCCGGCCGTCCATCTGTTCGGCGGCGAGCCGGCGGTGCGCAAGGACCTGTTCGAGATCATCCGCATGGCCCAAGAGAAGGGACTGAGCGTCGGCGTGGAGACGAACGGGCTGCGCCTGGCGGACGAGGCGTATTGCAGAAAGCTGTGCGAGACGGGGGTGCGCGTCCTGTTGGGATTTGACGGAAGAGACCCCCGGACGTACGAGAAACTTCGAGGAGACGCCTCTGCTTGCGGGAAGAAACTCAAGGCTCTGGAGAACCTGAAGAAATGCAGCACCCGCAAGCAGACGATCATGTGTTGCGTCGCCCGCGGTGTGAACGACACGCACCTGCGCGACCTGATCGACTTCTGCCACGAGAACCGGGACTTCATCTCCAACCTGCACCTGATCCCGCTCACCGAAACGTGGAAGGAAGGCGAGTTCGAGACCGACGTCCACACCACCATAGAAGACGTCGAACAGATCGTGGACGATGCCTTCCCTGGCGAGAATGTCGAGTTCGTACCGATGCACCTGGCCTATCACTTGAACAAGGCCTTGCGGTTCTTCGGCGGGGTGAGAATGACGTTCGGCGAGGTCCACCCGAACTGCGAGTCCGGGACCACCCTGTTCTCCGACGGTAACCGCTACCGGCCGGTGGGCCATTATCTGAACCGGCCGCTGGCCGAGATCTGCGAGGAAATGGTGACCCGGATCGAGCAGATCAGCGGCCGGCTCGACCGGCTGGACCACCACAGGGCGCTCCAAAGACTTCGGGGCAGGGTTCTCGTCGCTCGCAAGTTCGCGGGTCTGCTCCTCGGCTCGTTGGACCTGCGGGTGAGCATGAAAGGCAACCGGTTCCTGTCGATCCTGCGTCTGCTTGGCGGCCTCGTGATTGGCAAGTCGCTGAGCCACCAGTTCCGAAAGCACACCAACTTCGGCCCCACGATGGACATGATCATCCTCCCGTTCGAGGAGTATCACTCGCTCGACGGGGCCAGGCTGTGCCACTGCAAAGGGGGCTTCGCCTACGAGGACCCCGACGACGGCGTCGTCAAGACCATTCCCATCTGCTCCTGGTCGTTGTTTCAGGAAGACATCGAGCGGAAGATCAGCGAGAAATACGGCGACGCTCTCGCCGCTGCCGCTTCCTGACCGGGCCCGGCCTCGTGTCACAAGGCGGCGTCTCCGCGCTCCTGCCGCACGGCACCCAACAGAAGCCCGGCGAAATGGTGGCTTTTGCTCTTGACAAGCGCGGGGCTCTGACGAGAATGAGGCGACTTTAGACGGGGCACTTCGGCTGCTGCGCCCCTGGCCCGGAACTCAACAGCAATACGAACGGCCGCACGTTGCGTTCAGGTTGCCGGCCATTCTGTGCACAGGGACCCTGCACACTTTTGTCGCACGGAGGGATTGTGATGGGTGTTGAGGAGATCACGCTGCAAGCACTGGACACCGACGAGTTCATTGCGACGCAGCAGGCGGCGATCAAGACGGCCGCCGGCGACGAGGCGGTCATCAACGCGCTGTCGGGCGGCGTGGATTCGTCCGTGGTGACGATGCTCGCCCACCGGGCGCTTGGCGACCAACTCAAGAGCTACTTCATCGAGAACGGCCTGATGCGCGAGGGCGAGCCGCAGCAGATCGTGGGCTGGTTTGCCGACCTCGGCGTCAAGGTCGAGATTCTCGACGCCCAGGACAAGTTCTTCGCCGCGCTGAAGGGCGTCACCGACCCCGAGGAGAAGCGCGAGCTGGGCATCACGCAGGTGTTCTACAAGGACGTTTTCGCCAAGCTGGTCCAAGAGACGGGCGCGAAGATCCTTCTACAGGGCACCAACTACACCGACGTTGAGGAGACGGCGGCGGGCGTGAAACGGCAGCACAACGTGTTCGAGCAGATCGGGATCGATCCGGAGGAGGCGTTCGGCTACAAGGTCATCGAGCCGATCATCCAGCTTCGCAAGCCGGCGGTCCGCGCCGTGGCCCGAGCCCTCGGCCTGCCGTCCGAGATCAGCGAGCGCCCGCCGTTCCCCGGCCCGGCGCTCTGCGCCCGCGTCATCGGCGAAGTCACCCGCGAGCGGATCGCCACCGTCCGCAAGGCGACGGTCATCGTCGAAGAAGAGCTCAAAGACACCGGCGCGTTCCAGTACCTGGCCATCCTGCACGACGACATGGTGACCGGCCTCCGCAACGGCGAGCGCGACTTCGGCCACCAGATCGAGGTCCGCTGCTGGGAGAGCACCGACGCCGTGGCCGGCGAGCCAACCGAGCTGCCGTTCGCCACGCTGCGGAAGCTGGCGGATCGGATCACGACCGAGGTGCCGGGCGTGGTGAGTGTCACGTACAACGTAACGTCCAAGCCGCCGAGCTGCATCGAGGCGGTTTGAGCCGGACAGCAGGCGAGGAATACCACGCTATGACCGAGGGCGCGTCCACGAGGCAAATCGGCTTCGACAGCGAAAAATACCTGGCGGAGCAGACCGAACACATCATCGAACGCGCCGGGCAATTCGGCAACAAGCTCTACCTCGAATTCGGCGGCAAGCTGGTGTTCGACTACCACGCCGCCCGGATACTGCCCGGCTTCGACCCGAACGCGAAGATACGCCTCCTCCACCGGCTCAGGGACAAGGCCGACATAATCCTGTGCATCTACGCGGGCGACATCGAGCGCAAGAAGCTTCGGGCAGACTTCGGCATCACGTACGACGCCGACACACGCCGCCTGATCGACGATCTCCGCGACTGGGATCTCGACGTCAGCGCGGTCGTCATCACCCGTTTCGACGACCAGCCTGCCGTTCGCCAGTTCAAGAACCGGCTCGAACGTCAGGGCATCCGCACCTATACGCACCGTGCGACCAGGGGGTATCCGACGGACGTCGACGTGATCGTGAGCGACGAGGGATACGGGGCCAATCCATACGTCGAGACGTCAAAGCCCATCGTCGTCGTCGCGGCGCCCGGCCCCGGCAGCGGCAAGATGGCCACGTGCCTCTCGCAGCTCTACCACGACCACCGGCGGGGGATCGCGTCGGGCTACGCTAAGTTCGAGACCTTCCCGATATGGAACCTGCCGCTCAAGCACCCCGTCAACGTGGCCTACGAAGCGGCGACGGCCGACTTAGGCGACTTCAACGTCCTGGACTCCTTTCACCTCGACGCCCACAACGAGACCGCCGTCAACTACAACCGCGACGTCGAGATCTTCCCCGTGCTCAAGCGAATCCTGGAGCGCATCACGGGCGACTCCGTCTACAAGTCACCCACGGACATGGGCGTAAACCGCGCCGGTTTCGCAATCACCGACGACGCCCTCGTCTCACGGGCCGCGGCGCAGGAGGTGATCCGCCGGTACTTCCGGTACCAGTGCGAGTACGTCATGGGATTCGCCGACAGCCACACGGTGCAGCGGGTCGAACTCTTGATGAAGGAGCTGAACGTGGGCGTCGATGACCGCAGCGTGGTCGCGCCCGCGCGCGACGCCGCCCTCCGGGCGCGGGAGACAGGGAAGGGCAACGAAGGCGTATGCTGCGGCGCAGCGCTCGAGCTCCCCGACGGCACCACGGTCACCGGCTGCAACTCGCCGCTCATGCACGCCTCGTCCAGCCTGATGCTCAACGCCAGCAAGAAGCTCGCACAAATCCCCGACAACATGCACGTCCTCTCGCCGAACGTCATCGATTCGATCGCCCAGCTCAAGCGGAGCATCCTCGACCGGCGGACGCCGAGCCTTAACCTGGAGGAGACGCTGATCGCGCTGAGCGTGAGCGCAGCGTCGAGCCCGGCGGCCCAGCTCGCAGTGGAGAAGCTCAGCCAGTTGCGCGGCTGCGAGATGCACCTTACGCACATACCCCCGCCGGGAGACGAGGCCGGTCTGCGACGGCTGGGAGTGAACGTTACCAGCGAGCCGAAGTTCGCAAGCAGAGGCCTCTTCATCGCGTAGCAGGAGGGAAAGCGGGCATGCCAAACTGGCGGACATCGACAAGGTCATGATAATCGGCTCGGGGCCCATCGTCATCGGCCAGGCGTGCGAGTTCGACTACTCGATATTCAGGACAGTCACCGTTTTCTGCGCGCCTTTCGCCTGAACGCCCGTACCCCGAAGCCGATGAAAAGCAATGTGCGTTTATCAGTGTTCATCAGTGGCTAATTCTTCTTCACTTCCTCTGGTGGCGAAAAAGGGGCAGTCGTTATTCGTGATTCGTTATTGGTTATTCGTGCCGTGCTGATTTCCGGCCTTCGCACTCGTGCTCTGCGTAGCGCTTCGCAGAGCAGAGGCCGAGGCTGTTTCGGCGGAGTAGGCTCGGCGAACGAAGAGCGGAACGTGAATAAAGAACTGGCGCGTGTTCCCCATTTGTGCTACATTGGACTGTAGGCAGCATGCATACGGAGAAGGCTGATGAACAAAACGGCAACGGTTCGGGCTCGAATCCGGCCCGGACTCAAGAAGCACGCAGAACGGGTGTTTCGACGCCTCGGGCTCAACGCGACCCAGGCCATAACTCTGTTCTATAAACAAGTAGAACTCCGAGACGGGCTTCCCTTCGACGTAGTCATCCCCAACGAAACGACCCGCAAAACCCTCGAAGACACGGACGCGGGGCGAAACCTGATTGTCTGCAAAGATGCCGACGACATGTTTCAGAAGTTGGGGATCTGATGCTCGCCCCGGTCTACACAAAACAATTCGCGAAGGACATCAAGCGGCTCAAGAAACGTGGCAAGAACGTCGAGAAGTTCAAGACCATCGCCCGGACGCTTCTGGCGGGCAAATCCCCCGACCCCCTTCACCGCGGCCACAAGCTCGTTGGCAGCTACCGGGGGCGGCGCGAATGCCACATCGAGGCCAACTGGCTGCTCATCTACAAGAAGGAATCAAACGTAATCGTGTTCGAGCGTACCGGTACCCACTCTGACCTCTTCAAGAAATAGCAAAAGCAGGCGAGTCTCTTCCTTTGGCTGAAGCAGGAGGAACATATGCCGCGACTGAAAGATGTGAACAAGGTGATGATCATCGGCTCGGGACCGATCGTCATCGGCCAGGCGTGCGAGTTCGACTACTCGGGCACGCAGGCCTGCAAGGCGCTGCGGGCGCTGGGCTATGAGATCCTGCTGGTCAACTCGAACCCGGCGACGATCATGACCGACCCGGGTATGGCGGACGTGACCTACATCGAGCCGCTCAACGCGGAAACGATGGAGCGGATCATCGAAAAGGAACGGCCCGACGCGCTGCTGCCCAACCTGGGCGGGCAGTCCGCCCTCAACCTCTCCTCCGAACTCGCCCGGAGCGGTGTGCTCGAGAAGTACGGCGTCCGCGTGATCGGCGTCCAGGTCGATGCCATCGAGCGCGGCGAAGATCGCCAGGCGTTCAAGGACACGATGAACCGGCTGGGCATCGAGATGCCCGAGAGCGCCATCGCGTACACCGTCGAGGAGGCGGAGAAGATCGCCGCCGAGCTCGGCTACCCGGTCGTCATCCGCCCCGCCTATACCATGGGTGGGACCGGCGGCGGGCTGGTCTACAATATCGAGGAGCTCCGCACCGTCGCCGTGCGAGGCCTGTCGGTCAGCCTCGTCGGCCAAATCCTCGTCGAGGAGTCCGTCCTCGGTTGGGAGGAGCTCGAGCTCGAGGTTGTCCGCGACGCGAAGAACCAGATGATCACCGTCTGCTTCATCGAGAACGTCGACGCGATGGGCGTGCACACCGGTGATTCCTACTGCACCGCGCCGATGCTCACCATCGACGAGGAACTCCAGCAGCGGCTCCAGAAGTACTCGTACGACATCGTCGAGGCCATCCAGGTAATCGGCGGCACGAACATCCAGTTCGCCCACGATCCGAAGACCGGCCGCGTCGTCGTCATCGAGATCAACCCGCGCACGTCGCGGTCGTCGGCGCTGGCCTCCAAGGCCACCGGCTTCCCCATCGCACTGGTTTCGGCGAAGCTGGCGGGCGGGATGACCATGGACGAGATCCCCTACTGGCGCGACGGTACCCTCGAGAAATACACGCCGTCCGGCGACTACGTCGTGGTCAAGTTCGCCCGCTGGGCGTTCGAGAAGTTCAAGGGCGTCGAGGACAAGCTGGGGACCCAGATGCGGGCCGTCGGCGAAGCGATGAGCATCGGCAAGAACTACAAGGAAGCGTTCCAGAAGGCGATCCGCTCGCTCGAAACCGGTCGCCACGGCCTGGGCTTCGCCAAGAACTTCAACGAGATGCCGCTCGAAGAGATCATGGCCATGCTCGCCGAGCCCTCCAGCGAACGCCAGTTCCTGATGTACGAGGCGCTGCGCAAGGGCGCCACCGCCGACCAGCTCTTTGAACGGACCTACATCAAGCACTGGTTCATCGACCAGATGAAGGAGCTGGTCGAGCTCGAGGAAGAGATGCTCGAGCACAAGGGCGGCGAGCTGCCCGACGAGCTGCTCACCCAGGCCAAGAAGGACGGCTTCGCCGACAAGTACCTCGCCCAGATTCTCGACATTCCGGAGAAGGAGATCCGCGAGCGCCGCACGAACCTCGGCGTGGTCGAGGGCTGGCACCCGGTGCCCGTCAGCGGCGTCGAGAACGCGGCGTACTACTACTCGACCTACAACGCGCCCGACGCGGTGGGCGCCAGCGACAACCCCAACAAGGTGATGATCCTCGGCGGCGGGCCCAACCGCATCGGCCAAGGCATCGAGTTCGACTACTGCTGCGTCCACGCGGCTTTCGCCCTCCGCGACATGGGCTGCGAGACGGTGATGGTCAACTGCAACCCCGAAACCGTCTCCACCGACTACGACACCTCCGACAAGCTCTACTTCGAGCCGCTCACCGTCGAAGACGTGCTCCAGATCTACGCCAACGAGAAGCCCAAGGGCGTGATCTGCCAGTTCGGCGGGCAGACCCCGCTCAACATCGCCCGCGAGCTCGAAGAGGCGGGCGTCAACATCCTCGGCACCACCCCCGAGACCATCGACCTCGCCGAGGACCGAGACCGGTTCCGCGGCATGATGGAAACGCTCGGCATCCCGATGGCCGAGTCCGGCATGGCCAGCACCGTTGACGAGGCGCTTGAGATCGCCGCACGGATCGGCTACCCGCTGATGGTCCGGCCGTCCTTCGTGCTGGGCGGGCGTGGGATGGAGATCGTCCACGACGAAGAGATGCTCCGCAACTACGTCGCCGCCGCCATCGGTGTCACCCCCGACCGCCCCATCCTCATCGACAAATATCTGGAGAACGCGGTCGAGGCGGAGGCCGACGCCATCGCCGACGGCACCGACGCCTACGTCCCCGCGGTGATGGAGCACATCGAGCAGGCGGGCATCCATTCCGGCGACTCCGCCTGCGTCATCCCGCCCATCACCATCCCGCAGAAGCACATCGATACCATCGTCGAGTACACGAAGAAGATCGCGAACGAGCTGGACGTCGTCGGCCTGATGAACATGCAGTACGCCATCTACCGCGACGAGGTGTATGTGCTGGAGGCCAACCCACGGGCTTCGAGGACCGTGCCGCTCGTGTCGAAGGTCTGCGGCCTGTCGATGGCCCGCATCGCCACCCAGATCATGATGGGCAAGAAGCTGGCCGACTTCGACCTGCACGACCGCCAGATCCCGCACCTCGGCGTCAAGGAGGCCGTCTTCCCGTTCCCCATGTTCCCAGAGGTCGATCCGCTGCTCGGGCCCGAGATGCGCTCGACGGGCGAGGTGCTCGGCATGGCCGACTCGTTCGGCCTCGCGTTCTACAAGGCGCAGGACGCCGCCAAGTCGCTGCTCCCAACTGAAGGGACGGTGCTGCTCACGGTCTGCGAGCGGGACCGCTCACAGGTCTTGGTCGAGGTTGCGAAGCGGTTCGACCAACTGGGCTTCAAGATCAAGGCGACCGAGGGCACGGGCGCCTTCCTCACCGAACACGATATCCAGTCCGAACACATCCTCAAGGTGCACGAGGGCCGGCCCGACATCGCCGACGGAATCGCCAACCGCGAAATCCAGCTCGTCGTCAACACGCCCTCGGGCAAGCTGAGCGTGACGGACGACTCGTACATCCGGAAGAGCGCGATCAAGCACAAGGTGCCGTACATCACCACCCTCGCCGCGGCACTCGCCGCCGCCGAGGGCATCGCCGCCCGCCGCGAGGGCGCGCCGCAGGTCAAGTCCCTTCAGGAATACCACGCGGGGATCAAATGAGCGGCGTCGATCCTGCGGCGACGCGCGGACATCATCGCTGCATCGCAAGCGAAAACGGGGACTGCCACCCCGTTGGCTGTCCTCGCGTTCGCTCAGAAAGCGGAGGAAGGTGCGCCACAATAGGCGACCGTCCCTAATATACGGCCTTGACTTACTTCCATGAGGCTCAATAAGGGCCTTGGGTAGAAACGAGATAAGACGTGGTTGGGTGTGAGGAGAAATGAAACCGAAAAAGGAAGTGGTGGGGCACGCGCTGGTCAACCAGGGGCAGAAGATGGTTGCCAAGAGTCGCATTCGCACGATCCTTTCGTTGGTCCTTCTGTGTTGCGGAGGCGTGCTGCTGTACCTTGGCCTTTCCGGGCAACAGCATCTGTTCACAACCTTCGGAATCATCTTCGTTCTGTACGCGCTTTTCATGCGATTTCATATCCGTAGAACCAAAGCTGTGATCGCGGAACTCGAACAAGAGATTCAGAAAATCACCGATGCTGGGGAAATGAAAGAAGAAGATATCACCCCACCGCAGAATTAACACGTATTCTGATATTAGGTATTAAGACCCAGACGACCGTTGACGCCGCTCACCCCGGCTCATCGAAGCCGGGCCGCACGAACGCCCGGGCGTTGGGGAATGCCCCCTCTGTCCGGCGGCGCAGGTCGTTGAGAGCAGCCAGCAGTTCAAGAGCGCTGTCCGCCGGGTCCGGCAGGCTCCTCCGCAGCGCGCCCCACGCGCCGATGGACCGGTCGATCCCGATCAGGGCCACCTTCGCGGAGCCGTCGGAGTCGCTCGGCAGGTCCAGTTCCTCCTCGTGCTCGTCGCGGTGCAGCGCTCGCATGATCTTGATGCCAACCTGGTGCTGGTACCAGCGGATCGCCTCGACCGCGCCCCGAAGGCCGCACGCCTCCGCCTCCACATCAGCGCCGGGCAGCGCCGTCAACACCGCGGATTGCAGCTCCTCGACTTTGGACTCGAAGAGGTCGCTGTGGCGCTTGAACCAACCATCGGCCTTCGCCGCGTATTCGAGCCCGAGGGCGGCCAGCGGATGCGCCCGAACGGCGTCGAGCCGACGTGCGAGTTCATCGAGCTCGGCGTCGCCGACGTCGCCCATGTCGACGCCTTGCTCGTCCGCCGCCTCTTGGATCATCTCGATGGTCTGCTCGAAGACGCCCTCCAGCCTGTCCCAGAACGCCTGGTTCTGCGGGTCGCGGCTTTCGGGTCCGTTATCGTCACGCGCCTCCGAGGCGAACACGAGACACCGCGACGTCATCGTGCACCGCTCACACCACCGGTCGCAGTAGTTGTAGATGCCGCGGATGAATCGCGGGTCGCGCGCCATGTCCCTGAGCTTGTCGGCGTCCACGTCGGCCCCCTCCAGAAGAAGGGCCAGGCCTCGCGGTGAGACCCGGCCCTTTTGATTCATTCGGCGTGCGGGACCATCACCACTGCGGGTTGCCGAGCTCTGCCGGCTCGCCCTTGGCCTTCTTCTTGCGGCCCTCCCCCTTCGCAGCTTTGGGCTTCCTGACCGGCTGCGCCTTCTTCATCGCCTCTTTCTGCTCGTCGGTGAGGATCTTCCCTTCGATTTCGGCGTAGAGGGCTTTCAACGCCGCGGCCCGCTCCTTCCGCTTCTCCCTGTCCGTGGCGTCGGGAATGGTCTGGGCCTTCTCCTCGCACAGCTTCTGGAGCTGGGCGATCTGATCCTCGGTCAGCTTCGCCGCCGTGTAACGCCGCATCACCGTGCGCCGCAGCATGAAGCCCGCCCACACCACCTTCTGCTCGGCGTCGAGCAGTGCCATGATCTTGGCCTTGTTGTCGGCCATCAGCTTCGTGCGCGCGGTGATCAGCGCGGTGAACTGAGGCTTGAGCTCCTTGATCTTGTCCTGGTCCTTCGCCTTTCGGGCGGCACGGTAGGCGGCCGACACCTCCTTGAGCTTCGCGCCGTCGCCCTGCATCCACGCCTTCATGGCCGCGTTGCCCGCCGTGACCGCTTCCTCGAATTTCTTCTTGGTCTCCTCGTCCAGCTTCAGCACGTTGGCCATCATGGCGTATTCGCCACGAAGGCCGGTCTTCGCTTTCGCCGGGCGCTTCTTCCGGGGCTTCTTCGGCTCCCCGGTTTCTTCCTCCGACAGCGCCGGCGCGGCCAGCAGCAGCACGGCCAGCACGCTCAGCATCCATCCCCGTCGCTCCATGTGCCACTCTCCACAGGGGCGTCCTGCCTTCGGCCCTGGCGCCGCCCCCTTCGCGCCGGGCCACGGTCGCGCCCCGCCAGCCCCACACGGGCCCGCAGGCGCAACACAACTGCATCATAGCGCCGCCGAATCGTTTGTCAATATCGAAGGAAGCCGAGCTATTTGCGTTGTGCCCTTGTGAGAGCCTGAACTGTAGCCGAGGGCCGTGACCTCGGCCTTCTCCGGCCTCATCGAGGCCGGCTACAGCGACACCGTTCTCGAAATGTGGTACAACGCAAATGCCTCAGACCTCTTGTCGATGTACGTGCCGCCGTAGATGAACTGCCAGCGGGCCTCCCCCCTCGACAGGCTCCCTTCGGGTCTGAGCCTCAGGGTCGAAGACAGGGCCGTAAGCGCGGACCACAGGTCCGATGTCGAACGGCAGTTCTGGCCGTCACCCCGGTCGTACGACCATCAGAACCAGCCACAACATCACCTCGATGGCCAGGCAGACTGTCAGCGCCAGGGACGCTCTGTCGGCTCTGGCAGCCTTGAGACAGATCCTTATGATATACAGGTTGAAGAGCCTGCATCTTGTAGATCGCATAATCCGCCAGTTCGAAACGAGAAAACCCAACAGGCACAAGAGAATGGGGAGTCCGGCTGATCGCTCAAGGAGCGTGCCGAGCCACAGAAACGAGCGTGGCACGCCCTGGACATCGCATTTCCTGGTGATATCGTACAAAGCCATGAACGCGGTCAGGGCAAGACTGCCTCGAAGCCACCAAATGCCACGGTACTGTCGGGCGCCAGGGCCGCTTCTCGATCCTGTTGACGCCGCCAGCGCGCTCTTATCGCCCTGCTCATTCATGTCGGAAATTCAGGACAACCACCGGTTTAGGCCCTCTTCTGTCTCGGGGGGCTGTTGGGGTCGTGGTGTGGGGCTCCGGGATGCAGCCGCTGATGTCCGCCACGTCAATTGTACCGCGCGGTCGGTCGCAAGGCAAGCTCGCCGCAACGTGAGGACGCCGACCTGCTGCCTCGGCTGCGGTCAGCGACGCATCGGGGCCGGCCGTTGGGCAGCCACAGCTTCCTGAGCAAAGTCGAGAAGGTGCTCGGTCGTCGGATTCGCCCGTTGCCCGTCGGCCGCCCGCCGAAACGTGGCGCAAGGAAGCCGACGAAGCGCAGAAAACGGTGACTCTCCTAAATATTTAGGCGGTTGAGCGCATCGTGCGTGAAGCTGTCAGCGTGGCTGTGAACGCCCTCAGGAACTCCCTCACAGGAGGATAATGGGGGCCGCCAAGGCGACGTAAATCATCAGTTCCATCACAGCCAGCCATCTCCACTTGGTACACACCGTTAACTGCCACAAAGCTAGGCCAAATCCCGCCGCAAATGTCGTCGCTGCCAATATCGTTGACGCCGCCCGGGAGAACCCGAAGACGCGGCCGTTGCCATCAACGCATAAGCCCATGACAGCGAAGAGGCAGCAGGCAACAGCGCTGCCGAGGACCACCGACCGTTGCTTCCCCGCCATTTGTCCACCTCGGATCCCGAGTAAGGGGACAGTCACCAGTTTTTTTCACCAGAGCAGGACAGCCACCGGTTTACGCCCTCTTGTGTCTTGGGCGGCTGTTGGGGTCGTGGTGTGGGGCTCCGGGATGCAGCCGCTGATGTCCGCCACGTCAATTGTACCGCGCGGTCGGTCGCAAGGCAAGCTCGCCGCAGCCTGAGTCATCCCCAGTTTTCGAGACGGGAAAGGCCCGTTCACGGGCCTTCGCGAGGAGCGACAGCTCCGAGAATAGGCCCCGCCTTCAGGCGGGGTCGAGCAGGCCGGGCCTCATGTTTGGCCTTAAGCCCCGTTCACGGGGCTTGTTAGAGGGCCTTAGCGGAGACGGACAAGCCCCGTAAACGGGGCTGAGCGTAGAAGGAGGGGCAGCCGCTGCTCGGCGAGCACCTTGTCGATCTGTTCGCGCTCGACGAGTTGGATCGACGAGTCGCGCGAGAGCCCGGCCAGGAGTTGGGCCATCGCAAGGTCCGCCGTCCCGGCCGGCGCCAGCAGCGCCACCTGTACCGCGCCGCCTCCCTGGGGCTGTGGATCCGCTGCGGCGTCCGCCCCCGCGCGTCCGCGCGCGGACATTACCGCGCGCAGGGTCGCCACAAACGGCGAGGCGTCCACCATCAGCTCGGAGATACGCCAGGAGTACGTCGTCACCACGACGCCCGTCCGCGCCTCCGTGATGGCGATGTGGCAGTGCGTGGGGGCGTGCGAGCGGCGCCCGGTGGGTCGCGTCTCGTGCCGGAGCGTGGCATGGACGACCAGGTCAGCGCCCAGCACCTCGGGGATCTTCCCCCGGTTCTTCCGGCTGCGCAAGGACCTTGGCCGCAGGCCGTGCTTGGCCAAGGTCGCCTTGAACCGGTCCTGCGGAACGATGCGGATCTCCGGCTCGGCCTCGACCGCACGGTACAAGGCGCCCTTCACCGGCCCCCCCACCAGGAACAGGAAAGAGCGCACCGGCTTGTCGCGCCCCATCTCCGCGAGGCACTCCCCGTACCCCGGCCGCGGCTGGGGTCGAGTGATGGACGCCGGGTCCGGCGGTGCGTAGCAGCGCCCGCTTGAGCGTTTTGTCAGGCGAACCTGTCGCCACGCCTGTTTATTCTTTACGAGGCAATTCTACTGTTTCGAGGTAGACTATCTTTTGCACATTCACAATCATAGTCTTGTGCAAGTTTTCTTGCTTTATCACGATGAACCCACGGGTGGCCCGTGCAAACGTTCCCTCGACGGACTTGCCTCCTTCGAGATGCACAACGACGTGCTTCTGATGGACCTCGGCGAAAGGATCCGATGCTCGAGGTCTGGGCATGGGTTCCCATATGGGCATGGGTTCCCATACGGGCGCGAGTACAGCATAGCTTGAGCTTGCAGATGCGTGCGACGCCCACTGCCGCGTGTCATCCTTTCCAACGAGTTCAACGGCATCTATTTCGTTCCATCCCGGTTTTCGACGAGTGTCGAGGTATATCTTTATAGACTTGCTTACAATATCGTCGAGGTCCACTCGGACGGTGAAATACGCTGGGGCTTCGGTTGTGGGATCTCGACCTTCCCACAAGACGCGTTCTTTGCCGTCCTCAAGAATAGCAGCGACTTTGCTGACGGCCCCCGGGTTGAACGTCTCTCTTATGCGTACCTCAGATACGTTCGTCGTCTTCGCAAAGTCGGTCCGCAGCCACTCAATTCCACCATCTGCACGGAGTGAGGCCCAGGCGGTTGGGATGTCACCTGCTTGATGTGTGTCGGGAGCACCGGTCGCCTGCTCGGGCCCCCACGGTCGCTTGTGCACTTGCGTGGTTGGGCCTCTGTTCGGCTCTTGCGCAATACAGAGGGAGGCACAGGCGCATACCCAGGCAAGGAAAGAAACAGCCCAGATCCGGTTCATCGGCTTCCTCATCTTGTCCTCCTTTCGCCTGACTATTTGTTATTGTCCTCGACGCTGTCCGCATCAAACACTACTCGGCCGCCTTGCTCAATTCGCTTCACTTGGTCTGCCTTGTACGTCCGCAACGCCATGCCCGACACTTGGAGCGTCACCGACTCCGGCCTGCTCTTGAACACCTGGCCAGTTGCGTTCTTCCCGTCCTTCAGATGCACCGTCACCTTGCCAGACACCGTGGGTAGCTCCGGCGTCTTCGGCTCACGTGGTGGCTCCTGCTTCGGTCGCTCCTTCGGGACACTCGGTTGCGTGTCGGGTCCGGGTCCCGGCCGGACCGGTGTCTTCGGCGTCTGCGGAGGATCAGTGCGTCCCGTTGCTCTGCGGAGTACAGCAGCGATCTCGGGCGATTTCGCGGCGTCCCGAGCCGTCCTTCCCTCCTTGTCCTTCGCGTTTACGTCCGCCCCCTTGGTGAGAAGCAATCCGACGACCTCCGCGTGGCCGCCAGCCGCGGCGAGATGCAGCGGCGTTGCCCCCGTCTTGTCCCTGGCGTTTACGTCGGGGCGGCGGGCGAACAGGTCGCGGACCACGCCCTTGTGCCCGGCAGCCGCGGCGGCGTGGAGCGGAGTCGAGCCGTCCTTCGTGACGGCGTTGACGTTGGCCCCGCGCAGGACGAGCAGTCCGACCGCGTTCTGGCGGCCAGCCGCGGCGGCCAGGTGGAGCGCCGTCCGCCCGTCCGCGTCGGCCTTGTCAATCACGCCGGGTTGGGCCGTGAGCAATTCGTTGAGCCGCACGACGTTGCCTTGAGCGGCAGCCTGGTGGAACGCCGCCGCCAGGCCCTCCGGAACAGCCGTGGCGCCCATCTTGGACTTGAGAAACTTCACCACATATTTTGTTCGGGCCAGATGAACGGGGACGCGTCCGTCCTTGTCGGGCAGGTTCAGGTCCGCCCCGGCCTTGAGCAGCACCTTGAGAATATCGACGCGGCCGCGGGCCGCTACGAAATGGAGCGAGGTCTCTTTCCGCGCGTTCTGCGCGTTCACGTTCGCCCCGCCGGCGAGGAGCGCTTGGACGACCTTCCGCGCCCCTTTCCGCGCGGCGAGGTGGAGCGGGGTCATGCCCTCCGTGTCCGTCGCGTTCGAGTCGGCGCCGGCCTTGAGAAGCACGCGGACGACACGGACCCACGGGGTCTCAGCGGCGTGATGGAGCGCCCTCCTCCGGCTCTTTGTCACCGCTTTGAGGCCGGCTTTTCGGGAAAGGAGGAACAGCACGGAGTACGGGTCGCCCGTCAGCGCGGCGTAATGGAGTGGCCGCGCGCCGTCCGAGTCAGGAGCATTGATGTCGGCACCGAGCGACAGGATGAGGAGAACGCTCCTGTCGTTGTCCGCCCGCGATGCGGCCTGATGGAGAGCCGCCCGCCCCTTGCCGTTCAGGGCGTTGACATCGGCTCCGTTGGCGATGAGGAGCTTCGCAATGGGGACGTTCCCGCTTGTCAACGCACACCACAGGGGCGTTTCGCCGGTGTGCGGCTTGCGAGTATCCGCCTTGGCCCCCGAGGCCAGGAGCTTCCTGACCAGGGCCGCGTCGTTCTTCGCCAGAGCGTCGAAGAGGCGCAGGCCGAGCTGCGGGGCTTCCACGTTCGGCGGCAGCTTGCCCCCCTTCGCCTTGAGCAACTCATAGATGTCGAAGTCCTTGCGAAATGCGGCCTCCATTATGGGCGATCGACGGGTGTTGAACGCGATGAGGTTCGGATCCGCGCCGTGTTCGAGGAGGAGCTTCACCATCTCGACCGTGCCGTCCTTCACGGCGTAGTGCAGGGCGCTGTCTCCCGCCTGGTCCTGGACGTTCGGGTTTGCCCCGTGCTTGAGCAGGATGGCGGCGCGTTCGAGCGCCTGGGGCTTCTTGGACTTGGCGGCCTTGTGAAGTGCGGTCTCTTCCCACCGGTTGCACAGGTTCGGGTTCACGCCATTCTTCAGCAGGAGTTCAAGCGTCTTGACGTCCCTGGCGTTGGTGAGCGCGGACACGCCGATCTTCGTCGTGACGTGAGGGTCGGCGCCGCCCTTCAGGATGCGGAGGATGCGAGCGTGGTTGCTTTCGCCCGCCGCTTGCATCAGCGGCGTCGGCCTGTCCACGACCTTGGTTGTCTTGAACCCGCGGATCCTGTTCTTCCAGCTTGCGGCAAAAGCCGACCGCCCCGAAAGCATGCCCAGGACGGTGGCCGCCACCAGGCCAACGCGGCACCAACTGAGAACGTTCGACATAATCACCTCCCTGCCGCCTGCGGTCGATGCCGGCCGGCGGCGGCTCACTTCCCTCCCAGCAAGGCGAGGATTTTGTTGACAAGCTTCTGCCTGTCTCCACTGTCTTTCCTCAACACCAACGTCGAGCGCGCCCAGCTGAGCGGCGTCTTGTGGTCGGTGGACTTCCGGCGGACATCGGCGCCCCGATCAATCAGGAGCTTGACCAGCTTGTACACCTCTTGAACGCTTTCCATCGTTACCGGGCCGCTGTGTCCCATGAGCACGCTGAACAGGGGGGTACG
>CAZDHT010000046.1:0-26788 GCA_964505325.1 uncultured Planctomycetota bacterium | reverse complement strand
CACTGCCACCGAACCTACGGCCACGGAACCCTCGGGCTGACCGACGCGATCAAGTACTCGTGCAACGTGTTCTTCTACCGCACGGCCCAGCGGACGGGTGACGCCGCGCTGATCGAGATGGCGCGGCGCCTCGGACTGGGCAGCAAGACCGGCGTCAGCGTCCCGGGCGAGGCCGGCCACGACCGGCACTTCCCCCGCGCCGCTCGGGGCGGCGAACTGCTCAACCTGGCCATCGGGCAGGGCCGGCTGGTGGTGACGCCGCTTCAGGTGGCGCAGATGGTCGCCGCCGTGGCGAACGACGGCGTGCTTGCGCCGCCGAGGGTCGTCCGCGAGCTGCGGCCGTTCGACACCGACAGCATCGCGGCGGAGGTGCTGCCCGACCCGCGCCGGCCGCGGTCGCTGGGCATTTCAAAGCGGGCGATCGACGCCGTGCGCCTCGGCCTGTACAAGGTCGTCAACGAGTACGGCGGCACGGGCAACCGGGCGTTCCAGAACTTCACCCGGCCCTTTAAAGTGTGCGGCAAGACCAGCACCGCTCAGCGCGGCACCGGTCAGCCCAACGTTGGCTGGTTTGCGGGTTACGCGCCGCACGACAAGCCCCGCGTGGCGTTCGCCATCGCTATTGACGGCCTCACCGCGCGCCAGGGCGGCGGCAGCACGGCCGCGCCGGTGGCGCGGAAGATCTTCGACGCCATGCCGCTCGATCTGTTGGGGCTCGAGCAGGCGAAGCAGGATCCGAAATGATTGGTGTTCGCCAACTGAAGAAGCTCGACTGGCCCGTGGTGGTCGCCGTGTTCGCTCTGGTGCTGTTCAGTTGGCCGTACATGCGGAGCGCGTCGTACCGGTCCGGGCACGACGGCAAGGGGTACTACACGTCGAGCCCCAAGAAACAGATCGTGTGGATCGCGGCGAGCACGGTGGTGGCGCTGCTGCTTCTCGTCCCCAGCTACCGCTCGATTGCCGAGATGTCCGTGCCGCTGTACCTGTTCGGCCTGGGCATGCTGGTCATCGTGATGTTGTTCGGCCGGGTCGTGAACGGCGCGAGGAGTTGGCTGACCCTGCCGGGGGGCGTGCGCCTTCAGCCGTCGGAGCTCGTTAAGATCACCACCATTATCGCTCTGGCGCACTACCTGGCGCCCGAGCGGAAGTCGCGGCGGATCGAGCGGGTGCTGGGGGCGCTGGCCATCGCCGCGATTCCATGTGCGATGATCGCCGCACAGCCGGACCTGGGGACGGCCCTGATGTTCATCCCGGCGGCGGTGGCGATGGTCTTTGTGGCGGGCGCCCGGGTGAAGCATCTCGCGCTGCTGGCGGCGGCGACGGTCGTCCTGCTCCCGGTCGTCTGGGCCGGGATGAACCCGACGCAGCGCAGCCGCATCACCACGTGGCGGCAGCAGGGCCGGAAGCTGACCCGCGCCGAGAGGGTGGGGCGGTTCCACCACCTCATTCAGTCCAAGGTCGCCATCGGTTCCGGCCGCGGACGAGGCCGGGGCCTGGGCCGCGGCACGCAGAACCGATTGAACTACCTGGGTTTTCGGAACACCGATTTCATCTTCGCCGTGGTCTGCGAGGAGGCGGGCTTCCTGGGCGCGAACGTCATCATCATCCTGTATCTGCTGCTCGCCGGCGCGGGGCTCAGCATCGCGCAGCGCTGTCGCGAGCCGGTCGGGCGGCTCATCGCGGTCGGCGTGGTGGCGCTGTTCGTCGCGCAGGGGTTCGTCAACATCGCGATGACCATCGGCATGCTTCCCATCGTGGGGGTTACGCTGCCGTTCGTGAGCTACGGCGGGTCGTCGACGCTGGCGTGTTTCATCGGGGTCTCGCTGCTGTTGAACGTTGGCCTTCGTCGGCCCAAGGTGACCTTCTCGCGCCGCGAACTCAGTGTCGTGGCGTTCGGCCTCTGGAGATAACCGTGGCGGATCCCAGCCTGTGCGAACGGTGTGGGCGCTGCTGCTGCGTCAAGATCTACGTCGACGGCGAGCTGGTGTACACGCCGTACTTCTGCAAGCACTACGACCCCGCGACCCGTCTCTGCACGGTCTACGAGCGCCGGCACGAGGTGAACCCACGCTGCTTGACGGTCGAAGAAGGAATCGCGCTGGGCGTGTTCCCCGCCGATTGCCCCTACGTTCGCGACCTGCCCGACTACCACCCGCCGCGCGAGCACTGCACGCCGGAAGAACTGGGACAACACAAGAAGCGGCTCGAACATGCGGGCGGGCGCTAGGCCCCAGGCTTGGCAGGTCCCGGCGGCGCGGCCGTGTCCTCCGGCGCTCCGAGTTCCTTTTCTTCCACCGTCAGGGCGTTCATCATCCGATTGAAGATGTCCGCCACGTCCGTCAGTTGATCCTTTCTTCTCAGCCTGATGCGGACGCCCATGTCGCCCGCAGCGACTTGTTTCATCGCCTGCTTGAGCCGGTACAGGGGGCCGGCCACCCGGTGGGACGCGATCAGGCCGAGCCAGACGACCAGGGTCACGTGGCCCAGCAGGACGGCGCCCACGGCTAGCGCCGTCAGGAGTTGCTGCCGGCCGATCTCGTCCTGCAGGCCAGGGTCGTCGCGCACCGCCCACCTGATCTGGTCTGACTGCAACACGAACAGTGCGAACAGGCAGGCCGCCGTCGTCGTCGCCACCAGAAGGGGCAGTATGAGATAGCGGAACTGCAGCTTCGGATCAATGACGAGCAATCTGCGCTGGCTGAGTCTCTGCGCCATCCTCTTACCCTCCGGCCAAATCTCCCCGTGCAGGGTCAATCGGACACCAGACAAGTATAACAGCCTGGCTCCTGTCGCTCAACGATGCGTCCGCCGCCGGCCGCGCGGCGACTTTGATTGACACGTTATCCATACCGAGCTAGAATGCGATGTAGGAGGGTTTCGTTCCTTGAAGGATCTCTTCACATCATGCTTGATCCTCGCCCTGTGCGCCGCGTTCGCCGGGGGGGCGGAAAAGACGCCTGACGCCGAGGAGCCGAGCAGCCAAGAGGCGTTGTACGTTAACGTTTACGACGACGCCGAGGAGACCCTGGCCGGTCTCCGGAAGCTGGCCGCTTCCGGTGCTTGGGACAGGGCGGCCGAGGAAGCGCAGAAGCACATCGCCGCCGGGACGCGGAAGCTCTTTCGGGTCGAGCCCGGCGTTTACGTCTCGTTTGCGGAGATGGTGCGGCGCGAGGTCCTCGCCTGGCCCGAGGCCGGTGTCCGTGCGTACCGCGCCCGGTATGGCCGCGCGGCGGACAAGCTGTACGAGAAGGCCGTGGCGGCGCGAAATCTGCGGGACCTGTCGGAGCTGGCCGACCTTTATCTGCCTACCGTCACCGGCGCTCGAGCGGTCGCCGCGCTGGCCGACGTCCGCTTGCAGCGGGGCGAACTTCGCGAAGCGGCGAGGCACCTGGCGCGCCTGTTTGCGCTGAAACACTGGCCCGGGCTGCCCCGGAAATCCCTGGAGGCGAAACGGGCGGCGCTGCGCCAGGCGCTGGCGAAGCGTCCCGCCGCGCGGTCGGAGGCCCCGTCGCGTGACTGGGCAGCCCTGGCGGGCGGCCCGGCGCGCCGCGGATGTTCCGGTGTTCCCTTCAAGATTGGCCTGAGCAAATGGTCGTTCGAGGTCCACCAGGCCGACGTGGACCGGCGCCTGGCCATCGGCCTGCAAACCCGGGGACTGCGCGTGCCGCGGGTCCTGCATCCTGCGGTCTCCAGAAGCCGGGTCTTCGTGCAGACCACGCAATGGGTTGCGGCGTTGGATCGAGGGACGGGAGCCACCCTGTGGCGCTATCCCCGCGATCCGGGACCTCCGAACTCCCGCCGGGTGAGGGACGCGGTGTTGGCGCCGTCTGTGTGGCGCGGCCGGGCGTACGCGTTCGTTGGCGGCGAGGTGGTGGCGCTGTCCGCCGCCAAGGGCACGGTGGCGTGGCGCGTCTCGGGCCTGGTCGAACAGGACCCGCCGCCGAAGAAAGAGGAAGGAGAGGCCCCCCCCGCGCCGCCCGAACTGCTGGTCAGCTCCCTCGCCGTCGCGGAGGGCAAGGTCTTCGTCTCCGCGTCGGCGGTCAAGCAGGAGACGGAATCGCTCGCGATCGCCCTCGACGCCCACACCGGCGCCGTGCTGTGGCGCCTGAAGCTGTGTTCGCAGGTCTTCCGCGGCTACCTCGGCCGCGGCTCGCACCCCGGCCCGCCCGCGTTTGATGAAGGAACGGTTTACGTATCTACCAATCTCGGTGCTGTGGCGGCGATCGACGCCGAGACAGGCGCCGTCCGCTGGCTGGCGAAGTACAACTCGTTCGAGCCGGCGCGCCGGCGGGTCGCACTGCGGACGGATGACTGCTGGGAGAACGGCCCCCCCATCGTCTATCGGGGGCTGGTGATCGCGGCGCCGCAGGACTCTGACCGCCTGATCGCGCTGGACGCGGATACCGGGCGGGAGCGCTGGCGCGCCCCGCGGCTGGGGATGCGGCATGTGGTCGGGGTGGCGCAGGGGCGCGTCTGCCTGACGGGGAGCCGCGCGGCGGCGGTCGACGTGAACACCGGCAAAGTGCTCTGGTTCTCGGCGGGGATCGGAGAGCCCGCCGGAAGGCCGGCGCTGCTCCGGTCGGCTTTGCTGATTCCCACCGAGACGGCGATCGTCGAGCTGGACACGCGGAACGGCAAGGTGATGTCGCGATACCGGCTGGACGATGCGCGCGAGCGCGGCAACCTGGTGGTCGCGGGGAAGCTGCTGCTCTCGGCGTCGTTCGACCGGGTGGACGCGTACGGCGACGCGGCGGACATCGGGGGCGGCGAGTCCCTCGCGGACCGGCTGCGTCGCGGTCGGCGGCTGGAGCGCCTGGGCGACACCGCCGGCGCGCTGCGCGAGTACAAGCCGGCGCTCTATGCGCTGGACGACACTGGCCGGGCCGCCCCGGCCTTGCGGCCACGGGTGTTGGCGGCGATCTCCGGCGCGCAGCTTCGGCTGGGCCGGTCGCTGGCCGCCGCGGGGAAGCATGGCGACGCGGAGAAGTCGCTCCTTTTGGCGAGGCGATACGCCCCGTCGGCGCGGGCATCGGTCGAGGCGACATTCGCCCTCGCCGAATGCCACGAGCGGCAGGACAGGTGGAAAGAGGCGGTCGCGGCGTACCAGTTCGTGATCCAGCGCCAGCGTGCCGCGCTGGTCGAACTCCTCGGCGGGGTGTTCCTGCCGGCCGAGCTGGTGGCGACGTCCCGCATCGACCGCATCGTGAAGAAGCATGGGCGCGAGGTCTATCGCGACCAGGAGTTCAAGGCTGCCAGGCTGCTCGATGCGGCGCTGAAGGACAAGGATCCCGCGCTCTTCGCCGCGGTGGAGGCCGACTACCCCAATAGCAGCCACGCGGCGGCCGCGCACCGGGAACGGCTGAAGCTCCGCGGCGTGACGAGAGGCGAGAAGCTGACGCTCGCCTGGCGCACCCCGCTCGACACCGCAAGGTCGTCTCCCACGATCATCCCGGACGCATCGGTCGCGTCCGCGGAGAAAGAGCCGTGGGTCCTGATCGTGACCAGGGATCGTGGGAACACGCAGACGTTTCTTTGGGACGCGGTCGAGTGCCGGCGCGTCCGCGACGGCAGCCCGGTCTGGCGCACACAGGTCGGGCCGTGTCTGGCCCGGGGGCACTTGACGGACGGCAAGCTGATCCTGCGCGGCATCTCGCACTTCACGGCGCTGGACGTGCAGACCGGCCGAGTCGTCTGGGCCACGGAAGACGCCCTCCGGGGCGGCCCTGGGGTGTTGTTCGGGATCGGCGGGGCGGCGGAATCGAAGCGGATCATCGACAGCGCCGCAGGCGCCGGCAGAGCGTTCGCGGCCACGGCTGCCAAGGAGGTGTTCGCCGTCGACGTCGCCACCGGCACAGAGGCCTGGCGCAAGAAGCTGAAGGAGGCCGTCGTCCCCGGGTCGCTCCACGTTAGCGGCCGGCGCCTGGTCGTGTGCGGCGAGAACCCCGGCACGGTGTACTGGTTCGACCCGGCCAAAGGCAAGCAGTTGGGCAAGGTGCAACTCGACCGGCAGGACAGCCGGCTCACCGATGCCCCCGCCTTGCAGTCTCGCCGCGGCCGGCTGTGCCTGGTGCTGGGCGACCGGCAGGTGCGGAACGTTCGGCTCGACACGGGCGTGACGCTGTGGAAATCCGAAATGCCTTTCAGTGTCGGCCGAGTGGCCGCGACGCCCGACGGGCGCCACATCGTCGTCTTTCCGGACCGGTGGTCCTTCGGCGGCAAGGTCACGTGCTTCGACGCGGCGACCGGCAAGCTGGTGTGGCGCCAGAAGCCGCAAGCCAAGGAGCCGGGCGGCGTGTACGTCGGGAATGCCCTCGTCGTCAGCGCCAAGAAGACGCTCTTCGCCGATGTGCTGATCGCCCAGCGGCTCGGCGATGGGGCGGTCGTGCGGACCCGTCCGCTTCCGATCAAACCCGTCGTCGAGACCCTGACCGACGCCGGCGAGTTCCTCATCGCATCCGGCTCGAGCATGAGCATCCCCGGATGGCGCGGATACGCGGTGATCGTGCGGAAGTCGGACGGCGCGACGGTCGCCACCCTGACCCGGCACGGCGCGGGCTATTCCTCGATCGGCCGGGTCGCCGAT
This sequence comes from uncultured Planctomycetota bacterium, assembly GCA_964505325.1. Classification (GTDB taxonomy): domain Bacteria; phylum Planctomycetota; class PUPC01; order PUPC01; family PUPC01; genus CAZDHT01. The sequence goes on along the minus strand of CAZDHT010000046.1, from coordinate 20,205 downwards.
ACCTTCCTGCTCTGTTCCAATCGCGGCATCGAGGCGTACCGCATGCAGGAAGAGGGAGCCGTGGCCGGGCGCCTGGCGCGGCTGCTCGATACGAAGGGGGCCGCAACGGCGGAGACCGCCCTCTCGGAGATCATCTGGCTCCTGCTCGGGCGTGGCGAGTACGGCGCGGCGATGGGCCTGCTGGACGAGGCGCTCCTGGCCGAGCAGCCGCCGCCGCGGACGTTCGCCCGGCTGCACGAGCAACTGATGGCCGTGCGCGAAACGGCAGCCGAGAAGCGCGGCACCACCTACCAGGCGCCGCTGCTCAAGCGCCCGCCCAGGATCGACGGCCGCCTGTGCGAGGACTGGCGGGCCGACCGCGCCGCACGGCTCGACAATCCGCACGACATCGAGCGCATCCAGTCTCCTCTCTCGCCGCCACTGTTCTGGCGCGGGCCGAACGATCTGTCCGCCGCGATGTATGTCGCTTGGGACGCCAAGAACCTGTACCTTGCGGTCGACGTCAACGACGACATACAGACCACCCACGACTTCGACGCCCCCGAGTGGAAAGGCGACGGCCTGATGGTCAGCATCGACCCGGAGGGCGACGGCGGCTACCGGCTGCACGGGCGCGACACCGTCTTCTGGCTCGCCCTGACCGCCAAGCAAAAGAAGCCGCGCGACGACGAGAACCGCCTCGGCGGCGAGCACGGCGTCAAGATCAAGGAGGACGAATCGGGCACGATCTACGAGCTCTCCGTCCCCTGGGCCGACGTCGGGATCGATCAACCGAGGGCCGGCGTCCGCTTGGGCCTCAACATCATGGTGTTCGATGACGACGGAGACGCCAACCTCAAGGGGGTGACCTGGACACCGGGCCTGACCCAGAACAAGAAGCGAGACATGATGGGCAGCCGAGTCGCGCCGGCCCTGTTCGGCACGGTGATACTGAGAGAAAGGTGAGTCATGAGCATACCGCACCGATGCAAGTGGATGGCGGCGCTGGGCGTCTTGGTGATTGCCGCTGCAATTGGTCCTCCGAAGTCCGCCGCGGCCGAGGAACCCACCGACGCGGAGGTCGCGGCGAAGCTGGTCGGCGTCGCGCTCAAGCCGCTGGCGAAGGCAGCGGCGGATGACCCGGCGATCTGGTCGTGCGCCCGGACCATGAAGGGGCTCGGAGAGGTCGCGCTGCCCGCGATGCGCAAAGCCGCGGCGGCGGAACAGTCGGTGGCCGCGCGGCTCGCGCTGGGCTGGGCGCTGCTGTCGCTCCAGGACTTCGGGCCCGGGGTGAAGGTCCTCAGCTCGGTCGTCTCCGGCCGCGCCGGCACCGGCGCCAAGGTCTTGGCGGTCCGGGTCCTCGGCCGCCAAGGCGGCAGCGCCGCCGAGATCGAGCTGACCCGCCTGCTCGATGTCACGAAGGACGACGTGGTGCGGGTCGCGCTGGCGCGGGCGCTGAGCGTCACCGCGACGACCGAAGCGGCCGAGGCCAAGGCGACCACCGCCCTCGTCCGGCTGGCGCGGGCAGGCAAGGGCGAGGTCCGGGAGGCCGCCGCCGTGGCGCTCGGCGAGCTGGATGACTTCCGCGACCCCGTGCCGACCCTGTTGAAAGAGCTCTCCGGCCGGCCCACCCCTCGCGGCCGCCTGGCCACCAAGCTGCTCGAACTGTGGCGCATGTCCAAGGCCATGCTTCACGAGAAGCACTACGCCGGCAGCCTCGGGCATCCGCTCCTGGATGACATCAAGCGCCGCATCATCGAGTACCACATCGAGCCGCCGCCGACGCCACAGGAGCTGGTCGACGCCGCCGCGCGGGGGATGGCCAGCGCCCTCCACAAGACTGACCCCTACTCGACCTACCTGAGCCGCAAGGACTGGGAGGACTTCCGGCAGCAGATCTCCGGGACCTACGGCGGCATCGGCGCCCACGTGATGTTCCTCAAAGACGACCGCACCGGCGAAAAGGTGTTCACCGCCGTCAAGCCCATCTACGCCGGACCCGCCTACAAGGCCGGCCTCCGCTCCTACGACCAATTCATCGAGATCGACGGCGTCGACATCAAAGGCAAGAACGCCGCCCAGCTCCGCGACATGCTCCGCGGCCTGCCGGAAAGCGTCGTGGCCTGCAAGGTCCGACGCCGCGGTCTGAACAAAGACCAGGAACTGCTGCTCAAGATCGTTCGCGGAAACGTTGTCGTGCCCTCCGTGTACCACGAGCTCCTGCCCGGCGGCATCGGGTATCTCAGGCTCATCAGCTTCGGCGACACCAGTTCCGCCGAGGTCGAAAAGGCCCTTCGCAACATGGAGAAGGACGGCCTGAAGGCTCTGATCTTCGACCTGCGCGGCAACCCGGGCGGGCTCCTGCTCGCCGCACGGGACATCGCCGACAAGTTCCTCAAGGACGACAAGCTCATCGTGTACAGCGAGGGGCGCAACAAGAAGATCGCGCCGCGCAAGGAAATGCGGACGACCGACGCTGCGACCCACCCCGACTTCCCGATGGTCGTGCTCATCAACAGCGGCTCCGCCAGCGCCTCCGAGATTGTGGCCGGCGCGCTCCAAGACCACAAACGCGCCGTGCTGATGGGCGAGCGGTCGTACGGAAAGGGCAGCGTCCAGCAACTCATGCGCCTGGACTCCGCCGGCGCCATCCTCAAGCTCACCGTCGCCAAATACTTCCTGCCCAGCGGCCGCAGCATCCACCGGTCTGCCAAGAACCGCGGCGGCGTCATCCCCGACATCGAGGTGCTGGCGGAGGCGCACTGGACCCGCGACAGCTTCGAAAAACACCGCGCCGCGGGAGACTTCTACCGCTACTCACTCGCCCAGTGGCCGAAACACAAGAAGCTGCTCGCGGAACTCGCCCTGTTCGACCACCAGGACCCGTCCAAGTACCCAGGCTTCGACGAGTGGTACAAAAACCTGAAACTGAAAACCGACCGAGACAGCGCCCGCCGGCTGCTCAGGCAGTGGATTCGCGTCCTCGTGGCCGACGAGCTGGCCAGAGACTGGGCGGGCGATCTTCAGGAAGACAACCAGATCCAGAGGGGGGTCTGCGAGATCGGGAAGAAGATCGCCGGCTTCGACATGAAATCGGCGCCCCAATACAAGTGGTTCGTCACCGAGCTGGAAAAGAACGGCAAAACAGCCGGAGCCAAGTAGCGGATTCCGCCGCCGCACGGGGGCCGGCGGCGGTCCGCACGGCGCCCGGACGCAGTGGACAGAGCGTCACCGGCTTCAGAGGAAACGCCGTGGCACGGATCCTTCTGAGCGCCGCAAGAGACCGGCCCTGGAGTCCGGGACACGCGCTGACCCCTGCGCTCGAGCGAACCGGCCACGCGGTGCAGACCTTCGACTACGACAGCGCGGACGACCCGCACAGCGAACTGCTCGCCGCCGCCGATGCGTTCAAGCCCGACCTCCACATCGTGTATGGCGGCGAACCCTACACCCCCGACCTCATCCGGCAGGTCCGCGCCAAGACCGGGTACAACGTGCTCTGGTACCCCCAGGTCACCCCGGTCCTGCGGCCGGACATGGTGGAACTGGGCAACGCGTACGACATGTTTTTCACCATCGCGCAGGGCCTGGTCGGCCGGTTCGTCGCGGCCGGCCTGCGGAACGTCGCGTGGCTGCCCGAGGGCATGGAGCCTTCCATCTTCGAGTACGAGACGATCACCGGCCGCGACCGCCAGACGTTCACCTGTGACGTCACCCTCGTCGGCAAGCTCGAGTCGGACAACCCGGCGTACCTGGAGCGCTGGAAGCTGGTCAAGCGGATCGTCGACGAGCATTTCCACATGAAGTGGTGGGGGCCACGCATCCGGCGCAAGATCGGCACGTTCGTCCTCGGCCTCCTGCTGTCGAAGGTCAGCCACGCCTACGGCGGCCGGTTCGTGTGGAACGAAACCTACGCCAAGGCCGTCCACCTGTCCAAGATCTTCATCGCCCGCGAGGCGTATCCCAACATCCGCCTCTCGATGAGCGCCCGCGCGTTCACCGCCATGGGCCTCGGCGCCTTCTATCTCACCTTCCCCAACCGCGGCGTCGAACAGATGTTCGAACCCGACCGCGAACTTGTCCTCTTCCGCACCCCCGACGAAATGGTAGAGAAGATCCGCTACTACCTCGCCCGGGGCGATGAGCGCGCTGCCATCGCGGCCGCCGGGAAGAAGAAGGTACTCGCCGAACACACCTACCAGCGCCGGTTCGAACGGATGTTCGAGGTCATTGCCGAGCGGGGCTTCGACATCGGCGCCTGCGAGTGAGGCTTCAAGTCTTCAATTGCGGGCTGAACGCTAAACGTCGGGGCTGTGGCCGAGGGTGTTGACCTCGGCCTCCGGCTAGCGTCCGCGGCCGTGGTGGCGCGGGGACATGGCGCGGCGCATGGCGCGGTCGGCCTCGCGCTTCTTGAGCGTCTGCCGCTTGTCGTACCGCCGCTTGCCGCGCACCAGGGCGAGCTCGACCTTCGCGAGGCCGCGCCGAAAGTACATCGACAACGGGATCAGGGTGAATCCCCGCTCGGCCACCTTGCCGGCGAGCCGCCCGATCTCCCGCCTGTGCATGAGGAGCTTCCGCGGGCGCAGCGGGTCGTGGTTGCTGTAGCTGCCCGCCTTGTACACGTCGATGTGGGCGCCGTAGAGGGTCAGCTCGCCGTCGGTGACGCGGGCGAAGCTCTCGGCGAGGCTGACCTTGCCGTCGCGGAGCGACTTGACCTCCGTCCCGCGCAGCGCGACCCCGGCCTCGAACGTTTCGAGGATCAGGTATTCGTGCCGCGCCTTCTTGTTGCGCGCGATGGGTTTGGTGCCGTCGGCCGGCTGGCCGCGCTGGGGTCGCTTCGCCACGTCGGGTGCTCCAAACGGACCGGTGTATTCTGTCACACCCCGGGTGCGGAGTCAATGCGGAAGAGCGCATGGGCGCATGGGCGCATGGGCGCGTGGGGGCATGATGGCACCTGCGCTCTCATGCTCCTGCGCTCCCGTGCGCCCATGCCGGTCTTTAGAGTTGTGCCCGGCGTCCGCAGTTTGGTAGACTGAAGATGCAGAAGTGAGGGCCGCATGCCGGTTGAGCGATTCGACGAGAACCCGCTGATCTGTCCGGAAGACGTCCCGCCCAGCCACGAAGCCTTCGAGGTGGTCGGCACGTTCAACCCGGCCGCCTTCGAGTTCGGCGGCAAGTTTGGCCTGATCGTGCGCGTCGCGGAGCGCCCGGTCCAGACCGACCCCGCCACCGTGTCTGTGCCTGCGTTCGACACGGAGGCGCAGCCGCCGAAGCTGGAGTTGATCCACCTGCGGCGGGACGACCCTGCCTGGGACTTCACGGACCCGCGGATCGTCCTGTATCGTCCGGAAGGCGCCGGCCAACATCACTATCTCACCAGCCTGAGCCATCTGCGCGTCGCGTGGAGCGAGGACGGACGCCGGTTCCGGCTCGAAGACGAGCCCGCCGCCCTCTGGCCGCGCAACGGCCACGAACGGTTCGGCATGGAGGACCCGCGGGTCACGCGGATCGACGGGCTGTATCTGATCACGCACACCGCGGTCAGCGAGAGCGGGGTGTGCGTCGGCCTGGTCACCACGGCGGATTTCCGTCTGTTCGCGGGGCACGGCGTCATCCTGCCGCCGGAGAACAAGGATGCGTGTTTCTTCCCGGCGAAGATCGACGGCGAGTACGTGATCTTGCACCGGCCGGCGGGCGCGTGGTGCCGGCCGGGGATGTGGATCGCGCGCAGCTCGGACATGGTGAGCTGGGGCCGGCACGAATTTCTGGCGGCGCCCAGGCCGACGGGGTGGGATTCGCTCCGCATCGGCGCCGGCCCGCCGCCTGTCCGGACCCCCGACGGCTGGCTGGTCATTTACCACGGCGCCGGCGAAGACGGATACGGCCTCGGGGCGATGCTGCTCGATCTGGCGGAGCCGGCCCGCGTGCTGGCCCGGTCGGCCGAGCCGCTCATGCTGCCCGAGACGGAATACGAGAGGCACGGCTTCGTCGAGGACGTCGTTTTCTGCAACGGCCTCATCGAGCGGCCGGGCGGGCAGTTGTGGCTGTACTACGGCGGCGCCGACCGCGTGACGGCCGGCTGCCGATGCGACCTGCCCACGGTCCTCGATTCACTGAAGTAACCCGCCGAACGCCCCGCTCGCTATGGTCAGGGAAGCGAATAAGGTGAATAAGGTGCCTGGCACCTTATTCAGGCCCGGATATTTGCCTCTATAGCCCTTTCTATAAGATGCCTGGCAACTTATTTACATTCTCGTTGAACCATTTCATGACGTCTGAACTGAAGGCGCCGATGACAATCGGTATGCCAAGGAAGAAGAAGGCCGACGGTATGTACATGCAGCCGAAGATTATCGAGCAAATCCAGGCCCATTTCTTTCGCTGGTCCAGCTTTCCCGTGAAGTAGATGATGAATACGCCAAGGCCGATACATAATGCTACGCCAAATATCATGGCGCACCAGACGACGACGCGCACAACGGAATCATCTCCGTGGCTTGGCCGACCCAGCAATCCGGCAAACAGAATGATGAGTGGTATGCTGACCAGGAAGTACAGCACGGCGCTGATGTACAGCGGTATCTTTATCAGATTCAGACTCGGCTTATGACTCATGATTCAACTCCAATCCGGCCGGTAGCGCTGGATGATCGCGCGGGCGGTGAGCAGGCCGTCGAGGGCGCTGCTGACGATGCCGCCGGCGTAGCCGGAGCCCTCGCCGATGGGGTAGAGGCCGGGGGTCGAGACGGCCCCCCGGGTGCGCTCGTCGCGCAGGATGCGGACGGGCGACGAGACGCGCGTCTCGGGCCCGAGGATCGTGCCGCGCTCGCCCGCGAAGCCGCGGACGGACCGCTCGAACGTGATCGCCAACGCCCGCACGATGGACCGGTAGACGACGCGCGGCAGGATGCCACTGAACCGCGCCGGCACGACGCCCAGCGGATAGCTCGACCGCTCGGGCGCCGGCCCGTCCCGGTCCCCCACGAAAGCCGCGGCGTTCTGCGCCGGTGCGCGGAACGACCCGGTGGCCGCGAAGGCGGCGCGTTCGATGCGCTCCTGGAACTTGAGCCCGTCGAGCCGCCCGGTGCCGAAATCCTTCTTGCTCACCGGCACGACCAGGGCCGCGTTCGCGAACTCGCCGTCCCGCGCGCGGCGGCTCATCCCGTTCGTGCAGATCTGACCGTCCTGATTCATCGATGGAACGACCACGCCGCCGGGGCACATGCAGAACGTGTGGACGCTCCGCCAGCCGCCGTGCGCCCTGTGGCGGAGCGCGTAGTCGGCGGGCGGCAGCTTGGGGTGCCCCGCGTGCGCGCCGTATTGCGAGCGGTCGATCATGTCCTGCGGATGCTCGATGCGGACGCCGATCTGGAAGGGCCGGGCCTCCAGTGCGACGCCCTGGTCGGCGAGGGTGCGGAACGTATCGCGGGCGCTGTGGCCGGTCGCCATCAGGACGAGGCCGGCCTCGACCGTCTCGGCGCCGCACCGGACCCCCGCCGTCCGGCCCGACTTGAGGAGGAGCGAAGTGACACGGCGGCCGAACTGGAACTCGCCGCCCTCCGACTCGATGAGTTCCGCGAAGCGGGTCACTACGGCGCGCAGCAGGTCGGTGCCGATATGCGGTTTTGCGTCGACCAGGATTTGCTCGGGCGCTCCGCAGCGCACGAACGTGTGCAGGACGAACTCGGCGAGCGGGTCCGACGCGCTCCAGGTGAGCTTGCCGTCCGACCACGTGCCCGCGCCGCCGAGGCCGAAGAGGACGTTCGACTCCGGGTCCAGCGTCCCCGCTGAGAAGAACGCCTCGATGTCCTTCGCTCGTTGCGTGACGGGCTGGCCGCGTTCGATGACGAGCGGCTTGAAGCCGTGCCGGGCGAGCAGATGCGCAGCGAACAGCCCCGCGGGCCCGGCCCCGACGATGACGGGGCGACCGGGCAGGGGCTGCGTGCCTGCGGTGAGTTCGATCTTCGGCGCTTCGGGCTCCGCGACGAGGGTGGCGGCGACGCGCTCGGCTACGGCGGTCTCGTCTTCGCCGGCGGAGAGCCTGACGTCGACGGTGTAGACGAGGAGCGGCCTGCGGTGGCGCGAGTCGACGGCGCGCCGGACCACCCGCACGCCGGTTATCTTGTTGGGAGGGAGGCCAAGCTTCTCGGCAGCGCGCCGGGTGAGGTCGGACTCGTCGGCGTCCAGACCGATCCTGATGTTGTGCAGTCGCAGCGGCATGGGATCATTGTAGGGGGGTGGTGGGCGGCGGACAAGTGGATGTCAGCGCCGGGGGACTCGGAAGCCGGGCATGAAGGAGGGCGGATGGTTGGTGCGTGCGAACCGTGCGTGCGTGCGCCGGCGCTCCTTTTCTTTGTCCGGCGGGTGCTTCTCCAGGTCTTCGAGGTACTGCTGATACATTTCTTCGTTGTGGAAGCCGGGACATTTTCCGGACTGCCACTGCTTGTGCGGATCGGGATAGACGCCGCAGTGCTCACCGAGATTGAGCTTGCAACTGTGGCACTTGCGGACCGGCTTCGGGCTCTTGTGCATGCGGCTCCTCCTGTGTCGCCTCCCCGAGGCGGTCAGTCGACCGGGGCCAAGACGAGCGTCGCGTTGTGTCCGCCGAACCCGAACGCGTTGGAGAGTGCGACCTTGACGTCCAGGTCGCGGGCTTCGTTCGGGACGCAGTCGACGTCGCAGGCCGGATCGGGAGTGAACTGATTGATCGTCGGGTGCACCTTTTTCTGCTGGATCGAGAGTGCAACGGCCACCACCGAGATGGCGCCGGAGGCGCCGAGCAGATGGCCGATCATGCTCTTCAGGCCGCTGACGGGCGGCATGTTGGACCGGTCGCCGAACAGGTTCTTGAGGGCGGCGCACTCCATGGCGTCGCCAAATGGCGTGCCGGGCGAGTGTGTGTTGATGTACGACACGTGCTCGAGGCCCATCCCGGCGTCTTCGAGGGCCAGCGTCATGGTCCGGGCTGCTACCTCGCCCCCTGGCTCGGGCGCAGTGATGTGGTGCGCGTCACACGTTGCGGCGTATCCTGCCACTTCGGCGTAGATGGTGGCGCTGCGTTTCCGGGCGCTTTCCAACTCCTCGAGGACGATAACGCCGGCCCCCTCGCCGACGACAAAGCCGTCGCGATCCTTGTCGAACGGCCGCGAGGCGGTCGCCGGGTCGTCGTTTCGCGTGGACAGCGCTTTCATGTTGGCGAATCCGGCGATGCCGATGGGGGTGATGGCGGCTTCGCTTCCGCCAGTGAAGACGATGTCCGCGGAGCCGGAGCGGATGGCGAGGAGCGCCTCGCCGATCCCGTGGGTGGCGGAGGCGCAGGCGGTGGTCACGTCGAAATTGACCCCCCGCACGCCCAGCCGGATGGCCAGATTGCCGGCCGCGGCGTTGGCCATCATCTTCGGGATGAGGAACGGGGAGACTTTGGAGGGTCCGCTGCGGATAAGGCGCGTGGTCTGAATCTCCATCTCGGTCATGCCCCCGATGCCGGTGCCGATGATGACGCCGACGCGGTAGGGGTCGACGGAGCCCAGATCGAGTCCGGAGTGCTGAAGCGCCTCTTCGCACGCGACGACCGCGAGCTGGGAGAAGCGGTCGAGCCGCCGGGCCTCCTTAACGTCCAGCAGTGGGGAAGGATCGAAGTCCTTGATCTCCCCGGCGATCTTTACGTCGTGAGCGCTGGTATCCCAGCCGGTGATGCGGGTGACACCGCTCCGGCCGGCCAGGGCCGCCTCCCAGAAGCTGGGCACATCCAGACCTATCGGCGTAATAGCCCCCAGGCCCGTAATGACAGCACGCCGTCTGTCACCCATGGCCTAAGAGTGCTCCTCGATGTATTTGATTGCGTCGCCGATCGTCTCTATCTTCTCCGCGTCCTCGTCCGGGATGTTGAGATCGAACTGGTCTTCGAGTTCCATGATCAGCTCGACCTGGTCGAGAGAGTCCGCGCCGAGGTCCGTGATGAAAGAGGTCTGGTCGCTGATGTCTTCCTGCTTCACGCCCATCCGCTCTGCCACAATGCCAAACACCTTGTCAGCCACTGACACGGGGAAGTCCTCCTTGCTTTATTCGTTCGGCGTCGCGTCCCTCGACGGTCGTCCCGCTGCTCGAGGGCCGCGCTACGTTTCCAGTCACTGGGTAGCCGCGCCCATCATCGGCCGCACACTCGCCTAAGCCCGACATCACCTCCTTTCGCTCGCACGGCGTTACGGTAAAGTGAGACGTATTATAGGAAGGCGTCCCGCGCGTGTCAAACTTCTTTTGCCGTTTCCGCGGCGGGGCGCGCCGGGCGAAAAAGTCCGCCCGAAAAGTCGGCCTGCGCCTGTTGACTGTCCCGCCCCCGGGCGGTAGAATGGCGGCGCACTACCCGCAGGGAGGGGCGGATAGTACTCCGCGATTCGATACGCCGGTCAATGGCGCCACTGCTGTTGCCTTCGTGAGGAGGAGCCGCTGCCATGCGTACATCTTCTCTGGTCGGTCTGGCTCTCGTGCTGATTTTCGCTGCGTCGGCCCCGGCGCGGGCCGCCAAGTATTACTACGTCGGCGGGCCGCCGCCGCCCGGCGTCAGCGGCGACGATTCCTGGCGATGGCGCGCTTCGGGGATCCAGGAGGCCTACGATGACATCCAGGCCACGGGTTCCGGGGACTGGGACATCCGCGTCCACGCCGATTACCAGCAGGACGTGGGGGCGGGCAACATCGAGCTGGCGCTCGGGACCGTCGCCGTCAATCGGGTCCAGGGCGCGATGACGTGGACGACGGGCGCCGCGGGGGTCGGTCCGCTCGGCGTGGGACAGGACCTCTCGAACAAGAGCGAAGTCACCGGCTCGGGCGCCAACGTGATCAACATCCACAACGAGGTCCTGACGCTCGACGGTTTCACCATCCACGGCCCGGCCCTCATTCGCAACAACGCCGGCGGGACGGTGGTGATGAATTGCCATGTCTCCGGCGACGGCATCGGGACCGGCATCTACATCGGCGACAACAACCACAAGGTCTACGTCATGAACACGCTCGTCGAGGGGTTCGAGCACGGCATCCGCTATCTCGACAACGTGAGCACGCGGACCACGTACGTGGTCCATTCGACCATCGCGGACAACGCGACGGGCATCTCCAACGATCAGGCTCCGTGGGAAGGGCGGCTGCATTTGTACAACGCCATCATCGCCGCCGACAACACCCCTGTCGACGAGACGAACAACAAACGGGTCTACTCCTACTGTGATGTGTACGACGGGGACGGCAGCTTCGATTTCGACGGCACCGCCGACGCCGCCGGCGTGTATGACATCAACCTCGACGGCACCAGCATGCGCCAGGACCCGCAGTTGCAGCCGGACTTCATCCTCGGCGGCGGTCCGTGCGTGCATTCCGGCGGCGTCGAGGATGGCGGAACGTTCCTCTACGTGAACGTCGATTCCCCGACCGACTTCAACCCGGACACCGACGTCGTCGTGGCCGGAGCGCCCCCGCCGAACGCAAAATATGTGATTCTGACGGACATCGACGGGAACGCCCGCGTTCAGGGCGCGGGGCCCGACATGGGAGCGTTCGAGGGCGGGTCCCTGGCGGCGCCGATTCCGGAGCCGGGCGGCTGTGTGCTGTTCGCTACGGCCCTGTTCGGCCTGCGCCGGCGGGAGCGCGGCCAGGGGGCAGCGGCGTAGAGCGCGTGCACGGCGTAGTTTACGCGAAAACCCTTGCCTTTGAGAGCTAATGACTTATAATACAGAACTTCGCGTTCCGGCGCGTTGGTGTGCTTGGGGTGCGCCGTACTGCCTCTGGGTACCCTGCGTATTCTGGAGAAATGTCGATGTCTGAAGAGACTGCGGCTCCCGTCGATGTTCAGTCCATTCTCACCTCCGATCAGACCGAGCGCTCCGTGTTCGTGAAGTTCCGTGAGCAGGTGTGTTTCGACAGCGAGCTGAGGGGGACCGTGGAGGAATTCGCCGTTCAGCTCGCGGACGAATCGTCGGAGTTGGCGCAGTCGATGAACGCCGGCAAGGCAAGCCTGAAGCGCGGCATCGCGCTGTGGGTGCTGGGCAAGCCCGAAGAAGCTCAGGCGGCGCTGGGCGCGGCCGCCTCGACGGCGGACAGCAACTTCTTTCTCGCGCTGTGCGAACTCGACATGGGCCGCAGCGCCCGAGCGCTCGGCTACGCCGAGAAAGTGATGTCGTCGGACCCCTCCGACGACGGGGCCGCCCTGCTGGTGGCCGAGGCCCGAATCAAGGTGGGCGACACGGAGGGCGGAACGGCGCTGCTCGATCGGCTGGCCAAGAACGAGGCGCTGATGACGGAGGTCGAGTACCTTCGGGGCCTCTCGTATGACATCGCCGGCGAATACGACAAGGCCGAAGAGACGTATCAAAACTCGGTGGAACGCGATCCGGGCGCCCTGAAGGCCAAGTTCCGCCTGGCCTACAACGCCAACCTGGGCGGCGATGAGACCGGGGCGATGCAGGTCTACGAAGAAATCCTCAAGCAGGATGTGAGCTTCGTGGGCGCACTGATGAACTTGGGAATCCTGTACGAGGACAAGGGCCGCTACCCGGACGCCGCGCAATGCTTCGAGCGCGTCCTGAAGGCCCGCCCCAACGAACCGCGGGCGCGGCTGTACTACGCAGAGGCCGTGGCCTCGCTCCACACCATCGTCGACGATGACATGCAGAAGGAAGTTCAGCGGCGCGTCGACATCCTCAAGACCCCGATTTCGGACTTCGAGCTTTCCGTCAGAAGCCGCAACTGCCTGGCCAAGATGGAGATCAAGGTGCTGGGCGACCTGGTCCAGAAGACCGAGCAGGAGCTGTTGAGCTACAAGAACTTCGGCGAGACGTCCCTCACCGAGATCAAGGACGTGCTCAACAGCAAGGGCCTGCAACTCGGGATGTTTGAGGACGAGAACATGGACGAGGTGACGCGGCGGGTGCTGGCGGCCACCCGTCAGGCCGAGGTGGACGGCGCCCAGGACGTGCTCCGGCAGCCGGTGGACGACCTGGAGCTTTCGGTGCGGAGCCGCCGGTGTCTCGAGGCGGCGAGCGTCAGGGTCATCGGCGACCTGGTCTCGAAGACCAAGGAGGAGTTGCTGGCGACGCGTAACTTCGGGCGCACCTCGCTCTTGGAGATCCGACAGAAACTCGCCGCCCACGGCCTCACTCTCAGCGGCGACACGCCGGACGCCGAAGCGTAGCGTGGGTGCCGGCCGGCCCATGCTCGCGCTGCTCACACAGAAGCCAGGAACGGGCGAGGCATCATTGCCGGTATGAAGATCGTGGTCCACGTATGTTGCGCCCCGTGCCTTGCGGGCACGCTGGATGCGTTCGGCGGACTGGGCGACGTGCTCGCCTACTTCTACAACCCGAACATCCACCCGCTGCTCGAATTCCGAAAGCGATTGAAAGCTCTGGAAGTGTTCGCCGAACGCCGCGGCATCCGGTACGACGCCGACCGGGAGTACGGGCTGACCCGTTTCCTCGAGCTGGTCGCGCCCGACGGCGCGGGCCGCTGCCCCGTGTGCTACCGCGAGCGGCTGGGACGGACCGCCCGCTACGCGGCGGAGAAGGGCGCGGACGCGTTCTCTACTACCATGCTGAGCAGCCGGCACCAGGACCACGACGCCATCCGGCGGGCGGGCGCGGCCGCCGCCGCGGAGACCGGCGTCGAGTTCCTCTATCGCGACCTCCGAGACCGCGCCGATGACGGGCTGGCCATCGCCAGGAAGATGAGCCTCTATCGCCAGCAGTACTGCGGCTGTATCTTCAGCGAATACGAACGGTACAAGGATACCAAGGTCGAGATCTATCGTGCGAAGCAGGAATGCTGACAGACGTCGAGCACGCAGGCGCAACCCGCGCCGTGGCGCCCGGAGCCTGCGGTGGCGGTACGGCGTGGCGCTGAAGGCGACGACGGTGGCGTGCCTCGCCACGATGCTCGGCTCGTGTTCCCGGACGGTCGAACTGGAGCCGCCCCCGACGGGCGTGCCCGTCATCCGGGTCTTGCTGTTTGACAGACTGGAGACGGCGAAGGTCACCATTCGCGGGTCCTACGAGATTCTGGTCGCCGGCGAGGCCCAGGAGCCGCGGCAGCTCGACGCGGGCCCCGAGTTGAGTTCCCAGAGGGTCCGCGCCCTGGGGGGCGACGTGCTGGTGGACGGCATCATCCGAACGCCCTGCGCCGTGCACTTCGCCCCGGCCCGGGTGCCGGTCGAGGTCAACGGCCGCCGCTACCGCGGCTCGCTTCTGGTCAGCCCGGCGGACGGCAAGCTCCGCATCGTCAACCTGGTCGATCTGGAGGGGTATCTTCGCGGCGTTGTGCCGTGCGAGGTGTACAAGGACTGGCCGGAGGAGGCTCTGAAAGCCCAGGCGATCGCCGCGCGAACATACGCCCTCGCCAAGATGGCGGAGCGGAACGGCCAGCCGGCCCACGTTCGGCCCACCGTCGCCGACCAGGTCTACGGAGGATTCGACAAGGAGGATCCCCGGACGACCGCCGCCATCGCCGCCACCGCGGGGCAGGCGCTCCACTACGGCCACGAGCCGTTCGTGGCCTACTACCACGCGTGCTGCGGCGGAACCACCGCCGATGCCGTGAAGGCGCTGGCCGACCGGACCTCGCCGCTGCGCGGGGCGCTGTGCGGATATTGCACCAAGTGCCCGCGATATCAATGGTCGTTCCGTATCTCGCCGAGCGAGCTGGCCCGGAAGCTGGGCGAGGGCGAACTGAAGAACCTGAGCCTGCACGAGGTCGGGCTGGACGGACGGGTGGGGAGGGTGGTACTGCACCTGACAGACGGCAACACGAAGCCGATGTCCGGGCCCGAGTTCAGGAGGCGCGTCGGCACGTGGCGAACCCTGCGCCGCCCCGCCGGGGTGTTCAGCACGCGGTTCACCGTGAAAGCCGACGGCAGCGGCTTCCTGTTCCAGGGTCATGGCTGGGGTCATGGCGTGGGAATGTGCCAGTGGGGCGCCAAAGGAATGGCTGAGGCGGACAAGACGTGCGAGGAGATACTCGAAAACTATTACCCCGGCGCCGAGGTCGGAAAAGCGTACTAGTGAAAGTCATGTAATCAATGGAAGCGGGACAAGGAAAAATGGAAAAGTGGGAAAGCGGGAAAGCGGGAAGAGGTAGGGGCGGTTCGCGAACCGCCCCTGCAAACGGGAATTCCTTTCCCATTGCCCCGTTTTCCCGTTTTTCCTTCTCTCATCCGAAACTCAATAAAGGAACGGGCTCCTGACACTTTTTGCCACCTGTGGGTTAATCGGATGCAAACGCTACTGAGGCCCCGGGCCTCTGGACACTGATCGGCACGATGGAATTCATTCTCGAGCACATCGACGCCGGGACGGGCGCCCGGGCTGGCATCATCCGGACGGCGCACGGCGACGTCGAGACGCCGGTCTTCATGCCCGTCGGCACGCAGGGCGCCGTCAAGGCGCTCATCCCGCCGCTGGTTGCCGAGGCGGGCGCCGCCATGGTGCTCGCCAACACCTATCACCTCGCCGTGCGGCCGGGCGAGCAGACGGTCAGGAACCTGGGCGGGCTGCACCGGTTCATGGGCTGGGACGGACCTATCCTGACCGACAGCGGCGGATTTCAGGTGTTCTCACTGGCGCGGCTGTGCAAGGTGACGGACGACGGCGTGCGCTTCCAGTCCCACGTGGACGGAACCGAATTCTTCATCGGGCCCGAGCGGGCCATTCGGATCCAGGAAACGCTCGGCTCGGACATCATGATGTGCCTCGATGAGTGCGTGCCGTATCCCTGCGAGCGCGACCGCGCCGAGCGGGCGATGGAACGTACCGTCGCGTGGGCCGCCCGATGCCTGGAGGCCCACACCAACGGCCAGGCGCTCTTCGGCATCGTGCAGGGCAGCACCTACGAGGACCTGCGCGCAAAATGCGCACAAACACTGGCGCAAATGCCCTTCGACGGGTATGCTATCGGGGGCGTCAGCGTCGGCGAGGGCCCGCTCCTGATGGACGAGGTCGTCGCCTGCACCGCGCCGAGGCTCCCGGAAGCGAAGCCCCGATACCTGATGGGCGTCGGCCCGCCCGGCGACCTGCTCCGGGCGATCGGGCAGGGGGTCGACATGTTCGACTGCGTGATGCCGACGCGAAACGCCCGCGGCGCCTGCGCGTTCACCTGGCGCGGCAAGGTCCGGCTTCGCAACGCCGAGCACGCGGAGAGCGCTCTCCCGCTCGACGAGGCGTGCGATTGCCGGGCGTGCCGGACGGCATCGCGCGGGGTCCTGCGCCACCTGTTCCTGGCGGGAGAGATGGCCGCCGCGATATGGGTGTCGCTGCACAACCTGACGTTCTACGAGAACCTGATGCGGCGTGCGCGTCAGGCGATTCTGGAGGACCGATTTGACGAGTTCAGGGCGGAAGCGCTCGCCAGGATGGCGGAGTAGCGTCGCCCGCAATCTGAGTGGAGACTGAAATGATTGCGAGATTCTATTGCCTGTTGGCGCAGGTCAGTTCCACCCCGTCGGCCGGCACCAGTCCGCCGGCCGGGACCGGACAGGGCCGCGGCGGCGGCGCCCTCTGGCAGCTCCTCATGCCGCTGATCATCG
Source organism: uncultured Planctomycetota bacterium (assembly GCA_964505325.1). Lineage (GTDB taxonomy): Bacteria > Planctomycetota > PUPC01 > PUPC01 > PUPC01 > CAZDHT01. The sequence continues at coordinate 3,659 of CAZDHT010000046.1, read as the reverse complement.
TGTTTGTCATCATGTACCTGTTCGTTGTCGCGCCACAACGAAAGCGCGAAAAGCAGCGGCGCTCCATGCTCAGCGCCATCTCGAAGGGCGACGAGGTGGTCACCATCGGCGGGATCTGCGGCAAGGTCTGGCAGCTGAAGGAGAAGGAGGTCGTGCTGAAGGTCGGCGATGACGTGAAGCTGACGTTCTCCCGCGGCGCCATCGCGCGAGTCGTCAAGGGGGACGAGCAGACCAAACAGTAGAACATCCGCCCGGCGGCGCCGTGTCGGGTGACCAGATAGAGGGACCAGGGTAGATGATAAAGAAGATCATAGAAACCATAGCGAAAGCCATAAAAGCCCCAGGCGAGGTGGCGGGGTGGCTGTTCAAGAAAACATACGGGCGCGTGGTGTTGGTGCTCTTGCTCACCGTGCTGGTCTGCTTGGTGAACTACCCGATCGAGGACACCAAGGTCGGGACGTGGGAAGTCCGGGACACGCTGACCGAGGAATTCAGCCCCGAGCGGGACGAGAAAGGCAGGATTAAGGACCCCGAGGCGCCGCGCGACGTGGACGAAGTGAAGCGGATCGACCGGGCGGCGATCAAGAGCCGCAAGGTCATCCGTCGCACCAAGGTCTACAGCTCGTGGGCGTTGGTCACGCGATGGTTCCATCGCGTGTCCGACCGAGAGGTCCGGGTCCTGTCCGAAGAATGGGACGAGACCCGCAAGCACTGGATCAAGACCCGGCTGGTCGAACGGACCTCGCTGGGCCTGACCCTGGGGCTGGACCTGAGGGGCGGGACGGAGATGGTGTATCGGATCGTCGCTCCGGAGGGAGGCGCCGGGCAGGCCTTCACCGCGGAGGAAGTGACGGACGTCATCCGCCAGCGGGTGGATGCCTACGGCCTGAAGGAGCCGCGCATCCAGCCGCTCGGAGAAGACCGTATCCTGGTCCAGATCCCTGGGTCCGACGCCAGCGAGATCGCGAGAATCCGAGCGATCATCACCCGGATCGGCCGCCTGGAATTCCGCGTCGTCGCCGATGAAAAAAGCAGCGCCCACGTGCTCAAGGAGGCCCGGAAGCTCGGAAAAGCGCCCCCCGGCTGGCACTACTACGTGATGAAGCGCAAGGAGCCCAAGCCGGGCCAGGAGCCCACCGAGAAGCTCCTGATCAGCGACGAGATCGGCCTCACCGGCCAGCAGGTCGAGCGGGTCAGCCTCGGATGGGGCGGGAAAGCCCAGAGCGAACTCGCGGTGAATCTCACGTTTACCGACCGGGAAGCGTTCTACAGACTGACCAAGGCCAACATCGGGAGACGCCTGGCCATCGTCCTGGATGACGTGCGCGACAAGGACGAGAAGCTGACCAAGCAAGGAAGGGTCCATTCGGCGCCCGTCATCAACGAGGCGATCGCCGGCTCCGCCCAGATTACCGGCGGCTTCACCCAGAAGAGCGCCCGGGACTTGGTCACCGTCCTCCGCTCCGGCAGCCTCCGGACGCCGTTGGCGCCGGAGAGCGAGCAATACGTCGGCCCCTACCAGGGCATGAAGTCCATCCAGGACGGCCAGCGGGCCATCGCCATCGGCTTTGTCGCGGTCGTCCTTCTCATCCTGGTGTACTACCAGAAGGCCGGGCTCGTCGCCAGCTTCGCGCTGCTGCTCAACCTGCTCATGCTGGTGGCCGCGCTGGCGGTGCGCGGCGCCACGCTGACCTTGCCCGGCATCGCGGGCATCATTCTCACCGTCGGCATGTCGATCGACGCCAACGTGCTGATCTTCGAGCGCATCCGCGAAGAGCTCAAAAAGCTGGCGGAGAAGAAGCTGGTGGATTGCATGCGCGACGGCCACCGCAGGGCGCTGGTCACCATCTTCGACGCCAACCTGACCACCCTCATCACCGCCATCATCCTGTACCAGTTCGGCTCCGGGCCGATCAGGGGATTCGCCGTCACCCTGTCGTACGGCATCGTCATCAGCATGTTCACCGCGCTGGTCGTGACGCGCATCATCTTCGAGGCCCTGATCCAGGCGGGCCTGGTCAAGTCGATCCTCCCGTCGCTGGAACTGGTTAAGAACCCGCGGATCCCCTTCATTCGGATGCGGAAGGTCTGGCTGACCGCGTCGGCGGTGCTCGTCGTGGCCGGCCTCGTCTATTTCTTCGCGGGCCCGGGAAACCGGCTGGGCATCGAGTTTGGCTCCGGATCCCGCGTGATGGTCAACCTCGCGCAGAAGGCGGACGCCGACGTGGTCCGCGCCCGGCTCAACCAGGCCGGGTACGCGGATGCCGAGGTGCAGGAGGTCGCCAACGTGGCCGGCCTGGCGGCGGCCGAGGGCAGCACCGCCTTCTGGGTCCGGTTCCGCTATGTGCCGGTGGTGGACGTGAAGGCCGCCAAGCGGTTCGGAGCCGGCGAACACCCGGACATGGCCGAGGGGGGCGTGGCCGTGAAGGTCGAAGTCGACCGGCAGGCGGATCCGCAGGAGATGATCCGGCGCCTGGCCGGGCTGGGCTCGACCGGGTGCGTGATCGGCCGGGGCGAACAACTGGTCGATGAGTCCGGCCGAATCCTCTACAGCTACACGGTGAGGCGAGCCGACGCGTCGCCGCGGGCCGGCCCAGTGCTCGAATCGAACGTGGACACCGTGTTCGACAGCGAGCTGATCACCGGCGACATTCGCCAGGCGTTCACCGGCCCCGACGGAAAGAGCCTGCTCGTCGACGAGGGCGTCCGGACGCTTTCCGACGCCGACGGCAAGCTGGTCGTCCGCGTCTCCTTGAGGAAGGCGGTGAAGCCCGCCGACATCCGGCAGATCCTGGACGATCCGGAACTGAAAGATGCCAAGGTCGAGCCGGCGGGTGAGCTCGACGCGAAAGGCGAGGCGAACGTGTTCACCATCGCGGCTAAGTCCGGCACGCTGCTGGCGATCAAGAGCGCGCTCAAGGCCAACAAGATGGCGACGCTCGAGCCCTTCGCCCAGATCGACAAGATCCACCCCGCGGTCGCCAGTGAACTGGCGGTGAAGGCCGCGGTGGCTCTGGTGCTTGCGCTGGTGGCCATCGTCGCGTACATCTGGTTCCGGTTCGAGTTCCGGTTCGGCCTGGCGGCGGTTGCCGCGCTGGTTCACGACGTGGCCATCACGCTGGGCGCCCTGGCACTCTCCGGGCGCGAGATCAGCCTGACCGTCATCGCGGCGCTGCTCACCATCATTGGTTACTCGCTCAACGACACCATCGTGGTGTTCGACCGCATCCGCGAGAACCGCCGGCGGGTGCGCAAGACTCAGTTCCCCGAGATCGTCAACCTGAGCATCAACCAGACGTTGAGTCGTACGATGCTGACGTCGCTGACCACCCTGCTGGCGGTGGTGGCGCTGTTTGTGTTCGGCGGGGCGGCGATTGAGGACTTCGCATTCACCCTGATGATCGGCGTGGTGGTCGGGACCTACTCGTCGATTTTCATCGCCAGCCCCATCCTGCTGATGACGGGCGAGCAGGGGGCCCTTCGCGGGCCGTTGAGCGCGCGGTCCACTCGAATCGCCCGCCCGCTGGAAGGGTTCCGCGCATCGAGAAGATAACCGGTGCCGGCGGCGACGACCGTAGCGCATGGAATCGGGTGCGGAGGAAGTTGACATGAACACGAGTCGGCTGGAATGGGTCGCCGGTGGGTTGGCATTGCTGCTG
>CAZDHT010000045.1:0-26947 GCA_964505325.1 uncultured Planctomycetota bacterium | reverse complement strand
CTTGAGCAGCCGCGCAATGATGGTTTCCAGCGCGACCAGCCGGTTCTTCGCCGCCCCGTCGAGCACCTTCATCGTGTCGAGCCCCTGGATGCTCATCCGCGTAAGGGCGAGCAGCCGCGCGTAGAACTCCGGCACCGGCTCGACGTAACCCTCGACCATCTTCGGTCGCGGCGGAACGCGCCGCCGAACTGACCGGTCAACTCCTGGGCTTTGCCCGCAGAGGGAAATACCAGGTCGTTCCCGTGGACATGCACGCCACCATACGCGATGTGTCGGCGCTGCTCGGCTGGACCATCGACAAGAGAATCCATATCACCCTCGACCTTCGCGCCAAGGGCGCCACCGTAATGGCTGACCCCAACCAACTGCGGCAGGCTCTCCTTAATCTGGCGGTCAACGCCCGCGACGCAATGCCCGAGGGCGGAGAGCTCTCCGTCCACACCGAGGCCGCTGACCTCGACGAAGCCTATTGCCAGACGCATCCGTGGGCCGCGCCCGGACGATATCTGGTGATCGCAATGACCGACACGGGCCACGGCATACCGAAGCATGTGCAGGATCGTGTCTTCCGAGCGCTCAGGGAGATCAATCCCGACGTCAAGGCCGTCCTCTCCACCGGCTATGGCCGGAACGGAAGAGCGCAGGCGCCCATCGACGAGGGGATGGTGGGCTTCGTGCAGAAGCCGTATCACCTGAAGGAACTCTCTGAGGCCGTCGCGGCCGCGCTCAATCAATGACGGCGCCGAGCGCCCCGGTTCGCCATCCGTCACCCATCTCAGATGCCCGGGCGAATCTCGATGATCTCCCACGTATATTCGCCGCCGTCCGTGCTCAGGCTCACTCGATCACCCGGCCTCTTTCCCATGAACGCCAGGCCCAGCTTCGCCCGATACGAGTAGATGTTATGGTCGTGATCCGCATCCCACGGCCCAAGAAATGTCATCGTCCCCACGACATCGGTCGAGAGGTCTCTGGCCCGCACGGAACTGCCGACGGTCACCGTCTCGGCCCCGGCCGCTCCCGGCGTGATGACGCGGGCCTTTTTGATCTCTTCCTGCATCCGCGTCGCCCGCGTGGCGATGTAGTTGCATTCCTCCTTCGCGGCGGTCCACTCGGCGTTCTCGCTCAGGTCACCCAACGCCGCGGCCGCGCCGACCGCCTTGCTCGCCTCCGCCAACTTCACTTTGACCAGGCGCGAGAGTTCCGCCTGCCGCTTCTTCAGCCCCGCCTCGGTCGTGTATATCACGTCCTCCAGCCACGGATCGACGTGCTCGGCGAACAGGTCCGGGTGGGTCCTCCGGAGTATCTCGTGAACTCGGTGACACGCGTTGTCGCTCAGGCCCGTGTGTCGTCCGATGAAGTCCCTGATCCTTCTCGCCCGGTCCTCATCCGCGTCCTTCAGAACGTCGCGCAGCGGCTCATAGTCCCGGAACGAGATCGCCGAGCGCACCTGGGGAAGCAGATGCCGGCGGTCCGCTCTGCTGCGCGAGGCGCCGCGCCCCAGAATGCTGGCGGCTGAGAAGAGGCCGAGCGCCACGGCTACGCGGTCGACCTCGCCGAGCGCTACAGCGAATCCGCCGGCACACGTGGTCCGCCAAAGCCACGCCAACCCGCCTGCATTGCGGCCGGGCCGGGCGAGAATCGCAGCCACCGCGGCCCGCAGACCCTCCACGCGACCGTTGGCCGACAACTCCTCAGCGATGAGGTCGCACCCCCCCGGCGGGCACCCCGGCATCACCGCGACAAAAACCTCGGGCCACCGCGACGGCAGCTCCCTGCAAATAAAGGCCAGAATGACCCTGGCAAGGTCCTCGTTCACGATCGGCCGCATCAGGTCGGCAAGCTCCGCGCCCGAGGGGAGAAGCGGCCCGGCCTCGCGGTGCGACGCGGGAGCGGCGCCGGACGCCCGCTTCGCAATCTCCGAGCCCAGCGCCACTGCGCCGAGCGCGGCCGCGGGCTCCTTGCCACGCCATTCGTCAGCGAACTGGTCCAGTCGCTTGCCGAAAAACGCCAGAAGGTCTGCGCTGGCCTCGGCCCCCCGGTCGACCTCGTTCAGGTGCTCCAGGACGTTGACCAGTTTCTCTTCTGAGGAGCCGGCGCTGTTGAACTGCGCCCTCAGGATATCTTCGTGCGCGATCGGCTGGCTGCGCAGCGCAAACGCGGGCTGCGCCTTGTCCGACATGTCGACCCAGGGGGCGCGCCGGAGCTGGGGCTTCGCCGTTGCCCACCATTGTGTCCAGGAGCCGGCGGGGATGATCCCGGCGAGCCGCGCCTTCAGGCGCTGAAACGTCAGGCGAGGCCCAAACGCGCGAAGCGACCGAGTGACCAACTCACCGGGGTCGTCCTGCGCCAGTTGCTTCAGCTTCTCGGGCTCGAACACGCTGAGCGCGCGGAAGTCATCGGCCTCCAGCGCCTCCAGTTTGGCTACCGATGACGCCTCGTAACTCCTCGGGCCGTCGGCGAACGACACTTCGAGCGCCTGCGTGCCGGCGTCGAACCCGACCACCCGCCCCGGTTCCTGGCGGTCCGTATCGAAGACATAGCCGTCCGGTTGCAGGGCAACGTACTTCTCCATTCGCGCCACGGCCGCCGCAAGGGGGACCTCGTGGCGCGAGATGGTCATCTCGATCAAGGTCTTGATGTGCGGAACGCCGGCACGTGCCGCCTGATACAGAGACGCCAGCTCCTCTCGCAGCACCTGACTCTCCGGGAGGGTCGCGACCGCCGACCTCGCGACCCGGAGGCCGTCCTCGGGCCCGGTGCGCTCCGCGTGCGCGGTCAGCAGGAACCACAGCAGAGACTCCGCAAGCTCGAGGCGGCCTCCCTGAACGACCCTGTCAAGTACGGAAAGGAGGTCGGCCGGCTCGATGGAGTCATTCTCGACCGCCTCGGTCCAGGCGACCTCCAGCTCGTCATACCTCTTCTTGCTGACCAGCTTTCGGAGCTTGGCCGCTCCGGCCTTGCTCCCGCTCAGGTCGCCAGACATCCTCGATCCTCACCACACATCGCGAGCCGACAGGGTACTGCAACCCACCGGCGCGAACAAGCAAAATCACCGACAGCATCGGACACGCAAGAGGAAACGGAACGGTCCAAGGCTAGTCTGCAAGCGGACGTGGGCGCTCCGGAAACCGCTTCCCCAGTTCCAGGACGTCCGGAATGGGCTTCAGGCCATCCGTGGCGTTGCTCGACGACAGGCACGCCGCCGCACAGCACGTGCCGAGCCATGCCGCATCGGCGGATTCCCATCCCTCGTGAAGGCCGTGCAGCATCCCCGCGGCAAACGCGTCGCCGGCGCCGACCGACCCCTGGATGAACCCCTCGGGCAACTCGAGCGAGCCCCGAGAAAAGCTGTTGCCGGCGCGGTCCCGCACGTAAGACCCTTCCGGCATGTGCACGGCGACCAGTTCCATGCCCCCGAGGCCCATCAGCTCGTCCACCGCGGCGAACAGCTCGCCGGCGTCGAGCGAGCCATCGTCCTTCCGCACGGAACGTCCGACGGTCCGCGCCGCTTCGATCTCGTTGAAGATGAGATAGTCCGCGTGCGTGAGCGCCGGCGGCACGATGGTCTTGAACCGGTCGCCCTCCTCGCTTACCACGTCGACGCTGGTCTTGACCCCCGCCGCCTGAAGCTCGGCGAGCAGCCGCGCGGCCACCGTCCCGAACTCATCGTCCGCCTCGTCCATCCGGTCGAGCAGCAGCAGGTAACCGAGATGAAAGACGCGGCACGACAGGTCGGCGACCGGGACGTGTTCGGGGCCGAACAGCGCGTTGGCGCCGCGGTGATGATAGAACGCCCGCTCGCCGGTCCCCTCCTCGCTCATCACGTCGGTGTACGAGGTTCGCGCGTCGTCGGTCTGCGCGATGCGGGAAACGTCGACGTTGTGCTCGCGGCCTTTGTCCAGCACGAAGCGGCCGTCGTCGTCCTTGCCGACCAGGCCGATGCCGGTCAGCGGAAAGCCGGCGCCCATCCGCGACAGGTCGAACAGCACGTTCGCCGGACCGCCGCCCGTCGAGGCTTCTTCCGAGCGGATATTCCCCAGCATTCCGCGCCCGGGCAGCTTGTCGACTATCTTCACCCGGTCGACAATCCAGTTCCCGCCCGACGCGATTCCAGTCCGGTCGCTCATTCTGGAAGTCGATCCCATGAAGTGTTCACCGCTCACTGGTCGCTCACCAGCTTCACCAGGGGCGGTTCGTCCTCATCGATGTCGCTGAACCGGCCGACGTCGGGGTTCGCGAAGTAGTTATCGTGCAGGTCGTCGTTCGCGGTGGACACCTCGCCGATGATGGCGTACTCCGAATCGGCCCAAAAGGAATGATCGACGCCCTGCGTCAGCGTGACCCGCTCGCCCGCGTTCAACACGAGGGGCTGGTTGGGCGCGACCTCGCGCACCTCGCCGTTGATCTGCAGCTTCACCGGCGCCGGGTCATCCGTATGGATCTGCACCGCCAGCCGGCCCCACCGGCAGATGATGTCTTCCTTCTTCGACTGGTGGTGGTGGCATAACGTGACCTGATTCTTCCGGGAGTACATGATTTTCTCGCAGTACTCCGGCTCCTCGGCAAGGTTGACCAGCACCAGGCCCTCCTTCTCGAAGTGGCCCAGGCCGAAGTCGGTCACGTCCCACCGTGGATTCGGCGGGAGCGCCCACTGGTGCCGCTCGAACGCCGCCGCCGCTTCCCGAATCGCCGCATTGATCTCGGACCGTTTCATGATGCACGATTCTAGCGCAAACCGGCCACCAGGTGCAATTGCCCATCGTCGCAATAACGTCTCTTCAAGTGTGCAATTCCGTGCGGCAGGCAGGGATCATTGCGCCACCGGGTGAAGCAGCAACTCCTGGTGGGGCACACATCCTTGTCTGCCCTCGGCCGCTCGCGGAGGACGCAATTGCACACTTCGCTTGGCGTTGTCTGGACCAGTGGCGAAATCTGCGCTGAGCGCAGGTTTCAGCCCTGCGGTTCCTGCCGTAAGCCATTCCTTTAGAACGAGTTAGGTTCTCAAAGAGCGATTCAGCCGGCGCTCGGAATCTGCGCCCGGCACAGATTTTGACCGTTCTTCTATCCGTGCTCATCCGTGTTTGTCGGTGGCTGAACTGCACCCGGCACAGATTATGTCCCTTCCCGTTATGCCGCTTCTGCCGCCGCCTGCCCGGAGCTTGTCCGGCGCGAGCCTGCCGAGGAGCCGAACGGCAGTCTGTACTCCGCGCTTCGTACTCCGTGCCCCGCGCTCCCGCAATCCGAAATCCGAAATCCACAATCCGCAATCAAGAGCCCCCATATATAGGGACGATTTTGCGCCGAAATCGAAAACGGCGCGAAGTGTTTCACTGTTTCATCCGCACAAACAGCGGCGCCGCCACCGTTTCCGGCGTTGCTTTAGATCAACACGAAAAACAGGAAATGCGATTTCAGGAATTTTCGCGAAAGTTTCTGAAAATCTTCGTCGCCGGAGGGCGAGATCACCACCACTGCCGGGCGTACCCGCGGAGGGCTTCCTCGGCGGGGCCGTAGTCCCCGTAGTCCCAGCGCTCCTCCGGCACGTCGAGCCTGTCGCGGACCGCCTCCAGCCTTCGCAGCGCCCACCCGCGTGCCCCCTGCCATTGCGTCCAGTTCTTGGGCTTCGTGTGGCGGAGCCAGCGGAGCTGCCGCCCCAGGAAGCCGGCGACGCCCCGGCGCACCAGCGCCTCCATCTCCACTTTGTTCTGTTCCTCGGGGTGTTCGTAGTCGAGCAGCGCGATCATTGGGGGGTAGCTCTCCGGCGAGTGGCACTGTCCGTGCAGCAGCACCAGCGGGCGCAGGTTGCCCGACAGGATCTGCGCCGTGTTGTACTTCGCGCAGACGTAGTCGCGCGGAGTGAGCGCCAGCAGCACCACCGCCACCCACAGCGCCAACGCGTCGCGCCGCACCAGCCACGTGAAGTTCTTGGCGCGATACACCTTCCAGACCATCAGCGCCAGCCCTGCGACCACCAGCAGCACGCCGTAGAGGCCGACGATCCGCGCCCGGGTGAGACCGTTGTAGCCGATGTACATTTCGAGGCGCCGCAGCGCGCCGACGGCCAGGGCGACGTTCTGAAGCGCCCAGACGTACGACAACGCGCGGAGCGCCCCCGCGCGAGGATGGAAGTTGAGCCGGCGTTTGAACGCCGCCCCGATGACGATTGTGCTGAGGGCGAGGCCCATCGTCAGCCAGAAACAGCCCTTGTAGGCGTGCTTCGAGTACGTGGTGCCCTCCGGCAACTGGTGCAGGTAGACGTGGTCGACGATGTTAAACACCAGGAACAGGACGTTCACCGAGATGAGGGTGGCCAGCGCGGCGGAGTAGTCGCCTCGGTCCGGGGCCGGATGGCGCGGCGGGCGGAGTGTCTCGTTCCGTCTGGCCATGAGATCCGCCACCCACGGGTTGATCGCCGGGCGGATGAGCGCGGCAAACACCAGCAGCCAACCGAGCCACGAGAGGATTCGGGGGGCCGTGAAGAGGCGGTTGAGCCACCGGAACCACTTTCCGAGCTGTTCGGAGATGTCGCTCACGACCTGTTCGATGATGGGGTTTGCCTGGACGAAGATGAGGATGAACAACGCGACGACCAGCAACGGGATCAGGACCACGCGCCAGCGGATGGGGCCGCGCGGCAGGACTTCACCCGGCCTCGCCTGGACGGCGACCCCGGCGCACCTCAGCGCGTGCACGACCAGCTTCAGCGGCGCCGTCAGCGCCGTCCACAGCGCGGCCCAGACGAGCTCGGTAATCCGCCACTGGGGTTGGTGCAGCTTGATCGCGAACGCGATCACGGACAGCCAGCCGGTCACGACGAGCAACCACCAATTGTTCCACGCCGCTGCGGCGGAGACGAGCACGAGGGCAGCGGCAATCAGCGGATTGAGCGCGCGGGCGTTTTTCGTGAGCGACAGGAGGCCGATGCCGGTCACGATGAACAACGCGCCGACGCCGGCTCCCCCCGGATATGAGTACAGGCAGACGTCCGCCGCGATCGTCATCAGGACGATGGCGATCGTATCCCACCTCCGGAGCGGCAGGCCCAGCGCGGCGGCGCCGCATCCGAGGAGCCTTTCGCCGCCGGCGGAGCTTTCCTGCTCGTCGTCAAATATCAGGGTGGGCTCCTCCTGGCTTGAAGGGCTTGCCTGGTCGTTCTTGTGCGACTCGTCGGCCATGCTTCGCTCCTCCCACGCCGGCCGGCCTTGCGGGAAATCGGCCAAGGGATTATAGGCCGGCCCCGGCCCCGCGACAAGGGCCAGTCCACCGCCGAGTCTGCACTCGCAGGGCCATTCAATTGGAGAGGTTGCGGCGGTGTTCAGCGGTACTGGACTGCCGGCCGACACGTCCGGTACCACGCCTCGGGCGAAGTCAGGGAAATGGAGCCGAGCGGCGCGGGAGGCCGGTCGCTCTCCTCCGTCAAGGGGACGGGGCCGCGCTGCTTGATCAGGAACCGCCGCTGTTCGAGGTACGCTTCACGCAAGCCGACGTAGGGGGCGAGAGCGTTCCTCTTGAAGTCCTCGTACTCGCCGATGTGGAAGCTCGTGTTGTTGACCCGCTTGATGATGCCGATCCCCGGGACGTAAGTGCCGATGTTCAGGAGCAGGTCGCCGGCAAGGCCGACCGTGTCCCGCAGGTTCGAGGGGCCGAGCAGCGGCCAGTGAATCGGAAACCCCGGTCCGATGCCGTAGACTCCCAGGGTCTGGCCGAAGTCCTCGTTGCGCCGTCTCATTCCCCACCGCTCGGCGGCGGGATCGCCGAAGCCGAGCACGCCGATGGTGGTGTTGACGCCGAAGCGCGCGAGTTCGACTCCGGCGCCCTCGAACTGGCCCTGGAGCGCACAGTTCACGAGCCGCACCGGCGTGGCGAGATGGGTCGTGAAGTTGCTCACCCACCGACGGCCGCGCCGAGGGACGACCCAGCGCCAGCCCTGGGCCACCGGCTTGAGGACCCAGAAGTACACCCTGTCGTTGACCTGGAAGAAGACCCGGTTCATCGGCTCCAGCGGGTCCGGCGTCGGCCCCGTCACGGACCCGAAGCCGGGCGGCGGGGATCCGTCGCCGGCGAACTGGAAGCTGCCGCTCCAGCTGCTCCAGCTCATTCGCGCCGGGCGGGCGCTCACGCATCCGGCCGCCGCGAGCACCGTCAGCGAGATCAGCAGGCACGTGCACCGTCGGCGGGTCATCTATTTGTCCTCTTTCCGACTTCCTCGGTCCGGCTTCTTTTCCTCTCGCGCTTTGCGCCGCTGCTCGGCCTTGTCCTTGATTTTCTCGATCAATTCGTCGAACTTGGAGCGGATCATGATGCTGCTGATCTGCTTCCGATAGTTGTTCACCATGCTCACGCCCTCGACGATCACATCGTAGATCAGCCACTTCTCGTCTGTCTTCAGGACACGGTAGTCGACGGGGATGCGGGTCCCCTTCCGCGTGATGAGCACCGTCTTCACCACCCCGTATTTTCCGTCCACCCGTTCGGCGACGTACTCGATCTTCTCTCCCGAGTAGCTCATCACCGTGTCCATATAGGCGGCCCGAATGAGGTCGGCGAAAGTGTGCGTGAACGTGTCCGCCTGCTTGGGGGTCAGGTCGCGCCACTCGGGGCCCATGGCGCCGCGGGCCATGACGCGCCAGTCGAAGCGCCGGTCGATCGCTTTGCAGGCGCGCTTCTCCCTCTCGGCCTCCCGGTCCTTCAACTCCGGGTCCTGAACGATCCCCAGCACCTCTTCCGTGCTCGCCTTGACCTGTTCCAAGGCACCTGCGGCCAAGCTCGTGGCCGCCGCGGCGAACACGAGCGCGACGCCTGCGACGTACGGACCGGGCCGCACGCACGAGGTCTTTCGGTGGACACGCATCAGATCTCTCCAAACGCGTATTTTCTGATCAGGCTGTGCAGATCGACGGCCGGCTCGGTCTGCCGGATCCGCCCGCCCGCCCCGATGTTCTCCGGCGCGCCGCCGGGCGTCAGCTCGACGTACTTCTCGCCGATCAGCCCCTGCGTCTTGACGGACGCGATGACGTCCTCCTGAAGCGCCACCCCCTCTTCGACGGACAGGACGACGCGGGCCCGGTAGTTGTCGAGCGAGATGTCCGTCACTTTGCCCACGCGGACGCCTGCGATGACGACGGGCGCGCCGGCTCGCAGGTCGCCCACGTCGGAGAAGATGGCATACACCTCGTAGGTGTCTTTGCCCAGGATGTTGACGTCGCCCAGTCGAATGGACAGATAGGCCAGGCACAGGATGCCCGCCAAGACGAAGATCCCTACCACCAGTTCCAGATCGAATGCTTTCTTCATCGTCTTCCCTCACTCTGCTGCGTGATCGGTCGCGGCCCCGGGCTCCGGCACGCCCTCTCGGGCCAGCCGCATCGCGCTGTCCACGAATGCGCGAACCACCTCGTCGTCGGTGGTCATGGTCTCGCGGGCCGTGCCCACGAACCGGATGCGCCCTTCATACAGCACCGCCACCTTGTCGACAAGGGGAAAGATGCTGGGAATCTCGTGCGTCACAATGATACCCGTGAACCTCATCCGCTCGTGTGAGCTCCTGATGAGCTTGTGAATGGACTCGACGATGATGGGATCGAGGCCCGTCGTGGGCTCGTCGAACAACATCACCTCCGGTGAGGTGACCAGTGCCCGGGCCAGGGCGACCCGCTTGGCCATGCCGCCGCTGAGCTCGTCGGGGTACTTGTGGCCGTGTCCGTCCAGGCCCACCTGGTCGAGCTCCACGCGCACGCGTTTCTCCACTTCGCTGTCGGCCAGCTTGTACCGATGCTGGAGCGGAAAGGCGACGTTCTCGAACACCGTCATCGAGTCGAACAGGGCGCCGTTCTGGAACAGGAACCCGAACCGGCCGTGCAGTGCGTTCAGTTTGCGGCGCGACAGGCAGTGAACGTCCTGGCCGCCCACGTACACGTGGCCGGCGTCGGGTCGCATCAGTCCCACGACGTGCTTCAACAAGACGCTCTTCCCCCCGCCGCTCGGACCGATGAGCGCCAGAACCTGCCCCCGCTCGATGCCCAGCGAGACCCCCTGAAGGACCGGATGGCCTTGCAGGGCGCGGTAAAGGTTCTCGATACGGACCATGGTCAGAACAGTACCGATGTCATGAAGTAATCAATGCCGAGAATGAGCACGGACGATGTGACCACCGCCTGGGTGGTGGCCTTGCTGACCCCTTCCGCTCCGTGGCGCGCGTGGTATCCCTTGTAGCAGCAGATCCAGGCGATGATCCCGCCGAACGCCAGAGCCTTGTAGAGGCCGCTGATCACGTCCTTCCACTCGACGTACTCGGCCATCTGGCCGAAGTATGTCCCGCTCGGGACACCGAGCAGCCCACAGCCGATCAGGTGCCCGCCGCCGATCCCCACGACGTCGAAGATGGCGGTCAGCAGCGGCAGAGCGATCAGGCACGCCAGGAAGTTGGGCACGACCAGGTGGCTGAACGGACTGACCCCCATGACCTCGAGGGCATCGATCTGCTCGCGGATGCGCATGATGCCGATCTCGGCCGTGACCGCCGACCCGGCCCGCCCCGTCACCATCAGCCCGGTGATCACCGGCCCCAGCTCGCGCAGCAGCGAGAGCGCCACCATCGGGCCCAGGAACGCCGTCGAGCCGACGCGTGAGAGCGTGTAGTACCCCTGAAACGCCAGCACCATCCCCGTGAAGGCTCCCGTCAGGCAGATCACGAGCAGCGATCCGAACCCGATGAAGCGGATCTGCTTCAGCAGCCGGCGCGGCTTCCACGAGGGCAGGAAGACGTGCACAACAGTCTGGACGAGGAACAGCCCGAGCCGGCCCAGGTATCGCACGACGGACAGAGTGGATCGGCCCAGCGCCCTGACCGGGTTGCACAACGAGCGGATCAGCATGCCGGCCAGCCCTCTGTCGGGGACGGATGGTTTCCGGGTCCGGCGGAGCCTGACTCAGCACGGCCCGTCGTGGCTCCGGCTCTGATTGTCATTGCGGCCGCTCCTTCACAAACACGCGCCAGCCGGAAAGAAGATACGCGGGGCGCGGGTCGATCCTTCGCGCCGCCATGCGAGACTGCCCCTAAAGTACAACGCCGGGGGCCGACTGTCAACCCACAAGACGCCACGAGGACGAAGACTTCCTGACCACGAAGGCACCAGGACACGGAGGAGAGAAGAGGACAGAGAGGCAGGGATCAGTAACCAGTGAGCAGTCATCAGTGATCAGTGGCCGACCGCCGATCGAAAGAGAAGCAGAAAGACAAAATGCGCAGCCTGGTCCAGGCCGTGTAACGGCACGAACGGCCCGACGCGGCCCACCCACCGCCTCCCGGACCGAAACTCGACGACGAGGACGAGCGACGACTGCGCCCAGCTCGTTCTCAGGCCACATCGCAAATGGCTCGCATTCCCGCGCCGCCTTGACAGCTCTTCGGTGCGCCTATAGCCTATACGGCCGGACCCCGAGCCGCGGGGATGGCTGTCGAGTGAGCGGTCTGGCGTTCCCGGCCGAGGAGGAGGAATGGGTCTTCACAATGGCGCGTTGGCGGCCGGCATTCTTGCGCTCGTGCTCTCGTGTTCGGGATGCGGCACCCTGATCCACGGCACAACGCAGGAGGTCATGATCGAGACCGAGCCGACCGGCGCCAGCATCACGATCCCGGGCTCCCGCGTGCGCGGGCTCACCAGCCCCGCCGTCGTCGAGCTCGCGCGCGGCCGGGGCCACCTGATCATCGTGAAGAAGGTGGGATACGAGACCAAGGGCGTGTACATCCATTCCGAGCTCGAGCCGCTGTCGCTCGTGCTGGACATTCTCCTCGGTGGGATCGGCATCCTCATCGACTGGCCGTGGGGCGGGCTGTATGAGCTCAGGCCCGACGAGGTGTTCGTCGCGCTGACCAAGGAAAAAGCGGGATAGCATGCATGCGACAGGAGGGGCGACTTTCCGCTTGACTGGCTCCTGCGCAGCCTTATAATCCCTATGCCCGAACGGCGCCGCTGGCGGGCGGCTTCGTTTCGGCATGTCATTGGGCTCGAAGGAGTGTTCCTTCCTGGTGGAGGTAATCCTATGAGACGCTTGGCAGTGGTGGGTGCTGTGGTCCTGGTCCTTCTCTTTTCCCATGTGATCTTCGCGGCGGACGACACCGCACCCGGCAAAGACCGCCTCAAGATCAATCCCATCCCGCCGCCTCAGCCCAGGGAGAAGGAAGCCCTCGAGGTCATCGGCGACTATATCTGGAACCGGTTCCGCGACTTCGCCGACATTTTCACGATCAAGCTGGGCTGGGGCACGGACATGTCGCTCGGATTCCAGCTTCGCGCCTTCCGGCTCCTCCAGATCGGCGCCGGCGTGTTCGAGGGCTATGTGTTCGCCATCGACCGGGGCTGTGTGGGCGTGATGAAGGAAGCGGAGATCGAGGGCGGCATCTCGATATTCTATCCGACGTATCTCGACCGCCGGATCGTCTGGCAGAGCAAAGAGGCCGAGAGGCGAAATATCTTCTTCGGGGACACCGGGAAGAAGGGCGAGTTGAACATCAAAGACATGAAGATGTACGACGACGGCAACCAGGGCTGGTTTACCAGCACCATCCAGTTCCAGCTCCCCTACTTGCCGAAACTCGAATTGACCCTCAACTGGGGAGAGCTGTTCGACTTCCCGCTGAGCGTGCTCGGCATCGACGGCCTCCGTGTGCCGCCCGCCTTCTACAAGCGCGACGGCGCCGCCGGCGACCCGGTTGAACGCATCCCCGCACCGTCGATCTTCTGGCACGGGCAAGAGGAATACGAGAATTACGAGTGACATTCCGCCGCCGGCAGATTTGTTCGCCTCCACTTAGCAGAAAGGAGCTCTCCTGATGCCATTGGTCCCCATGAAGCAGGTCCTCGACGAGGCCCGTAAGGGCCGCTACGGCGTTGGCGCGTACAACGTCAATAACATGGAACAGATCCAAGCCCTGATGCAGGGCGCCGCCGAAACCCGGACCCCGATCATCCTCCAGGCGAGCCGAGGAGCCCTCAAGTACAGCAACATGGTCTATCTGAAGCACCTCATACTGGCGGCGGTCGAAGAGAATCCAGACCTCCCCATCATCTGCCACCTCGATCACGGCCCGGACCTCGAGACCTGCAAGCAGGCCATCGCGCTGGGGTTCACCTCCGTGATGATCGACGCCTCGCTCGATTACAGCGTGACGAAGAAGGACGGCTCTCATCCCCCTCGGGAGTTCGAGGACAACGTCCGGCTGACCACGCAAGTCTGCAATTACGCCCACAAGCGCGGCGTCAGCGTCGAGGGAGAGCTTGGCACCCTGGGCGGCATCGAGGGCAAGACCAAGGCGTCTGAGGTCCTGCTTACGGACCCGGAGCAGGTCGAGGAGTTCGTGAGGAGGACCGGCGTCGACGCCCTTGCCATCGCGATCGGGACCTCGCACGGCGCGTACAAGTTCAAACGGAGCCCCAAGCTGGCCCTCAAGCTCATCTCGAGGATCCGCAGACGGGTCCCGGAGACCGCTCTGGTAATGCACGGCTCCTCCAGCGTGCCGCAGTTCCTCGTCAAGCAGATCAACCGGTACGGCGGCAAGCTCAAAAAGGCGATGGGCGTCCCGATGAGCCAGATCAAGAAAGCCATTAAGCTTGGCATACAAAAGGTTAACATCGACACCGACGGGCGTCTCGCCTTCACCGCCGCCATCCGGAAGCACCTGGCGCAGAACCCTGGCGTGTTCGACCAGCGGGCGTACCTGGGCGCCGGGCGCACCGCCATCTACAAGGTGATGAAGAAGAAGATGATCGACATGGGCACGGCCGGCCACGCGGGCGACTACGAGCCGATGACCCTCGCCCAAGCGAAAAAGAAGTGGTACAGGTAGCGCACCCGACGGGGGGCGGCCGGTCTGCGGAGCGGCCGTCCCCCGCTCTCCCCCCCCGCCTTCAGACGCCTTCCTGGTCGCCCCTCGGCTTCTTGAGCTGTCCCCGCGTAACCGGGCATTCATCCGCCCCCCGCCGGGCGGCGGCGCAAGTTTTTCTTCGCCTGCGCGGACGGCGCGGAAGGGCCGCCGGGCCCGCAGGGCCCGCCGGCGAACGTCGGACCCGCCACCCACTTCTGGGGCGGTGCTTCGGACGCGGCGCGCAATGCCTGTTGCCATGCGGGCGGAGGGGCCGCGAAATCGCCTCCACGCGTCCTATGTGAAACAATAAGTATTTTCATATAGCTGTTGTACTGCGCCGGTTGCATAACACTACGCAGCACATAGGTGCTGTCATCCGTTTTGCGGGCCTATATCTGCGGCACCGTGAAAAAACTTTTCGCCGGATTGGTTTTTCGTTTGACAGCTTCTGGGGGGCTCGCTATTATCGGGAGCACGTAAGAAAAACGGTCAGTATCAGTAGAAGGACGGAAGAAGCAGTCGTGTCCACGAGGGCGGATGGCCCTTCTGGGTGCCAGTCAACGGGGCGTGGAAATCAGCCCCGAACAACCGGAAAAGAATCGCTGCAAGGCTGAGCCGTAGTTGTCGGCCCGCCGGCAACAACGTGGTGGGGTGCGCGCAAGCTGTTCGCGCAACCGGAGTGTCAGCCCACCTTTGCATATCCGGACGCCTTGTGCCGGAAACCATTGCAGTGCGGGAGGGTGGCAATACGTGAACACCACCGCGGCGCTATGGTCCCAAGCTCTGTCGCACATCGGCGCCGCCGTCACATCCGAACAGCTCGAGACTTGGTTCAAAGGCGCATCCCTCGTCAGTGTCACCGCGGAAGAAGCCACCGTCCAAGTCCCTAACTCCTTCTACGCCAAATGGTTCGAGATCCATTACCGGGACCTGATCGGCGTGGCTCTTGAGCGGGAGCTGGGGACGCGGCTCGCGGTCAGATTCGAGGTCGCTCCGCGGGAACTGAAGCCGGCGCCTCCGAAGCCCCCGCCCCAGGCGGCGCCGCCGCAGCCCGCCGGGGTCAACTCGGGCCTCAAGCTCAATCGAAACTATGTGTTCAGCCGGTTCGTGACCGGCCCTTCCAACCAGTTGGCGCATGCGGCGGCACTGGCTGTTGTGGAGTCGCCCGGCGTGGCATACAACCCCTTGTTCCTGCACGGCGGCGTCGGCCTGGGCAAGACCCACCTGTTGCACGCCGTCGCTCACGCGCTGCTCAAGAAACGCCGAGCCCTCCACATCAGGTACCTCTCCTGTGAGTCCTTTATGAACCAGTTCATCTACGCCCTCCAGAAGGGCGGGCTCGAACGGTTCCGGGTCCGCTGCCGACAGGCAGACGTGCTTCTCATCGACGACATCCACGTCCTGGCGAAGCGGCTGCGCACCCAGGAGGAGTTCTTTCACACATTCAACGAACTCTACAACGCTCATAATCAGATCATCCTCTCCAGCGACAGCGCACCGGAGGACATCCCGACGTTCGAGGAGCGGCTCATCTCGCGGTTCAAGTGGGGGCTGGTCGTGCGGATCGAGCCCCCGTGCATCGAGACCCGAATGGCCATCGTCCGCAAGAAGGCCGAGATGCACGGAAAGACCCTGCCCGACGACGTGGTGGAGTTCATCGCCGAGGTGGCGCCGAACAACATCCGGGAGCTGGAGGGAGCCGTCCTGAAGACGATCGGGTACGCATCGCTGATGGGCCGCCGGGCGGACATCATTCTGGCCCGGGAGGTGCTGCGCGCCGATAAGCCCAAGGCGCAGCCGGGCATCGTCACGTGCGACCGGATCCAGGACACCGTGGGCCGCTGGTTCGGGGTCACGCGGGCCGAGTTCCAAGCCAAGACGCGTGAGCGATCGGTCGCGCTGCCGCGCCAGATCTGCATGTATCTCGCCCGGCGGCTGACGAACCGGTCGCAGAAAGAGGTCGGCCGCGCGTTTGGCGGCCGAGACCACTCCACCGTCGCACACGCGTGCAGCCAGATCGAGCACAGGATGAACACCGACGGGGAGTTCAAGTCCACCATCGAATCCCTCGTCAAGCAGATTCGCTCCGGCTGACCCGGACCTGCCGTTCACCGCAGACGGCGCAAGAAAACGGGGACAGACAACTTTCTTTCGCCGATGAACGCGTTGTGGTGCTCGCCTGCCGCAGTTCAGCGAAAAAAGCTATCTGTCCCCGTTTTCCCGTTTTCCCCGTTTTCCGTCTGAAATATGAACGTCAACAGCGCGCCGGGGTCAGTCTCCCGGTTTGGGCTCGGCTGGGGGCTCGGGCAGTTTTTGCAGCGCGGCTTCGGCGATGTTGTAGAACCACGCGGTCTTGTTCTCGGCCATCAGCCTGGTGAGGAGTTCGCGGGCGGCCTTGTTGTCGTTGTCTCCAGCCGCTCGAAGGGCCAGATAGAATCTGTCCTCTCCCCCTGCCAAGCTTCGCGGGTTGCTGGCGTGCCACTTCTTGAAATCGTCCGTGGAGATGAGGCCGCTCATCAGCTTGGCAATCTGTACTTCGGCGGTGGCCTGGGCGTGCTTTTCAGGCAGTTCGTTCCAGATTCTCTCGGCCTTCTGCGTTTCACCAATGTGGCCGAAGATCACCCCCGCCCTGACCAGCGCGGTGGCGGCAGCCTTTTCCTTCTTGGGGGCGGTGTGGGCGCCCGAGACGTACGCCGCGGCCGCCTGGGCGTACGCCCCGCCGGCAAGCAGCGTCCGCCCGGCGCTGAGCAGAATCGAAGAGGCCGCGTCCTTGTCCTGGCCGCGCGATTTGGCGGCGTCTTCGTACGCTCTGAGGGCGCGTTCCGCCTCGCCCGCCTCGACCAGGTCCCTGACGGCGGCGTTCACCGCGGCGGCGACTCCCTTTTCCCTGTGAAATCCCGCAATGGCCTGCGCCATGACCTTCTCAAGCAGGGAACGGTCATCGGCCGCAGACGCCGCCGTGACCGCCGCGGCGAGGGGCCCGGCCATCCCGGCGCTCGGGTATTTCTCCGCCAGTTCCAGAGCGTCCTCCAGCTCGTCCTCAGCGACGAATCTGGCGGCGAGGTCGGCCGCGATCCGGCCCAGTTCACGGGGTCGGTCCGGCGCGCTCTCGCGGGCGTACTCGAGCATGTCATACGCGCCCTTGAGTTCGCCGGCTTTCAGGAGAGCATCCGCCGCCTCGATGAGGCGCCTCGCGAGGCGGGTGTCGCCGTACATCGCATAGACTCGCCGGAGTTCGTGGAACTGCCCGGTCTTGATGCACCCGGACATCACCAGCCCCGCGGCCTCCTGGAGCCAACGCTTGTCCGCCTCGAAGTGCCGACATGCATCGCTGAACAGGGAGATGGCCTCTGAAATATCGTCTGCCCGCACGAGCTCCGACACGGCCTTGTTGAAGTGCTTTACCAGGGTGCGGCTCGGGTAGGCCGTGTACACGTTTGCCACCCGCGGATACTGTTTCGACGTGATGAATCGCTGGGCGAGCGCCTGCGCCGATTGCTCCAGCCGAGGCGTCTTCATGTCGTGCTGCCTGGCGAACGAGAGCAGGTCCAGGGCGGCCGGCGCATCGTTCTTGCCCAGCGCCCTGCCCACGGCTCGCTCGAACGACGCCGACGCCCGCTTGTCAGGCAGGGCAAGGAACGCGCGCTTCAGTTCGTCGTATTTCCCCTGGTCCGCCAGGCCCCGGCACACCTCGTTCAGCGCCTTCAAGAAGTTGCCGCGCATCCTGGCACCGGTCATCTCCCACTGGCCGCGAAGGGAGGGATGATCGCCGATGAACCGGGCGTTTTCCATGATCTTCAGCGCCGGCTCAAAGGCGAGTTCCCCGGCGCACCGGGACAGGATAGCGGGGAACTTCCATACCGAGCCGGCGTCGAATCTCTGTCCGCTCCTGCTCAACGCCGCCAGCTCGTCCGCCGCCGGTTTGTACCGGCCCAAGTTGATCTGCACAAAGAACATCCGCTCCCGGTTCTTCAGCAGCAGCCGCTGGTGCTTCTCCTCGAGCAGACCGTTCTTCTTCTCAACGCTTCGGTAGTGCTGCAGAGCTTCCTCCAGTTCCTTCTGCCGGCCCAGCGCTTCCAGGATCAGCCCGCAGTTGTGCTCGGCCAGGACGGCAATGAGCTGCCCGCGATGCTTCTCGACGATGGCCCTGTAATCAACCAGCGCCCTCTGAAGCTGGCCCCGGCTGAAAATATAGAAATCAATTGCCTGCAGCTTGTTGAGGCGCTCGCCGGCGAACTCCTCCCGGCTGACCTTGACGTCGTCAAACCGCACGGTGGAGACCCAGGTGTCGAAACCGAACTTGAATGTGCCGAGGGCCCTCAGGAGTTCGGGGTCGTCGTAGCGGAGTTCGTGGACCTTGTCTTCGCCGTTCACCCGATATGCGACCCGGTAAATCAGCGACGTGCCGCGGCGCTCGATGCGGACGTTGTACCTCACGTCCGAAATGATCGGCGGACACTCGACCTGGGCGAGCAGCCTGCCGCGCTCGCGCAGGGTGATGTTGTTGCCGTCCAAATTCCCGAACCGGAAGGTGTAGCCGGTGCGCCAGTCACGGCCGAGAAAGCAGTTGATCAGTGCCCCCGGCGAATGGGCCCACGCCGCGAACTCAACGACGGCCGCGCCCTCGAACGCCTGGCCGAGCTGGATGTGGCTGCGCTTCCGGGTCTGCACGGTGAGGCGGCCGTCCTTCACCGTCCATTCCTTCGCCGCCGTGCCCCAGGCCGGGCCCAGCGTGGGTTTGGAGAAATCGTCGCTGAATTTTACCACCCATCCCGGTTTTTGCTCCGGCACGGGGCGCTGGGCCAGCTCCGCGCGCTGTCGCGCCGCCTCCTGTCGCACGACAATGATGTGGATGATGGCGCCGAAGATCACGGAGGCGAGCGCCGCAATGACCAGGCCGACAATAACGGGTGTGCGGTACTTCTTGAGAGTCTTGGCGGCGCGGCGGAACGGGCCTGCCGGGCGCGCGGTAATCATCTCGCCCGCCATGTAGCGCCGGATGTCCGCAGCCAGATCGGCCATGCTGGGGTATCGCCGGGCGGGCTCCTTCTCCATCGCCTTGGCCACGATCGTCTGGATGTCGCGGTGGAGTTTCGGGTTGCTTCGCCGGACCGGCGCCGGATCGTCATGGATCACTTTCATGATGATGTTCATCATGGTCTCGCCGGTGAACGGCGGCTTGCCGGTGAGCATCTCGTGCATGACCGCACCGAGCGAGTAGACGTCGGAGCGGTGGTCGATCTTGGTGTTCTCGCCCCGCGCCTGCTCGGGAGACATGTAAGACGGGGTGCCGATGGTGGTGCCGGTCTTGGTGAACTTGGTGTCCGAGTCGATTTGTTTCGCGAGGCCGAAGTCCATGATCTGCGGCTGCCCGGAGCTGTCGATCATGATATTGCCCGGCTTGATGTCTCGGTGGATCACGCCCCGGGCGTGCGCGTAAGCCAGGGCGTCCCCCAGCTCCGCGGCGATCTCGAGCGCGTGCCGCGGGGTCAGCTTCTTGCGGGCGATCAGCGCGTCAAGCGGCGTGCCCTCGACGAAATCCATGGTGAAGAACCGCTTCCCGTCCTCGATACCAATGTCGTAGATGGGGACGATATTGCGATGCCGCAGCTTGGCCGCGGCGCGAGCTTCCTTTTCAAACCGGACGACCTGGTCGGGCGAGGCGTGCTCGCCGGCGATCATCACCTTCAGCGCCACCACCCGGCCCAGCGTCTTGTGGCGCGCCTTGTAGACCACGCCCATCGCGCCGCGCGAGATCTCGTCCAGGATCTCGTAGTCCCCCAGCGACCGTTGTGAGATGTCCGAACCGACCGGCGCGTCGCCGTGCGGGGCATGTTCTCCCTCGTGCGTGGTGCGGGCGGCCATTTCCGCGATTTGCGCGGCGACGTCGACCGCGGCGCCGCAGCGCGGGCAGACCTCTTCCGCTGACGGCCCGGACGAATCAGCCCCCGGCAGCCGCTCGAACTGGTAGCTGCATTTCTTGCATACGATCTTCATCGGTCGCCCTGACATGCCTTGTCTTAAGCCAAGACGCGCGCATTCTATGGTTCGCTGCAAAAACTTTCAACGAATTATTGAAAGTCATGTAATCAATGGGAGCGGGACAAGGAAAAGTGGAAAAGTGGGAAACCGGGAAGGAGAGCTCTCAGGCTGCCCGAAGGGCAGCAAACCCGTTCCTTTCTGCTCTGTTAAAAACCGAGATCCTTCGCTACGCTCAGGATGACATGAACACAGTAGACTGCTCTAGACTGTCATTCTGAGCGAAGCGAAGAATCTCTACGACGCCCCTCGCCCGGGTTTTCAACAGAGCAGTTCCTTTCCCATTTTCCCGTTTTCCCGTTTTTCCTTTTCTCATCCGAAACCCATTAATGCCCCTGCCCTTTGGTGAGAAGAAGGGGGGAGACAACAGGCGTTGGGGAGCAGCCGCCGCCTGGCACAGACGGCCCCTCCCGGACTGCGCCGCAGCGGCCACGTTTTCCCCTCTTCGCGGGTCTTGTGTGCCTGGTGTTTCGCCGGTATAGTGTGCCTTGGAGAATCCGACCGACTCGATCAGGAGGTGCGAACAATGGACGCAGTCAGGGTGATACCGTGTCTGGACATGAAAGACGGCCGCGTGGTCAAGGGCGTGCATTTCGTCGAACTCAGGGATGCGGCCGATCCGGTCGAGGCGGCCCAGGCGTACTCAGAGGGCGGGGCGGATGAGATCGCGTTTCTCGACATCACGGCCACGGTCGAGAAACGCCGCACCATGTTCGACGTGCTCGAGAAGGTGGCCGCGGCGGTGGACATCCCGCTGACGGTCGGCGGCGGAATCAAGTCGTGCGATGACATAGAGCAGGCGCTGGCGTCCGGCGCCAGTTGCGTCTCCATCTCCAGCGCGGCTTTCAGGGACCCGGACATGGTGAAGGAGGCGGTGGCACGTTTCGGCTCCGACAAGATCGTCATCGCCGTCGATGCGGATGCCAGCGATACGTGCCCGTCCGGACGCGAGGTGTACATTGATGGCGGCCGCACCCCGACCGGCAAGGACGCAGTCGAGTTCGCCCGGGAGATGGCCGGCCTCGGAGTCGGCCAGATCCTGCCCACCAGCAAGGCGACCGACGGCACGAAGGAGGGCTACGATCTTCAGCTCACCCGCGCCATCGCCGACGCCACCGGCCTGCCCGTGATTGCGAGCGGCGGGGCCGGCACGCTCGAGCATTTCTACGAAGCGGTCACCGAAGGGGGTGCCGGCGCCGTTCTGGCAGCGTCGGTCTTCCATTTCGGCACGTTCACGATCCGACAGGTCAAGGAGTACCTCCGCGACAAGGGAGTGGCCGTCAACCTGTAGCCGCACCTCAAGGGCATTTGGGACCTCCAACACAACCCTGGTGGGGCAGGCATTCTTGCCTGCCGCGCGGCAGACAGGAATGTCTGCCCCACCGTTCTGTTCGATGGCGTTGAAGGGTGGTGCGGCGGCGAGCGCCGCGGCCCCATGAAAGCCGCAGGGGGAGTGACCACAGCTTTCGGGGGTGGGGCCTTGTCCGTGCAAGCCAGGGGCCAAGTAGAACCGAAATCCGAAAGGGTAAAGGGTGGCCCCCAGCTAACGGGCGACGAGCCGCCGCACCGTCGAGAATCATAGCGCGGAGCGGCGGTCGTGTCAATTCGATTTGCTGAAATGTTTTTCTGTCCTCTGGGCGTCGCTACCGGGCATTTTTCTTGTAGAGTTCAAGGGTCTCCTCGGCGAGTCCGGAAATCTTCACAGTATGGTAGCCCGCGACGCCCGTTTGCAGGGTGTCGTTGAGCGGCGCGACCCACCGCTTCGGCAACTTCCTCGCCCCCAGCATCATCCCCACGATCGAACCCACCGTCGCTCCGTTGCAGTCGGTGTCGAAGCAGGCCTGGACGGCGATGCCCACCGACCTCCCGAAGTCCGCCTCGCCCCACAGCAGGCCCGTCGCGACGATCTCGGCGTTGCTGATGGTGTGGCACCAGTGGTGCCGGTTGTCCTCGTCCCAGCGGGCGTGAATGTCCGCCTCCATCTCGCCCGCAGTCATTCCCGCCTTCCTGCACTCCATCACGCGCCGGACGTGCTGCGTGAGCCGGGACCGCTTCGGGACCTGGGCGAGCCCGGCGCGGATCACGCCGGCCGGGCTGTCCAGCGCCGGCGCCGCCGCCAGCATCGCCGCCACCCACATCTCGCCGTAGATGCCGTTCTTCACGTGGCTGATCGAGGCATCGCGCCACGCGAACTCCGCCGCCACCGCCGGCTTGCCCACCGCGACGTAGCCGAAGAAGTCGGCGCGGATCTGCGCCCCGATCCACTCCCGGTACGGGTTGCAGAACGTCGCCGAGAGCGGCGGCAGGATACCCGCCACCATGTTGCGGTACGCGATCTTCTCTGCCGTGCAGACGTGGTGATAGGGAATGTTCCTCAGCCAGAAGTCGCCGACGTGCGCCGGCGTGAAGTCGCGCCCGCGCTGCTTGAGGATGGCGAGGCCGGTCACGGTGTAGTTCGTGTCGTCGTCCTCGGGCATGCAGCCGGCCTCGAACGGGATGCGCAGCCGCCGCTGCCGGTTCTCCGGGATGTTGCACTTGGCGAACACCTTCTTCGATGCCTTGGGCGAGATGTAGAACGCCAGCGGATATTGCCCGGTCGCCCGGAGGTAGGGCCAGAGCTGGTTCGAGCGGATTCCCTCGACGGGTTTGCCGAGCAGGCAGCCGGCGCACCGTCCCAACCATGCGCCGTGCAATCGGTCGAGCAGGGCCTTCCCGCGCAGCGTCGGCTTCGGCAGGCGGAAGCGCGGGCGCTGTTTCCGGATGCCCGGCAGGTCGGACGGCTCGATGTGCGGATAGCCCTTGATCGTGGGCAACCCTTGGGCGGCGAGCATCAACTCCTGCGCCGCGATCTGTGCCGCGGGCTTCGTCAGGTCGCGCCGCATCAGCCGCTTGAAGTCGGCCTTCAGACGCTTGACGTCCTTCCCTTCGTCGCGCAGTTGCTCCAGCTCGCATTCCAGTTCGGCGCGTCCGACAAACACGGGAATCGCGTTCATGGCTTGCTCCACGGTCAGAGTGTCAGTTCGGAGATGATCTCTGCCGGCCTTCGGCCAGTTTGTAGGCTTTGAGCTTGCGGTAGAGGGTAGCGCGGTCGATGCCGAGCATCTGCGCCGCTTGCTCTTTGTTGCCGTTGGATGCGTCGAGCGCCTTGGAAAGCATCTGGCGTTCGAGGTAGCGGATGGCGGCGCCGAGCGGCGTGATGTCGGCCGGTTTGAGGCGCTTCCGGGCAGCTTTGTTCCCCGCCGCAACATTCCCGGCGAGCGCGAAGCTGTCGATGAAATCGGGCGGGAGATGCTCCGGGCGGACCTCGTCTCCGTCGGTGAACGTGACGGCACACTCGATGACGTTCTCGAGCTGCCTCACGCTGCCGGGCCAGTTGGCCTTGCTGAGCACGGCGAGCACGGTGTCGCTGATAGCCGGGGCCCGTCGGCGAAAGCGGCGGGCGTATTTGCGGGCGAAGTGCTGGGCGAGCAGCGGGATGTCCTCACGCCGTTCCGCGAGCGAAGGCACAGGGATCGGCACGACGTTCAGACGGTAATAGAGGTCCTCGCGGAATGTCTTCTGCGCGACCAGCGCGCCCAGGTCCCGGTTGGTCGCGGACAGGATGCGGACGTCGACCTTCCGCACGGTCGTGCTGCCAATGGGCCGGACGGCTTTCTCCTGGATACTGCGGAGCAGCTTCTGCTGGAGCCCGCGTTTCATCTCAGAGATTTCGTCCAACAGCACGGTCCCGCCGTTCGCCGCCTCGAACAGGCCGGTCTTGTCATCGACCGCCCCGGTGAACGCGCCCCTGACGTGGCCGAAAAGCTCACTTTCGAGGAGGCTCTCGGGAACAGAGCCACACTCGATCGCGACGAAGGGACCGTCGCGCCGGGGGCTGTTCGCGTGGATGGCGCGGGCGACCAACTCCTTCCCGGCTCCGCTCTCGCCGGCGATCATCACGGTCGACGAGGTCGGAGCGACCTGCTGAATGAGGCGGTAGAGCTGCTGCATCGGCTCGCTTCGCCCCACCATGCCCGCGAAGTCTCCGTCCGCCGGGTCCACCCGGTCGGCCGGCCCCGTGGACTGCCCTTTTCGTCGTTCGAGAATGGTACCGACGGTCTCGGCCAGTCTGGCGATGTCAAGCGGCTTGGCAATGTAGTCGGCCGCGCCCAGTTTCATCGCGTCGACGGCCGAGTGGATCGACCCGAATCCCGTGATGATGATGACCTCGGGCGGCGACGGGCGCGCCCGGGCGGCTTCGAGGACCTGGAAGCCGTCGGCGTCGTCCATCCGGATGTCGGTGATGACGACGTCGTAATCCCGCTGCTGCATCTTTTCGATGGCCGGCAGTCCGCCGGGGGCGGTATCGAGGTCGAAGCCGGACGGTTCGAGGCCGCAGGTGATCATTTCGAGAATGGCGGGCTCGTTGTCGACGATAAGGATCTTCGCCACGGGGACCTCCGTGTCGTTTTGGCGTCCAAGATTATAGCATGGTACATAGGCTGCCGAAAGCGAAAAGGCCCGCTCCACGTTTGGCCGGCCCTCGATGTAAACCACTTGATTCTCGGTGGGCTCGTCCGTAAGATAGCGGCATTGGGCGGGATTCGTTCACGTGCTTGGGAGGCGACACAGATGAAGACCATCAAGGTGGGTGTTATTGGGACGGGGTTCATTGGGCCGGCCCACGTCGAGGCGGTTCGGCGGCTGGGGAACATCGAGGTGGTCGCGCTCGCCGAGGTCAACCAGGAGGTGGCCGAGGCCAAGGCCGACGCGATGGGCATCCCGCGCGCCTACGGCGACTACAAGAAGATGCTCGCGGATCCGTACATCGTCGCGGTCCATAACTGCACGCCGAACAACCTGCACTTCCCGGTCAACTGCGCGATCCTCGAGGCGGGCAAGCACTGCATCAGCGAGAAGCCGCTGGCGATGAACTCGAAGGAGTCGCGGGCCTTGGTGAAGCTGGCGAAGAAGAGCGGCCTGGTCAACGCGATGAACTTCAACTACCGCCTTAATCCGGTCATCCAGCACGCCCGGGTGATGATCAAGAAGGGGATACTGGGCGAGATCTGGAACGCGCACGGCACGTACATCCAGGACTGGCTGATCAAGCCGACCGACTACAACTGGCGGATCAACCCGAAGGACTCGGGGCTGAGCCGGTGCTTCGCCGACATCGGGAGCCACTGGTGCGACATGATCCAGACGCTGATGGGCGCCCACGTGACCGAGGTCATCGGCGAGTTCATGACCGTCTACAAGCAGCGCCTGCGGCCGTTGCGCGAGATCGAGGCCTTCGCCGGCAAGAAGCTCAGTGCCCGCGACTACAAGAAGTACCGCGTGCGGACGGAAGACCTGGCGATGGCGATGATGAAACTATCGAACGGCGCGACGGCGACGGTGGTGACCAGCCAGATCAGCGCCGGCTACAAGAACGGCTTCACGTTCGGGATCGACGGCTCGAAGGCGTCCATCTGGTGGGACCAGGAGCGGCCCAACGAGCTCCGGATCGGCTATCGCGACAAGGCGAACGAGAAGCTGGTCAAGGACGCGTCGCTGATGTTCCCCGAGGCGGCGCCCTTCGCCCACTACCCCGGCGGCCACACCGAGGGCTATCCGGTCGGCACGAAAAACATGTGCATGCTGGCGTACAAGGACATCCGCCGCGGCCGGCGGGTCAAGCGCCCGCTCTACGCAACGTTCGCCGATGGCCATGTCGAGATGTGCATCGTCGACGCTGTCCTCAAAAGCGCCGGCACGCGGCGGTGGACACCGGTGAAGTACTAGTGATCAGCCGCGGCCCATAGGTCGTATGGGTACTATCGGTCCTGTGGCCGCGGACAATCGGAGCGACGCGGTGGTTTCGCCCGAGATCGACGGCATCCTGAAGCAGTGCAAACAGGCATTGCAGGAGCTCTACGGCGAGCGGTTCGCCGGCCTGGTGCTCTACGGCTCGATGGCGCGGGGTGACTACCACGAGGAGAGCGACATCGACCTGCTCGTGCTGCTGCACGGGGAGGTGAATCCCTACAGCGAAATCTGGCCGATCGTGCATGCTCTGGACCCGGTGCAATTCGAGCACTGCGAACGGCTGATCTCGGCCAAGGCGGTGTCGAGCGAGGACTACCACGCTGGTCGCTGCTCTTTCCTCAGCAATGCCCGACGTGATGGAGTGACTCTGTGAGCAAGGCGGAGCCAGACCCCGTCCGGATGGCGGCGTTCCTGGAAAAGGCGGACGAGTCGCTGGCGGCGGCCCAGCTGCTCTTGGACCGCGGCTACTCAGTGTTTGCCTCGTCGCGCGCCTACTACGCCGTGTTCTACGCGGCTAACGCTGCGCTGTTAGCGAAAGGGCTTGCCTTTCGCACACACCAGGGACTTATCTCAGCCGTAAACCTCCATTTGGTCAAGAGCGGGGAATTGCCCCGCGATGCCGGCGAGGTGATCCGCTCCCTGTACGAAGCGCGCCAGACCGGTGACTACGAGCCGCTGCCATGCGACATGCCGCGCGTGGATGGGGCCGAAGCCGTCGATCGCGCGCGCCGGTTCGTTTCACACGTGAGAGCCCTGCTTGAAAAGGAGGACCAAACATGAAGCTCGGCGTATTTATGGCGGTGTTTGGCGGGCAGAAGTTCGAGGATGCGCTGGACTATGTGAAGGAGTCGGGGCTGGATGCGGTCGAGATCGGCACGGGGAACTACCCCGGCGATCCGCATTGCCCGATCGACCGGCTGCTCAAGAGCAAGACGGCGCGAGACAAGTGGGTGGATAAGGTGAAGAGCCGCGGGCTCGAGATCAGCGCGCTCTCGTGCCACGGCAACCCGCTGCACCCCAACAAGGCGTTCGCCAAGAAGAACCACGACGTGCACCGAAAGACGGTGATGCTGGCCGAGAAGATCGGTTTGAAGACGGTCGTCAACTTCTCCGGCTGCCCCGGCGACAGCGACAAGGCCTCCAAGCCCAACTGGGTCACCTGCCCCTGGCCGCCGGACTTCCTCGAAATCCTCGAA
The DNA here is from genome assembly GCA_964505325.1 of uncultured Planctomycetota bacterium. Taxonomy (GTDB): domain Bacteria; phylum Planctomycetota; class PUPC01; order PUPC01; family PUPC01; genus CAZDHT01. Next base: position 55 of record CAZDHT010000045.1, on the reverse strand, counting down.
TGGCAGTGGGCGAAGAAGGTCATCCCCTACTGGTCGAAAGAGGCCCGGTTCGCCA
>CAZDHT010000044.1:1266-27188 GCA_964505325.1 uncultured Planctomycetota bacterium | reverse complement strand
GAGCTCCATAAGCAACTGGTTGTCCCGCCTCAGTCGCTCGTTCTCCTTCAGCAGTTTTCCGGCAGCATCCGTTGCCTTGAGCCGCTCGTTCTCTTCGCGGAGCTTGGCGTTTTGCTTACGGACGTCGGCGTCGGTCTTGACCACGAAGGTCAGGCGGCGATTCTCCTGACGCAGGTCCAGGACCTCCTGCTGGAGCTCCGAGATGGTGTCTCTCAGTTGCTTGACCATGAGCTCCAGTATCCTAGCGTCAGGTTCGGCGGCCCAGGCGAGCCCACCGGAAAGAACAAGCGCCACGACACCCAATCCAAGCCAAAAGCGACTCATCAGTTTCCTCCTTCACCCGCCGGCGGCGAGCAGTAAGACACGTCGATGATCTGGTCTTCCGGCGCAAGTATAGACTGTTCTTTCAGGATGTCAAGACCGCCAACGATCGCTCGCGGACACGATCGCTCGGTGTTTCGGCGGGCGAACGCGGCGCTTAGTTCTCCGGCAGCGGGGGGGCCTCGAACGGCTCCGGCTTGACCCGGCGCGGGTCGGGCGCGTCCGTCCCGCGGCGCCAGATGAGGCGCTCGGCGACCTGCCAGTTCTCGTCAAAGAAGCCCGCCACGACCGCCCGGTCCGTGTCGTCGTAGTCCGTGCCGTTCCTGAAGATCACGAAGTCGGGGAGCAGGTCGTACTTGTGGTTGGCGGACAATAGCTCGCCGTAAGGCAACCCGGAGCGGATCACCACATACCGCGCCGGGTTCTGCGGGTTGGGATAAATCATCACCAGCCCGTGGGTCTGGCTGCTGTACTTCTTGCCCTGCAATTCGAAGCCCTGGCCGGTAATCTTGATGGGGAGCTTGCCGGCGATTTCCTTGAGCTTCGCGTTGTGCGACGGCTTGCCGTACAGGATGAGGTTGGACTGCGTGACGTCGGCGTCGGTGACCCGGCTATGGCGCCTGACCCGCGGCATCGACTTGGTGAACTGGTACCATTCGGACGCGGCGTCGATCACCGCCTGCCTGAACCGCTTGGCGTCTTCCTCTGTGTCGCCCCCGGAATCGATGACCAGGAGGAACCGCCGGTTGTACGCCGCTTTCACCGGCCCGCACAACCGCGGCGTCTTCCGCAGCTTCCCAACCCGTTTCGTCGGTTCGACCTCGTACGTGACCGGGCCCGGCTTGGTCACTTTGTACGTCTTTCCGTTGATGCGAACGGTCAACTTGGGCGCTTCGCCGATCAGCTCCTTGGACAGATTCAGCCGAAGCGACGCGACGTTCTTCGTCTTCACCTCCAGCATCGATTTGTCCCGGTTGAACTTCGCGTGCACGTTGATCGGGTCACCCCAGCGGACCATCTCGAGCACGGTGACCCAATAGGACTGGCGGTACTTGATCGTGTAGGTGGTGAAGTCCACCTCCGCCGGCCAGGCGTTGCGCTTCCTCTTGGCCATCCACTTGAACACCGCGTCGTCCAGCATGACGCTGCTCATGATCCAGTGGTCTTCGCCGGGCAGCTCGTGGAGGGTGACGTCGGCGCCAAGCCCTTTCAGCTTCATGTGCAGTTGCCGCGACTGCTCGAGCTTGATGAGGGTGTCCGCCCCGCCGTGGTACATCAGCACCGGCAGGTTCCGATAGTTGCCGAGCATGGAAGCGCCGAACTCCATGTCGATCAGGTGCCGTTTGTACGGCTCGACCTTGCTCCGGTCGAGGTCTTTCCACAGGTAGTAATCGGCGCGGCCGGAGATGGAGACGATCCCGGCCCACACGTCGGGGAAGTGGGCGCCGACGGTGAAGGCGCCCATGGCGCCCATCGAGTACCCGAACAGGAAGACGCGGTCGGGGTCGATGGGGTACTGGCGCACGAGAAGCTGGAAGACGTGAATCACGTCGAGCTCGCCGACGCCCTGGAAGTCGGTGTTGCTGCGGGCGAACGGCGCGACCAGGTAATAGCCGAACTTCTCGCAGTAGTCGAGCAGTTCGCGCGGGATCAGCTCCCAGTTCAGCTTGTTCAGGTCGGGGCTATACCCGTGGAGATACACCAGGCACGGCAAGGGGGTGCGGCCGGTGTGTTTTCGGGGGACGTAGATGTAGTACGGCTGGGGCTGGTCGTCCATGGTCGAGATGTAGGCATGCTCGGTCAGCCCTCTTCGGACGGGCCGCTTCCGGTGCTTCTCCAGGCGCGCGACGGCAAGCTCGCAGGCCTCCAGCTCTTCCACCACGCTGCCCCACGGGGTCGACCCGTACTCGTTGGCCCGCCCGAAGAGCTGGGCCTTCTCAAGCTTGAGCCGGGCCAGCGCAAAGTCCGGCTCGATATACCGGCGGCGAGCCCCGATCTGGAGCTCGACCGTTTCCAGGCGCCTTCGGAGCGCCCGCATCCAGCTGTTCAGCCCCTTCGCCAAATAGAAAGACTGTTTCAGTTCGCCGACCTTCTTGCCGGCCGCTTCGCCCTCGGCGGCGTAGAGCACGTCGGCGCGGACCGTGTACCGGGGGACCTCGGATTCCTTGGGCACAATCCAGGGCAGCGGGATGCCCCGGATGGCGAGGTCCTTCCCGCTGATCTTGGCCTTCTTGAACTCCCGGACGAGCCGGCCCTTGTGATCCACGATGAGGGCGCTGACGGTCACCTCGCCCTTGACGAGCGGGCAGCCCGCCGCCGCGCCGATGTTCATCGGGATGATTTTGTTGACCTGGATGATCTGGCCGCCGGGCGCGGAAAGCATCAGGGACTGCGCCAGCAGCTCGCCCACCCGCTCGGGCGGAATGCGCACAATGCAGCTCACCGGCGCAGCCTTCGGCTCCGGGTCGGTCGTGGTCAGGGTCAGCTTGAGGAACGCCTGCTGCCTGCTCGAGCCCAGCTTCACGAGCAGGTGGTGCGGCTTGCCGCGCTCCAGCTTGACCTGTACCGATTTCCTCGGGACGAGCAGATCGTTGTCGCCGGCTCCCTCGAGCACGCGTTTGCCGTCGAGCCACACGGCAAGCTGAGACCAGTACGCCGCGTTGAGGAGGTATGTGCCGGCCTGGCGCGCCTGGAGCTCACAGGCAGCGTAGAACACCGATTCGCCGCGCTTGAGGCACCGCCGGCTGACGTCCAAGTGCCCGGCGCTGAACGCCTCGCCCCGCCATTTGACCCAGCCCTTGGGGACCGGGCCGGGGCGTTCCATGCGGCGCACCGCGCTCGTCTCGCCCCTCTTCGGAGGCAGCAGGTCTTTGGCAAAGCCCGCTCTCGTATCCAGCGGGAAGGGCGGGCTCAGCAGCCAGATCGCAATCGATCCGTCATCGCCCAGGCGACACTCGACCGCGCGGGCGCTGGAAGCCGACATCGCGAAGGCGAGCAGCGCCAGCATCGCAGCCCGGCGGAGGCGGACGCACCAACGAGTCTTCGGTACGGAGGAAGTTCTCACTTGTTCAGGACTCTCAGTTCTTTGACCGGGGTGCCGTCGCTCCATTTTCCCATGTAGCGCTGCTCGGGCGTGTTGCCGAGCGCGTACTTTCGGTTCTTCCCGTAAAACGCCGCGTCTGTCAGCGCGTCCAGCAGCTTCCACGTCCCGTAGTGGTCAAGGGCGTCTGTGGTTCCGAAGACGCGGCGGACCACGGAGCCCCTGGCCGGCGCCAATGGCAGAAGGTGGCTGGCGTCGAGGGTGGGCGAGCCGTGGCTGTCGGAGACGACCGTGACGTAGTCGCGATCCTTCGCGGGCAGATGCTCGATGGCCTTCCAGATGAGCTTCGCGGCGACGTCGCCGACCATGATGTCGTCATCGCCGACGACGATGAGCACGAGTGTCCCCTTGGGGACATCCGCGTAGTCGCCCAGGATGCTCGGGATAGGAGTCAGCCATTTGACGGAATGCCGCCCGTGCTTGGGCTCGCCTGGCTCGACACACATCACCGCCCGCGGCGGTGGGAGGCCGTCCTCCTTCGCATTCGCCGCGATATTCATCGCCATGATCCCGCCCAGCGAGTGGCCGGCGACGGCGAACCGGGTCTCGTCCGGGCGGACGTGGCCCGGCTTCCGTAGCTCAGCGAGGGCGTCTCGGATCGCCGACTTGGCGGCGCGTGGCATTCGCGTGGGCAGCGTTATCAGGCTGGCCTGGTACTTCGGATAGATGACGATGTTACCGCGCCGGACGAGGTGGCGGATCCATTCGATGTAGAAAGCCGGCCTCATCGCGCCCCAGCCGTGGAGGAGGACGACGACGGGAGCCGTCCGGGGCCGGGGCTGATCGGGTTCGAAGACCCACGCCTTGCTGCCGCCGCTGCCTACGACCGTCTCGATGACCGCAGCATGTTTGTGCTCGACGCCGCCGGGACCGGAATCCGGTTGCCCTGCGGGCCGCCAGTTCGGGCCGCGGCAGCCCGACAGCGTCAGCACCCCGGCGACGAGCCACGGGCCGAGAACCGCGGCCATTCGGCGTTTCGTCATTCGCCATTCGGCATTCGGCATTTGCCGCTAGACCTTCTCCCACCGGAGCAGGTTCTGGACCTGGGCGAGGGTCGATTTGCCCTCGACGATCTCGGTGCGGATGCGGATTTCCTTCTCGTAGCAGTCCTGGCCGCGGTTCGCCGCCTCGACCGCCCGCTCCTTGGGCACGACGATCACGCCGTCGTCGTCGCCGATGATCCAGTCGCCCGGACATATGCGGATGCCGGAGATCACGATGGGGACGCCGATCTCGCCCATCCCCTTCGGCTCGCCCGCATTGGGCGTGATGTGCTTGGCGAACGCCGGGAAGTTGAGCTTGCGGATCTCCGGCGTATCGCGGATCGCACCATCGATGACCACTCCGGCCAGGCCCTTCTGCACCGAGGTGTGCGTGGCCAACTCGCCCCAGACGGCGGGCAGCGCCCCGCCCGCCGCGATCACGACCACGGACCCCGGCTCGGCTACGTCGATCGCCTCCACCGGCTTCGCCCAGTCGCCGGGATACGTCCGCACGGTCACCGCCCGGCCGACCATCTTGCAGCCGGGGAAGATGGGCCGGATGCCGGCGAGGCCGGGCATGCGGTGGCTGCCGTCGGAGATGTTTGCGGTGGATGCCAGCTCGAACACCCGGCGCACGTCGTCGCCCGTCGCCCGCTTGTAAAGGTCGGTCTTTACCTTGATTCCTTCGTCGACCGCCCGGCGCAGTTCGGCGGCGGCCTGACGGGCGTCTTTGGCCTTGGTGAGCGCGCCGCCCACGATGATGATGCTGGCGCCCGCCGCGATCGCCTCCGCTGCCGTCTCGGAATTGATGCCGCCGGCGGCCGCGACAGGCAGATCGACCGCCGCGGCGACGGCCTTCACACGGTCGAACGAGATCCGCCCCGCCATCTGCGCGTCGATGGGGGTGTGCACGCAGATCTGGTCGGCGCCCCACTCGGCCACCTGCTTGGCGCGCGCGGCAGGGTCCACGACCTCCATCAGGTCCACCGCTACCTCGATGCCGTAGTGCTTTCCGGCGCGGATGGCGTCCCGGATGGTTTCGTCGGACGCGATGCCCATCACCACGGCGATGTTCGCGCCGGACTTCGCCGCCATCTCCATCTCTGCGCGGCCCGCGTCCATCGTCTTGGTGTCACATACGATCCTTCTGTCGGGGAACTCCTTCCGCAGCGCCCGCACCGCCTCCATCCCCTCGCTCTTGAGCAGCGGGGTGCCGACCTCCAGCCAGTCGGCGCCGCCCGCCACCGCCTCGTGTGCCAGCTTAAGCGCCCGAGGCAGTTCGTCAAAATCCAGTGCCACCTGAATGATTGGCTTCATAGTTCTCTCACCACGAAGGACAGCCCGGCCACAGATGAACACGGATGGACACAGAGCAGAGAGCGCTAACGTCCGCGCCTATCCGTGTTCATCCGTGGCAAATCCTCCTCGTGCAATTCCCCTTCACGGGACGTACGTCGCGGCACAGCGGTCGGATTCCCAGACCGTGACGCCCTTCACCGCGACGCCGCCGGGAACCTTCTCCGCGAGCCGATCGCACACCACCTTAGCAATGTTCTCCGCCGACGGATTGATCGTGTCGAACGGCGCGACGTCGTTCAGAAACTGGTGGTCGAAGGCCCCGACGATCTCGGCCAGCGCCGTCTTCACCTCCTTGAAGTCCATCAGCATGCCGAGCTCGCCGAGCCGCTCGCCGCACAGCACCACGTCGACCTTGTAGTTATGGCCGTGGAGCCGCTCGCACGCCCCGTCATAGCCGCGGAGGCTGTGTGCGGCCGAGAAATCCGTCTGCACCGTCAACTCGAACATCACTCATCCTTCCTGATCATCCGGGATTATATGTCCTTCCCGCGCGTGAGTCAACGCGGCGCCACCGGCTGCGCGGGCATCTTCCCCGAACCCGCCGATGGGTGCATGCGTAGGGGTGGTTCGCGAACCGCCCCCACCAAGCCAAGACATCAAAGGTCATAGGCAAGCACGCCAGGTCCATCCTGTCCGGAGCTTCCGGATCCCGCCGGAAAAAGTCGGGAAAAACCGGCGGGTCGCTTGACAGCCATTCGCACATGTGGTATACTATTTGGCGAGCGGTGAGTTGCACAGAAATGTGCTCTCGCCGCTCGCGGCACTTGTGTGGCAGTTTCGCGCAAAGCGTTTCTGCAAAACGAAGCCATTTTGCCATAAGCATCGCGGCCACAAGATGTTCTGGCGACTTTGCCATTTTGACAGGCCGTTTGGAGGCCGAATTCGGCATCGAGAGAAGGGCATTTTCCGGCGAAACGGCCTGAAACGATGCTGAAATGGTCCGAAACGGTCACGAAGCACGCTGTTCGACGCGGGAAGTGGCCCAAAACGGGCACGAGCGAAGTGCAGATTTTTATACAGTGCTCTGCCATCCGCCTGCACCGTTGATAACGTCGGCCGTTCGGAGCCGCCGGATCGGAGGATACATGCTCGAAAGCACTTTCTGCCATCTGCCCGGGGTCGGCGCGAAGACCGAAGGTCGCCTGTGGTCTGCGGGCGTTCACTCATGGCAGGCGCTGACCGAGGGCGCCGACCTGCCGCTCTCCGCGAGACGAGCCGAACGGCTGAGAGCTCTCGTCGGCGAGTCCGCCCGGCAGCTCTCGGACGGCAACCCGCACTACTTCTGCGACCGACTGCCGGCGGGCGAGCACTGGCGCCTGTTCCCCGAGTTTCGCGACACCGTGGCCTACGTGGACATCGAGACCACCGGCCTCGGCGCCCCCGGCGACTACATCACCACCATCGCGCTCTACGATGGCACGACCATCCGCCACTACGTCAGGGACCGGAACCTGGACGACTTCGCGGATGACGTCGCCCAATACCGCATCATCGTGACGTACAACGGCAAGTGTTTCGACGTGCCCTTCATCCGCAACGCACTCGGGCTGCCGATGCCGCACGCCCACATCGACTTGCGCTACGTGTTGGCCAGCCTGGGTCACCGCGGCGGGCTCAAGGGCTGCGAGCGGCAGCTCGGCCTCGACCGCGACGACCTCGCCGACGTCGACGGCTACTTCGCCGTCCTGCTCTGGCGCGACTACCTGCGAAAGGGCAACACGAAGGCGCTCGACACGCTGCTCGCGTATAATATTCTCGACGTCGTCAACCTGGAGACGTTGATGGTCATCGCGTACAACGAGATGATCAAGGCCACGCCGTTCGGCGAGGCCCGGCGGCTGCCCACACCCACGCCGCCCGACTCGCCCTTCCAGGCCGACCGCGAAACCATCGACCGGATCAAGCGCGCACACGGGTGGTAAGCAGACAACACGGAGGAAGAGAATGACCAACACGCCGTTCATGTACACGGACATGTCCGAGCGCGAGTTGATCAAGTGGACACTTGGCTACACGATGGATTGGATCATCAAGACGTTCGAGGCGATCCCGGACGACGCGATGTGCGTCCGGCCGCGGCTCAACATCAACGCCCCTGCATGGATCTTCGGGCACATCGTCGTCACCGAGCGTTTCCACGTCGGCGGCGTCCTCGAAGGCGTCAACGATATCCCCGAGGAGTTCGGGGTGTTCCGGGCGCCGAGGCCGACGGAGGACGAGATCGGCGCGGCGTTCAGGTCGAAGGCGTGGCTCGTCGATTACTGGAGAGAGGTCCGGGCGAAGACCGAGGCGTACCTCGACCGCATCACCGACGCTGATCTCAAGGAAGTGCCGGGCGACGAGACGGTGCTGCCGGACGGCGACCCGAACCGCGGTAACCCGCGCCGCGAATGGTTCGTGATGACCATCCAGCAGCAGAACTGCCACTGGGGCGAGTTGCGTGTCATCGAGAAGCTGCTGAAAGGGTAACACTTCAGCCAAGTGAAGCGGAAAGCGGTGGGGCGGACATTCCTGTCTGCCCGGTGGCAGGCAAGAATGCCTGCCCCACCCGGGTTTCGATAGCACCCTTGAGATTGTGATCAGGATCACGATGGCAGCGCCGCTGGTGGCGGCCGGTCATCGGATGAGATGGGCGTTGGCCCAGTCGGTCAGATCCCCGAAGTGCATGTTGCCGCCGAACTCCACGACGAGTTGAAGCTTCTTCACTTTGCTCATTGACAACTCGATCTTGACCGGGCCGGTCTTGCGCGTGATGGACGCCTTCTTGAAGGCTTCCTTGCCGTCGGTCAGCACGCGCACGGCCACGTCGCCGTGGTGGTTGACGTCCGCGTCGTCGATGCCAACCCAGGCAACGAACCGGGAGAACTCGCCGCCGAGGTGGTAGGTGAGTTTCATGCCGGAGTAGGTGCCGAGGCCCTTGCGGTACGTCTTTCCCGCGAGGCGGATGGGCTTGCGGTCGTAGCTCCGGTCGCGGCGGTACGGCCAGGTATGATCGCCGCCGAAGTACGGCGTGTAGCTCTCGTCCGCCGGCTTGAGGTCGGACAGGTAGACCAGCTTTCCCTGTTTGAAACCGAGGTCAACGAGGGCGGTTGAGGGGATGCTCACTTCGCCGCCGGCGACGAGGGCAAGCCGGATGATCCCCTTCTGGGATTCCTTGAGCTGGCCGGTGACGATGCTGCCGTCAGCGCAGCGGGCGACCGCCAGCAGCGAGGGCGGCGGCGGGGCGCGCTTGCGCGCGGCGAACGACAGGCCGAACAGCCGTGAGGTCTTCAGCGGGATTTCGCCCAGCGCCGACTTGAGCACCACCTTGTCGCCGTCAAACTTGACCAGGATGCCCGGCATCTGGTCGCCGTTGGCGGAGAACAGGATGTCGTTCTTGGTCTGGTTGGCGAGCATCCGGGCGCGCATTTTCTCGGCGTCCTTCGGCTGTTCACCGGCGCGGCGGAACTCAAGGGCGAGGGGTTTTTCGAGCGACAGGCTCAGGCTGCCGAGGGATCTGCTCACCACCTCGACGTGGGTCTGCGAGCTCTTGGCGAGCTTGCCGCAAACCCGGTCGCCCCCGGGCAGATACACCACCACGCCGTCGATCAGCTCGTCCGGCTGGGTATCCTCGGTGAACTCGATCCGCATGAGTTCGTCGGACTTGATCCGGACCACGTCCCCCTTGTCGGGCTGGACGGACATCACGCCCTGGCCGTCGACCGACTGAAGCGTGCCCGTGACCGCCGTGCCGTCGATCTTGTGAAACGCCGCGGCCGACGCATCAACACAGAGAAATGCCGCGGCCGCGGTCAGCAAGAGCAGGTGCTTCATTATGATCCCCGTCATTTCTTCGGGCGCTGGGCGCCGCCGATCTTCCAGCCGCGGGGCCCCGGAGTGAGTTCGATCATCATCGATTTCGTCTTCCCGTGCCAGATGATCTTGCCGCCGCGGCGCAACCCGTCGACCAGCTTCGGAATGTCCGTCTTGGGGATCTGCTGGAAGAGGAGGGCGCCCTCGAGCTTCTTCTCGGAGAAGTCGAAGTTGTGACCTTCCGGGAACGCCGCGACCACCTCGTCGAGCGAGGCGCCCTTCCGCTGGAACAGCGAGATGAGCACGGCCGATCTGCCATCGGTCTTGATCACCGTGTACACCACCGACGAGATCACGTTCTCGTTCTGCTTGAAATGGATTTCGCCCCATCCGTCGTGCTCGAACGGATTGGTGTCTTCGCCCAGCTTGGTGGAGGGCCGGAGCGCGGCGGCGAGCTTCGCCGGGACCATGATCTTGACTGCGTATTTGCCGGCGCCCAGCTCGCGCATCAGCGGCGTCTTGCCGATGTACATGTATTCCTTCCACACGTTCGCCGCCGCGCAGTCGAACGGCTTGGCGTACACGTTGGCGCCGAACGGGACGGACGAGACCCACAGCACGTCCTGGTCGGGGGCGGGCATCGGGATCATCTCGCCCGCCTTGCCCAGGCGCACGACGCCCTTGTAGACCGTGTGGATCTTGAGGGCCTTGACCTCGGTGATGGGGACCCGGGCGACCCGGCCCTTCCGGCGCCCTTCGGCGACGCGGCCCTCGAAGTAGCAGCGGGCGGTCCCCTCGACGACGCCGGCGATCTGGTCGCCCTGGCCCTGCAGGACCGCCTTGACCTCGATGCGGCCTTTGGCCTTCTGAGAGAACTCGGCGGTCGCGATCTGTGAGATCCACAGGTTCAGGCGGTCGCGACCGGACACCACGATGAACCGCTCGAGGGTGGCCGGTTTGCCGCCGGAGCCCGGCTTGGGCTTGACCCTGAGCTTCAGGTCGGTCAGTCGCATGTCGTACTTGAGCGTGTCGGTAATGGTGGCGTCGAGGCCGGCGGACCCGGCGGCGGCCGAGGCCAGGCAGAGCGAGGCCAGCATCGCGGGCATCAGGGCCCGGGCACGCGCGAGTCTCATCGGTTCGCCTCCTGCAAGTGCTCCGCGATCGCCTGGGTGGTCGGTTGCGAGATGATGCCGAGCTCGGTGATGATTCCGGTGAGGTGGTGGCCGGGGGTCACGTCGAACGCGGGTGAATATGTTTTGACGCCTTCCGGCGCCGTGCGCTTTCCGAAGCCGCAGGTGATCTCGTCGCCGCTGCGCTCCTCGATGGGAATCTGGTCGCCGGTGGCGATGTTCAGGTCGAAGGTGGAGACGGGCGCGGCGACGTAGAAGGGGACGTCGTGCTCGCTGGCAAGGATGGCCAGGCTGTAGGTGCCGACCTTGTTGGCCACGTCGCCGTTCGCGGCAATGCGGTCGGCGCCCACGATGACGAGGTCGATCTTGTCCTGCCGCATCAGCATCCCGGCCGTGCTGTCGCAGATGAGGGTCACGTCGATGCCCGCCTGCATCAGCTCCCAAGTGGTGAGGCGGGCGCCCTGGAGGAGCGGCCGGGTCTCGTCGGCGTAAACGCTGATGCGTTTGCCCTCTTCGTGCGCGGCGTAGATGACCGCGAGGGCGGTGCCGTAATCCGCGGTGGCGAGGCCGCCCGCGTTGCAGTGCGTCAGCACGGTGTTGCCGTCCTGGATGAGATGGGCGCCATTGCGGCCGATCCGGCGGCAGACTTCCTTGTCTTCGGCAAGGATGGCGCTCGCCTCGGCGAGCAGGCGCGCTTTGACCTCCGCTGGCGGCTGGTCGGCCGACTCGCGGGCCACGCGCCGCATGCGGTCGAGGCCCCAGAACAGGTTGACGGCGGTGGGGCGCGAGGTGGCGAGGTAGTCGGCGCACCGGTCGACCTCCCCGGCCAGCTCCGCGCCCGTCTCGGCGGCGCAGTTCTGCACGCCGAGCACAACGCCCATCGCCCCGGCGATACCGATCGCCGGCGCTCCGCGCACGCGAAGCGAGCGGATGGCCTCCCACAGCGCCTCGACGCCGGTGCACTCGATGAATCGCACCTCGGTCGGCAGCAGCGTCTGGTCGATGAGACGGACGTGTCCATCGACCCCACCGACCCATTCGATGGTGGGAACGGGCATTGCGGTCTCCGCCGGGTGACAGCCGGGAAGGCTTACCTCTTTGATTCTAACCGCAACCCGGTAAGCGATTCAAGAAGATTCGCAGAAGGTGCGGAAAGACAGGAAACCGGGGACAGATAACTTTTTTCGCCGGGCCAATCCCCTCCGCGCAATGCTTGTCCGTTGTCCGGCGAAAGAAAGTTATCTGTCCCCGGTTTCCCTTGGCAGAAGTGTTACGTTTTCTCTAATCTCAGCACGGGTCGTTCCGATAATGAAGCAAGCAGCCAGTCTGAGCGCAGGCTCTGACCTCCTGCTATTTGACAGCGTAGCGCGGGTGGACGGTCAGGGAGGGCCGCACTCGCGAATAAAAGCCCCGCTTGGCCGGTATACTCGCTCTCTCCCTCCCAGAGCACTGAGTTATTCGGCTGCGGGGCTTTTCTTTTTCCTGCCGGGCCTCTTCGGGGGAAGCTCACTCAGGGTACTTCCTAGAGTAGTTCCATTCACACCCATATCGTTCGGCCAAGCGGCGGAGCTTCTTGAGGTACTTCTCGTAAATCTCCTGGAGGTGCATGCCCTCCGCCTCGCAGAAGAACGTGCGGCACCCGAGAGGCCGGACCGAATGGATGGTGCACGTGGTGCCGGCTTGAAAGCCGCAGCGGCCGTCCCGTTGCGGCGGGAGCCGGTCGATCTTCATGCGGTTCAGCACCAGCCCAAGTTCCAGCGTGCTGAGATAGAGGCGGTATTTGTTGCGGACGAGGTCGCAGCATTCGCCGCACGCGCGGCAGGCGTAACCCAGCGCCGACAGCTCGGCGTCCAGCTCGGCGTACACCGCTTCGATCTCATCGAGGCAGGCGGGCGGGATGGATTCAGCTTTGTGCAAGCCTTGTCTCGATCTCAGACCGGAGTTTGCCGTCAACGGCGTGCGACTCGGCCAGCCTGGCAAGGGCCGGCCTCGCGCCGGGCGCGCCGTTCCGCAGCGCCTTGAACAGCACCGTGGCGATGCCGCGCCGGAGCCGCCCGGCCTGGTCCTTGGCGCCCAGGTTCTTTCTGGCCCCGATCGTTGCCAAGGACGTCGTCACCGTCGCGTCCAGTTCGATGCGGTCTCCCGAGCCGGAGGCCATCCGGTCGAGCAGATGCTGGGCGACCAGGGCGGCGAGCCCCCCCATCCGGGCGGAGGAGGTATCGGTGGCGAACAACCGACCGAGCACGCGGAGGACCGGCAGCATGTCCGAGCTGGAGCCGAGCGCCCCGGCGATCTCGACCCGGGTCTCGCGCCCCGAGTTGGGAGCCATCGCGATGTTCCCGAGCACCTCGGCCAGCTTGAGGGTGTTGGCGGGCCCCCACACCAGCCGCCAGCTCGAAGCCTGGTGCCACTTCCGGATGAGCGCCTCGACCAGCCTGGAGTGCAGCGCCGCCGAGCCGGCGTGCACGCACACGTTGGACAGGCCGTCGAGAAGGATCGGAATCATATCGGTGTATGCGGCCGCCTCGTTCCCGGCGATGAACACCGTCTTCTCGCCGCCGGTGAATCTCTTCGAATGCATCTCCGGCAATTCGACCTCCAGAAGACGCAAGAGCGACTCGGCGACCTCGACCCGCGTCTCCAACTCGACGTTCGGGCTGGCGGCCAGGTGCCCCAGCCCCTCGAGCAGCCCGAACGAGTACGGCTCCTTGCCCACCCGGACGCGCAGCCCGCGCGCCACCCGCCGCACGGTGTCCGACGGTATCGCCTTGCTCGTGCACATCCGCCCGATCGCCGCCGCCAGAACATTGCGGTCCGGGAACCCCTTGTCGAGCTGCCTGACGCACGTCATCAGCACGGCCACCGCGAACTGCGAGCGCCTCGCCCCCGTCCCGTGCAGCCGGGCGACCACCTCGCCGAGCACGCGCGCGGCGCTGATCCGCTCGCGGTCGCGGACGCCCTCCGTCAGCAGCTTGGAGAGCGGGTCAATCGCCGGGGCGCCCAGTTTGGCGATGGTGTCTTCGATGGCGTCGATCATCCGAGGGCTGCCAAACTCATGCACGTGCTGGATAAGCTCGGCCGCGATCTCAGCGCGAAGCGAGGAGGGCAGCGCATGATCCGAGAAAATCTCACACTCGAGCAGGACAGCCCGGGTGGTCGGGGTGTCGGTCTTCAGCATGCCCAGGAACTTGCCGGCGACGGCCTTCTTCGCCCGCAGCGGGCAATCGCGCCGCGAAGCGATGTCGTCCAGGATCCGGAGCATGAAGCTCTTCTGTTGCCGGGGCGCGCGGTTCAGGGCATCCAGCAGGACGTCCGCCGCGACCTCACCCCATCGGCACAGGGCGTTCGCTATGCCCAGGCAGTCGGTCTCGGGCTCCGGCGCCGCCAGCAACTCCTTGGTCATGCTCTCCGCGATCTGTCGCCGGCGCGCCTGGGGCACGTGCAGGCTGCTGAGCGCTCCCAGCAGCAGGCGGCGCGCCTGATCGTCCGGCACGTGCTGGGCCTCGGCTTCCAGCGCGTCGATCGTGCCGTCCGGGTCTTCCGCGCCCAGAGCGGAGAGCGCGTGCCGCACAGGCCGGGACAGTTCCGTCGGACGCTCGGCGAGTTGCTCGGCGAGCAGCGACACCGCTCCCGCGAGCTGGCTCTTGTCTTCGGTCAGTACAGGCGCCGCAGAGACGAGCGACTCGATCAGGGCGCGGCGGGCCTCGCTCGGGAGCTCGGCTCGAAGCGCGCCGGCGACCAGGGTGAGCAGGACGCTCACCTCGCCCTGTCCCGCGTCCGCGGCCAGTTCGCCGATGCGCCCGGCGGCGCCGATCTTCTGCTTGTCGGTCCCGGACACCAGCCGCCGGGCCTCGCGCGCGATGTCGGGGTCGAGCCCCAGCGGCACCAGCGCTTTGATCGCTTCGAGCCGAACCTGCGGGTCGTCATCCGAGAGCGCCGCCAGCAGCACCGCCCCTTTCTCGCGCGTGGTGCCCGGCGCCAGTACCAGCCGGCGGATCGCCGTAATCCGCTCCTTCGGCTCGGCGCTGGTCAGCACAAACAGCTTCAGCCGCTTGACCTCGTCGGCGGTGAACAGGGTCTTGAGCTCCGAGGGCTTCATCGGCGTCGACACGCCCACGGGCGTGAGGGCGGGAAGGGCGCCCTGCTCCCGCTCGAAGGCGATGGTGCGCCAGGTGCGCTTCGGCAGGACGACCAGCTCGATGGCGGAGCCGCCCACGCCGAGCGACTCGCGGATGGCCTGCAACCTCTCCGTGGTGAGCGGCTTGGCGGCGGATTTCGCGGCGGACCGGAGCCTCGGCGACGCCAGCAGCGCGGCGACGGCCTCGTCCGACGCCGCGGCTCGCGCGACCTCCTCCGTGACGTCGACCTTGGCCGACGCCAGGCGGGCGATGCGCCGCGCGGCCCCCTCCGGTATGCCATACCGGTCGATCAGACTGGACGCGGTAAGCCGGATCCCCTTGACCACTTCGCCGCCTCCGTACGGACTTGCATCGGGTGCGCAGAGACTATGATATCACCGCGCCGCCTCCGCCTCAACACAAGAATCAGCACCGGTGACCGGTTGCCGGCGAGCGAGAAGCGCGGCCACGGTCGACACCGATCAGTCCGGCTTCAGCCGCTTCCCCAGCACGGTCAGACACGCCACGCTGCCCAGCAGGATGAAGCCGCATATCCACTGTCCGCCGCTCAGTTGCTCGCCGCGGACCAGATGCGAGAACAACGCCGTGAGCAGCGGGATGATCAGCTCCAGCCCTCGCGTCAAGGTGACCCCCAGAAGCCGGACGCTGTGCTGGAACAGCGCCTGACACATTCCGACGTTCAGGACCCCCGAGCCGACGAGCAGCAGGAGGAACGGCCACGAGACCTCGAAGACATGTCCGAAATTCACCTGGCCGCAGCCGGCGGTCTGGGCGACCAGCGCCACCGCCGTCAGCAGCAGCGTAGCGAACACGGCGCTGAACGAGAACAGCACCATCGCCCCGTGCCCTTTGACCAGCCACTTGGTGATGTATGCGAAGACCACCCACATCGCGCAGCCGGCCAGCACCAAGGCCGAGCCGAGGAGGAAGCTCCCCTGGCCGCCGGCTCTCTCGGTGGCGGACGGCGGGGCGAGCGCCACGAACGCGATCACGGCGATCAGGCCGACAAAGATCGCCGTCACGAAGCGCAGGTTGCACACCATCCGCCGTTCGTCAGCGAAGAACAGCGCGATCAGCATGATCAGCAGCATGTCACTTTGCCCGATGATCCCGGCAAAGGCAGGCTCCACGCGGTACATCCCCAGCACCCACAACGTCTGGAACCCCGCCATCGCCAGGCCGGGCAGCGCAAACACCCACGGGCGCTTGAGAGCCTTCTTGAACCCGGCCGGGTTCATGAGGCCGGTCAGGATCAGCAGCGCCACCGTGGCCGCGGCGTACCGGTAGACGTTCTGGGTGAACGGATCGAACCCCGCGTCCTTCAGGGTCTTGACGAAGATCCCGGTCCACGCCCACACGAGGATCGCGATGCTGATCGGCACATAGCGCCGCAAGCGGGAATCTCCTTCGCGGGAAAAGGCCAGGCGACCGAAGGCCACAAGCTACCCGCTTCGGGCGCCTTTGTAAAGCGCCGGAACGCCGAGCGGGCCGGGGAGCCGGCGCCTTTGGCCGGCCAGAGCTTGGGCAGCCGAGCATTGACTCGCGGCGCGCCGGCGAATAGCATAATAGAGTCACGATAAGGTCACTCATGCCGACAATTCGTGGATAGACGGATCGGAAGGAGGACGTGCGATGCGTCACACCATTTCCTGCTTAGTGCGCAACCGGCCCGGCGTGCTCGCCCGAATGGCCACGGCGTTTGCGGACCGAGACATCAACATCCACAGCCTCGCGGTCAATGAGTCGGAAGAGGAGAAGGTGTCGCGGATCACGGTCGTCATCGAGGGCGAGGAAGATCAGCTCAAGCCCATGGCCGAAGACATGGTCGGGCTGGAGGACGTGGTCGAGGTCGAAGACCTGGACCGCAGCGGATTCCTCGACCGCGAGCTCGTGCTGGTGAAGGTGAACGCCAAGCCGCAGGACCTGCCGCGCCTGATGCAGATCTGCGAGTTAATGCACGCCAACGTGGCGGCGATGGGACACAAGACCATGACCATCGAGATGACCGGGGCCGAGGAGAAGATATCCGGCTTCGTCCGTCTGCTCCAGCCGTTTGGCATCCAGGAGTGTGCGCGCAGCGGACGGGTGGCCGTGAGCGCGGGAGAGCCGAAGTGATCTGTGTGCGGAAAGTCGAAGACCTGATCCCCCTGGTCCGCGAGCGCCATGGGCCGGTCACCGTGGCCTGTGCGGCGCCGGAGGACAGCGAGTCGCTCGAGGCCCTTCGCATGGCGCTCGACGCGGGCATCGCCAAGCCGCTGGCCGTCGGCCGACAGAGGGCCATCACCACGATGGCCCGGGCCCTGGGCATCTCGCTCGACGGCTTCGAGTTCTACGACGTGCCTGAGGAGGAGGAAGTCGCGCGGCAGGCGACGGAGCTCGTCCGTCAGGGCGCCGCCCCCGTCCTGATGAAAGGGCATCTGCCCACCAAGACGATTATCCGCGCCGTGCTGGACCATGCCACCGGCCTGCGCGGCGAGCGGATGCTGAGCCACGTCGCCCTGTTCGACGCGCCCCCGATGGGGAAACCGGTGGTGGTCACGGACGCGGGGGTGAACATCCGGCCGAACCTCTCGCAGAAGATAGAGATCATCAAGAACGCGGCAGAAGTGGTGCGGAGGCTGGGCGTCAAGCTCCCCAAGGTCGCCATGCTCACCGCGATAGAGCACGTTGAGCTGCCTGCCATGCCGGCCACGCTGGACGCGAAGCTGATCGAGCGAATGAGCGAGGCGGGGCTGTTGGGCGAGATCGCCGTGCAGGGCCCGCTCGCGCTGGATGACGCGGTCTCGCCCGAGGTGGCCCGCTCGAAAGCGCTCACCGGCCCCGTCGCCGGCCAGGCCGACATCCTGGTCGCGCCCGAAATCGAAACCGCCAACGTCCTGTACAAAGCGCTGACGTGCTTCGCGGGGCTGGAGGGCGCCAGTATCATCTGGGGCGCCCGGGTCCCGGTGGTCGTGCCTGCCCGCGCCGACACGGCGCGAATGAAATTCCTCAGCATCGCGTTTGCCGCCGCAATGATCGAGGCATAGCCCTTGGCCGGGAGAACCCCCAAAGACGGCACGTCCTATCTCGTGCTGGTCGTCAATCCGGGTTCGACCTCCACGAAGATCGCGTTGTATCGCGGCGCGCGCCGCGTTCGACAGGAGACCGTTCGGCACCCGGCCCGGTCGCTCAAGAAGTTCAAGAGAATTACCGACCAGGTGCCGATGCGCGAAGCGACAGTGCTGAGAACGCTCACAAAGTGCGGCGTCCATCCGAGAGAGCTGGACGCGGTCGCGGCGCGGGGCGGACTGCTCGCACCTTGTCCCTCCGGCACATACCGGGTCGGGCCCAGGATGCTGGACGAGCTGGAGCGCGGCCGGCACGGGGTCCACGCGAGCAACCTGGGGGCGATCATCGGTTCGCGGATCGCAGGGCTCGCCGGCGCCCCGGCGTTCATCGTCGATCCGGTCGTGGTCGACGAGCTGTGTCCCGAGGCGCGCTTCACGGGCATTCCGGAGCTCGAACGCCGGAGCATCTGGCACGCGCTGAACCAGAAGGCGGTGGCGCGGCGGGTGGCAAAGAAGCTGGGCCGGCGTTACGAGGCGATGAACCTGGTGGTGGTTCATCTCGGCGGCGGGATTTCGGTGGCGGCGCATCGCCGCGGCGCGGCCATCGATGTCAACAACGCCCTGGACGGCGATGGGCCGTTCGCGGTCGAGCGGAGCGGCGGGCTGCCTGCCGCGGACCTGGTGCGGCTGGCGCGAAAGACGCCGCTGGCGGAGACGCTCCGCAAGATCACCGGCGCCGGCGGCGTGGTCGCGTATCTGGGCACGAACGACATGCGGGAAGTGGAGCAGCGGGCGAGAGCGGGCGACCGGAGAGCCCGCGGCGTCATTGCGGCGATGGCGTACCAGGTCGCCAAGGAAATCGGAGCGTGTGCCGCGGTGCTCGCAGGCGAGGTCGACGCGATTGTCCTGTCCGGGGCGCTGGCGCGGTGCAGGCCGCTGGTGGGCCGGATCCGCCGCCGCGTCCGGTTCCTTGCGCCGGTGCACGTGGTGCCGGGTGAAATGGAGATGGACGCGCTCGCCCTGGGCGCGCTGCGCGTGCTGCGCGGCGAGGAACGCCCCCGCTGTTACCAGTGACCAGTGATCGCTGATTACTGCTCATTGGTTCCTACGTGATCAGATCATACTTCCGCAAGTCCACCACGTCGGTGGCGGGCTCGCCGTTGATGTAGCGGGTCAGGTTCGCGAGCGCGTGCCGGCCCATGTCCTTCCGGCGGTCGGCGGTCGGGCCGCCCTGGTGCGGCATCAGCAGCGCGTTCGTCAGCCCGCGGAACGGCGAATCCACCGGCAACGGCTCCGTCTCGTACACGTACAGCGCCGCCCAGATCCTGCCCTGCTTCAGAACGTCGACCAGTGCGGCCTCGTCAATGATCGCCCCGCGTGCCGTGTTGACCAGCACCGCACCGTCCTGCATCCCGTCGAGGATCTCCTTGTTCACGACGTGACAGTTCTCCGGCGTGTTCGACGCGTGGATGGAGACAACGTCGTTCTCCGCGTACAGCTTCGCCAGGCTTGTTTCGCGCCGGACGCCCAGCCGCTCGAACACTTCGTCCGGGCAGTGCGGCGAGTATGCCGAGACCTCGCACCCGAACGGCCCGAGCAGCCGCACGAACTCCTGCGCGATCACGCCGAGGCCCTGCAAGCCGACCTTCCGCTCGAACAGGCTCGCGCCGGTGAAGTCGTCGGTGCGCCAGCGGCCGGCGTCCATCGCGCGGATGAAGCCGCTGACCTTTCGCAGCCCGGCGAGGGTCATCATCAGCGACGCCTCGGCGACCGTCCGAGCGGGAAGCGGCCCCCAATTGCTCACGAGCAAACCAGCCTCGATCACCTCGCGCGCGACCAGCTTGCGGACGGTGCCGGCGCAGTGGCACAGGTACTTCAGGCCCGGGCTGGCCCGGTACGCCTTCATCGTCAGCATCGCCGTGCCCCAGCCGGTGATGATGATCTCCGGCTGCACCTCGCGGATGGCCTTGACGTACGCAGCTTCCGGGTCATAGTCCTCGGTCGCTTTGTTCGCGAGGTCCTTCCGTTGGACCACGTCGCCCAGCGCCTTGATCTTCGCCTCCACCTCCGGCGTGATCACGGCGGGGTAGTTCTCCTCCGTCACCGCCATCAGGATCTTCTTCATCACGTTTCTCCGGGCCGGTCTGCGAACGGATAGGATGCTCAGCGGCGTGAGGATTGTCAAGCCTCGCTGCAAGTGACCGCAAATTCAGGGGGCATAGCTGGGCCGTTTCTGCGGGATCTTCCTGGGCTTGGCGGGTTCAATTCTCGTCCCACGTGGGGCAAGAGTTGTACCCCCCAGGGTGAAGGGTCTCGTGTTTTCCGCCGCAGATGGCCCTCTGAACTGCACGTTGTTTTGCCCCTTTGTTTGTTCTACAATGGGTTTGGCGCAGTTTTGGCGCGCGATAGCGGAACACCCCCGACGGAGGAGGAAGAGGTCGGCTCCAACCTCGATGACGCCTCTCACTACAACCGTTCCCGGCGACCTGGCTCACGAAATCGCGGGCGACGTGCTGGCCGATGACTTTTCGCGGGCGATGTACAGCACGGCCGCGGGCGTCTACCAGATCCTGCCCCTCGCGGTGGTCCGCCCGCGCGGCCGCGACGATATCATCAAGACGCTTCAGTGGTGCCGGACGAACGGGGTGCCGGTGACCCTCCGCGGCGGCGGGACCAGCCCGGTCGACGGCTGCCTGGGGAAGGGCGTGGTCATCGACACGAGCGCCTACATGGGCCCTGAGACGGAGATCGACGTCCACGAGGACACGGTCACCGCGCCGGCGGGCGCAACCTTCTCCAAAGTGAACGAAGTCCTCGGCCGCTTCGACAGATGCCTTCTGCCCGAGCCGCTGACGGGGGACTACTGCACCATCGGCGGAATGATCGCCACCAACGCGTCGGGGATGAACTCCGCCAAGTACGGCTCGATCATCGAGCACGTCGAGTCGCTCGAGCTGGTCCTTGCGGACGGCACGGTCCTCGAAACGCAGCCGCTGGACGTGCGGCGGAACGGATTCAAGGAGTTCCTCGAGGCCGGCACCCTCGAGGCCCGCGTCCACAAGGAGGTCTATGACCTGCTCCGCGACAACCGCGGGCTCATCCGGTCGAGGGTGCCCAAGGTCGCCACCAACTCGAGCGGGTACCGGGTCGAGCGCGCTCTTCAGCGCGGCATTCTCGACCTGGGCAAGCTGGTGACCGGCTCGGAGGGCACGCTGGCCGTGATCACCCGGGCGACGCTGCGCACGGCCGAGCCGGCCCCGGTGAGCGGCGTGCTCATCCTGTATTTCGAGAACGTGCAGCTCGCGGCCGACAGCGTCCGCCCGATCCTGGAGGCAGAGCCCTGCTCGGTGGAGTTGATCGACGCGCGGGCGCTCGAGTTTGTCCGCGCCAGCCGCCCGGACCTCAGCCACTTCTACCGCGACAAAGTCCGGTCGGTGCTCATCGTCGAGTTCGACGGCGCCGACAACGACGAGGTCATCCCGAAGCTGATCGAGACGCAGAGGCTCATCGCGGAAGAAGGCGGCACGGCGGTCGACTCGAGCATGGCCACCGCCGACCCGGACGTCGAGGAGGCCCGCGCCCTGCGGAAGAGCGCCTTGAACCTGCTCCACAACATCCGGGCGCCGGCACGCGTCACGCCCTTCATCGAAGACCTGGCCGTCAATCCCGACATGGTGTCGAGCTGCGTGCACGGCATAGTCGAGATCATGCGGAAACACGGCGTGGACGTGGCCATCAACGGGCCCGTTGGCCACGGGGGCCTGTGCCCGCGGCCGCTGCTGGACCTGAAGAACCCCGACGACATCCGGAAGATGCGCGAGGTGGCGGAAGAGGTGTTTGCCATGGTCGTCGACATGGGCGGGACCATCTCCGGCGGTCACGGCGACGGCCTTGCCCGCACCGAGTTCCTCCGGCTCCAGTACGGCGGGCTGTGTGACGTCTTCGCCGAGGTCAAAAACATCTTCGATCCCGAACCCGGCCAGGGCGGCCTCAACCCGGGCATCAAAGTCGGCGCCGAGCGGGGGACGGTCGTCTCGAACCTGCGTTACGGCGAGGAGTACGGCCGCCGCCGGATCCAGCCGCGATTGCTGTACCGCGACGAACCGCGCGGCGACGTGATCGAACGGTGCCACGGATGCGGCGCCTGCCGAAGCCTGAGCGACGTGGTCGCCATGTGCCCGGTCTACAAGGCTCTGCAGACGGAGGAGGCGTCGCCCCGCGCCAAGGCGAACGTCCTGCGCCACCTGCTCTCGAACCGCGGCACCCTCCCGCCCGAGGACGAGGTCGCCGCGGAGATGGCCAAGCTGGCCGACCTGTGCGTCGGCTGCAAGATGTGCTCCGTCGAGTGTCCCTCCAATATCGACGTTGGCAAGCTGATGGTGGAGCTTCGCGCCCGCCGGGCGGCAAAGGGCGGGCTGAGCCGGAACGAGAAGGTCGCCAAGCGGTGGCCCGGCATCCTGCCGCTGTTGGCGACGTTTCCTGGGATCGGCAACTTCCTGCTGCACAACCGGGCGGTCCGACTCCTCGCCGAGAAGGTGTTCGGGATTGCAGCCCAGCGCCGGCTCCCACGGTTCCGGGTCCGCGAGCTTTCCGGTCGGCACCGGCCGACGCTGACCAAGACCCGCGAGCAGGTGGTGTACTTCACCGGGACCTACGTCGACTGCTTCTATCCGGAGATTTCGCACTGCGCGCGGGACGTCCTGGTGCGCAACGGGGCCGAGGTCGAGGTGGTCAGCGGGCTGAACTCGGGCGAGACGCGGATGATGTACGGCGACGTCGCCAACGCCCGCAAGCTCATCGAGAAGGCGGTCAAGCGGATCGCGCCGCTGGTCGAGGAAGGATTCCGCGTCGTGTTCACCGACCCGCGGGCGACGCTCTTCTTCCGGCGCGGCATGCTGGACTGTGTCGACACGCCTGAGGCGAGGGCGGTCGCCGCCGCCTCCTTCGACCTGATGCAGTTCCTGCTCAGCCTGCACCGGGCCGGCCGCCTGGACACCCGGTTCCGCGCCGTGCCGGTGCCGCTGGCTTACCACGCCCCGTGCCATCTGCGGGCGCTCCAGATCGGCAAGCCGGCGCTCGAACTGCTCGCGCTCGTGCCCGACCTGCCGGTCGCCGATCTCGGCGGCGGATGCTGCGGGATGTCCGGCACGTTCGGCCTGCGCGCCAAGAACTACGAGCTATCGATGCTGATCGGGCGACCGCTGTTCGAGCAGCTCAGGGCGCTCGAAGTTCGCTGCGGCCTGACCGAGTGCCCGACCTGCGCCATGCAGCTCCAGCAGGGCTCGGGCAAGCGGGTGATCCATCCGATCCAGGTACTGCACCGCGCCTACGGGCTGTCGGCACACGGGATGGAATCCTGGTAGGGCCGCCTTCGGCGTCGCCGCCCGGACCAAGCCCAAGCACCCGGCCGATCTCAAGCGCACGGGGAGCCCGCGGGCAGTGGCGTTCCATCACTGGGCGGGCGATCAGAGGATATAGGTGCCGCCGGCCATCAGCAGCGCGATCACGAAGATGATCAGCGGGATGAGCGCGGCGATGGAC
This sequence comes from uncultured Planctomycetota bacterium, assembly GCA_964505325.1. Lineage (GTDB taxonomy): Bacteria > Planctomycetota > PUPC01 > PUPC01 > PUPC01 > CAZDHT01. The sequence continues at coordinate 3,776 of CAZDHT010000044.1, read as the reverse complement.
AGCTTGACGATCTCCATGGAGTGGCCGCGCCGGAACAGCAGCGACGTGCCCTGGTTCGTGTTGTTCACTTCGAGCAGCTCGCTCCGGCGTGAAACGATGATCGTGATGGCGGCGGAGTTCATCACCACCGAGCCCAGCCAAACCAGGCCGGAAAACAGGAACACGATGAACTTGATAATCCGGATCAGGCCCGGGCGCATGGCGCCCGACTCCAGCGACAGGAAGAACAGAAACAACAGGCCTGCAACGGCCACCGCGCTGAGACACAACGCGGCGTGGATGACGCGGTCGGGGGTCTGGCCCCGTTCGCGCTGCAGACGGATCAGCGATTCGAGGGCGAACATCACGCTGGCGATCAGGCAGACGAAACTGGTAACCAGCGCGGAGATCTCCGCCGCGTTCAGCGCGGCACTGGCGCCCTCGAACCAGTTGCGGGCGAGGGCAAGGACGATCCCGCTGATGACCGCCAGCACGAGCAAAACGATCGCCGTGATAAGACAGAACCGCTTGCCGCCCCACTGCGCCTGATACGACCGATCCACCGCCTCCTGAAGGTTCGCCGGCGCGTCGCCTTGGCCCATTGGTCTACCTCCCTGATCCAGAACAGCGGGACAGATTATACCACCACCCGCTGCCTGTGTGTCAAGAACTATCCTTGGCTCGCTGGAAAGCGCATCCCGCCGCGCCGACGATGCCCGCGTCACCCTTCAGCGCGGAAACCAGTATCTTGAGACCTCGCCGCGACGCCTCGAAGCAGCGGCCCGCCATCTCCTGCCGAAGCGGCCCCAGCAGCATCTCGCCCGCCTTCACCATCCCCCCGTGCAGAACCACGTAGTCCGGATTGAAGATGTTGACGAAGTTGGCGACGGCGATGCCCAGCAGCCGGCCGGTCTCCTCCATGACCTCCTGCGAAAGCGCGTCGCCGGCCACGGCGGCCTCGTAGATCATCTTCGAGTCGACCTCCTCGCCGGCGAGAATCCGGCCCTTGAGCGATGAACCGCGGCCGGACTCGACCGCCTCCTTCATTCGCCTCGCCACGGCGGGCGCGGATGCGCAGGCCTCGATGCAGCCCCGGCTGCCGCAGCCGCAGACCGGCCCATCGTACTTGATCACCATGTGCCCGAGCTCCGCGGCGGTGTCGGTGACGCCGCGCCACAGCTCGCCGTTGATCACGATCCCGCCGCCGATGCCGGTGCCAAGCGTGAGCAGGATGGTGCACTTCGAGTCCCTCGCCGCGCCGACCCACGCCTCGCCATACGCCGCGGCGTTCGCGTCGTTTTCTATAAACACCGGCATCCCAACCAGCGGCTCGAGCAGATCGCCCAGCCGCACGTCGCGCCAGTGCAGGTTGGGCGCATCAAAGATGACGCCGGTCCGGCTGTCCAGCGGGCCGGGCGAGCCGACGCATACGCCTGCGATCTCCGCCTTGTCGGTCTTGCCCTCGGCCACCAGGTCTTCCACCAGCCCGGCGATCCGCTGAATCACGTGCTCCACGCCGCCGTCGGCCTCGGTCTTGATGCTCTTCTTGAGCACCACGGTCCCGTCGCGGCCGATCACCCCGCCCTTGATGTTCGTCCCGCCCAGGTCGATCCCCACCGCGTACGGTTTCATGTCAGCCTCTTCGCCCTTCGTCCTCACTGCTCACCGATCGCTGCCTTCAGCTTGCGGAACGCCTCGCCCCGGTGGCTGATCAAGTTCTTCTCTTCAGGCTCGAGTTCCGCGCACGTCTTGCCGAGGCTCGGAACGATGAAGACGGGGTCATAGCCGAAGCCGTTGTTGCCTCGCGGCTCCTCTGCGATGCGCCCTTCGAGCCGGCCCTCGACGGTAGTGAGCAACCTGCCCGGCGCCGCCAGGGCAGCCACGCATCGGAACCGCGCGGCGCGTTCCTCACGCGGCACGTCTCTCATCTCGCGGAGCAGCCTCTCGGTGTTGCGGGGGTCGTTCCCGTGTTCGCCGCCGTACCGCGCGGACAGGACCCCGGGCCGCCCGCCCAGGGCATCCACCTCGAGGCCGGAATCGTCGGCGGCGACCAGCATCCCCAGCGCGTCCGCCAGCTCCGTCGCCTTCTTGATCGCGTTCTCCTCGAACGTGGCCCCGTCCTCCACCGGCTCCGGCGCGCCAGGGAACGCCTCCAGCGTAAGCAGCTCGAGCCCGGGCATGTCGAGGATCTGGACGATCTCGCCCGCCTTCTTCCGGTTGTGCGTGCCGATGACCAGCCTCGCCATCACATCGCTCCGACAAGCTGCCAAGGGGTGGCCCGGACATCCGCCCTCGCGCGAGGGACGCAGCCGCTGTCTCCTCCGCCAAAGCAGCCCTGGCTGCGGCGCCTGGATCGGCGGAGTCCCCTCCTCTCTGGCGTTTCGCGGCCAGTAGCTTATCCACTTCGCCCCGCCGCCGCCAGCAAAAACGCCCTCACCCTTATCCTTACTCTTGCTCTTCCTCTTCCTTTCACTCCTACTCACCTCCTCGTCCCCAGACCCCGCCTCGCCACTGTCGCCCTCCTGGTCGCC
>CAZDHT010000044.1:0-1166 GCA_964505325.1 uncultured Planctomycetota bacterium | reverse complement strand
TACTCACCTCCTCGTCCCCAGACCCCGCCTCGCCACTGTCGCCCTCCTGGTCGCCGTCCGGTGCGGGAAGTGTTTCAAGTGTTTCAATGGCTTTGTTCGGCAGAAAAAGTTTTTCGCACCTAACCTATTGTCTCGCAAAGCCTTATGTAATATACCACCGGTTCGGGCCTGTGTCAAGCCGCCTGCCGATTTTTCCAGAAAAAACCGCCCCGCCCGCCGCTTGTCCAGCCTTGGCCGGCGGCCCGGGAGGGGCAGACTGTAGCCGAGGTCCGTAACCTCGATCGGCCGCGCCCATCCCCCTTCGCCTGGCTTCGGCGGGACAGGCGGGGCGCGGCTGCAAGAAACGTCTTGTCTTCGTGTTCTTCGCCTGCCCTGAGCTTGCCGAAGGGTGATCTTCGTGGAGAGAGGAATTCGCCACAGAGGCTACAGAGGACATCAAGACGCCGACTTGCAAAGTCGGCCTACACCCCGGACTTGGCGGACAGGCGTTTGTAGGCCCGCTCTGTGAGCGGGCGTCTTGTTTTGGTGTTCTTCGCCTGCCCTGAACTTGCCGAAGGGTGATCTTCGTGGTGGGGGGAATTCCCCACCAGGTCCGTGCCAGGCACCGAGCTTCCGAGCTTCCCGAGCTTCCCAGACTGCTCCGGCCTGAGCGACGGATGTGCAGGACAGCCCGGCTATCTTGAGCACGCGGCCGCCATAACCCTGCGGCACGCGGCCGGTTTCTGTGGTATAATGTTGACGGAGGAAGCAGCGGCGATTGCGGGAGCTGGGGCGAACGAATCATCACCTCCGCCAACTTCCGCTCAGCCGCCCGGCGAAGAGACGGAAAAACGGTGATTGTCCGGATTATTCGCCTGAAGCGCGCCTTTGAGGGCAAGCTGGTTCCGCAGGACCCGCAGGATGAGCCTGCCACTATCCTGCTCGACCACATCAAGCAAGAACGCGAAGCCCTAGCTGGGCGGGTGAAGGTGGTCAGAGCCAAGCACAAGAGGCAAACGCTGGCATGAGCGTACGCGATACGGATTTCAGGTCCTATAGGTCTTCGGCAGGGCCTATGGAGCAGGTAATCGAGACCATCATTTGTCACACCGACGAACTGGTTAGCGCGTGGTCAAGAGCGCGCGGATGGGTGTCGCACGAAGCAGCAGACCTTTTGGAGCAATCAC
>CAZDHT010000043.1:0-27525 GCA_964505325.1 uncultured Planctomycetota bacterium | reverse complement strand
GTGCCTCCTTCACCAGTGCCGGACGAGAAAGCCCCTTTTCGGCCAGACTTCTAGTCCTTCACCGCCTCGTCGAAGATGGCCCGCATCGCGGCTTCGTCAAGCCTCCTGCCCAGCCGCAGCAAGCGCCCGACCTTGGAGCGCGCCACCTCGAGGCTCCGAGTCCGATCGGTGGCCCGGCGCCTGGCCTTGGCCTTGGCCGTGTTGATCTTCCGGCCGAGCGTGACGATATCCTTCAAGGCCTTCTTGTAGGTGTCCTCGAGCCTCTCCAGGTTTCTCTTGGCCCTGTCGTAGTCCCGGCGCAACTCGTCGATCCTCTCCCTGCGCCGACGCTCCGAGTACGTCTCGGGGTCGTCCGGATAGCCGCCCTCGCCCCTTCTCCTCTCCGCTCTGATGTCGTCCGACAGGTTTCCCTTCTCCCTCTTGGTGTCCTCAATCCCCTTCTTCGTGTTCTTGATCTTCACCTGGAGCTTGTCCCAGTCGCTCTGGTAGGTTTTCTTGACGAGGTCCCAGTCGTCGCTCTTCGCCTTCTTTGCCTTCTCGTCGTACTCCGCCGCCAGGGTCTTGGACAATGCGATGAGCTCCGGATCGATCTTGCCGGTGACGGGCTCCGGCTTCGCAGGTGCAGGACCCGGCTCGTCGGCGGGTTCCTTCCACGGGTCCAGCGCCACGGCCGGGTCGACCCACTCGCCGTTGCGGAGCACGTGGCCGAGGATCCCGTGCGCGAGGACGCCGGTCTCCGGCTTCGGTCCCGCCGCCAGGCACCGCCGCGCCATCTCGCGGGCCTCGACCTTCAGCCCCTTGTCATTGCACCACAGCGCCAGCTCGTACAGCCCTTGCGCGTCGCCGTCAGCCAGCTTCGCCTTCCTGAGCAGGTACTCTTTTCTGAGTGCGTCCAGCGAACCCTGGATACTAACCTTGACGAGATCGGGGCGCTTGAACGTCAGCAGCCCGCCCACCGACCGGATCTGGATCGAGATCAGCTCGCCCTTCACGGCGGTGCCGCCTTCGAGTCGGAGCGTGTCCGGGCCGTCCTTACTGAGAGCGACCTCGACGACCGTGCCGCCGCGGTGGGCTGTCTGCTTCCCCTCGCGCAGGAACACGACCTCGTCGACCGTGCCGTCGACATTGCCGCCCTTCTTGAGCTCCACCGTATCGGCCGATGCCGGCCGGATGGCGATCAACAGCAGCGCAGCGAATAGAATGGCTTTCATGGGCTTCGTCTCCTCTCTCAGCAACTCTCCTCCCGCGTCCTGCGCGCGGACACCTCCCATATTATAACACGCGCCGCCGGGGATCGGTTCGCCGGTTCCTTGTAAATTCTCGTAACGTTTGCCGTCACCTCCGGGCGCTGCGGCCGGCGAACGTCTCCGTGGTGGCGAGCCGCCACGTCACCCCGCCATCCTCCGAAACGGCCAGAGCCCGGGGATTGCTGTCCACCACGGCCGGTGAGTCTTGTCGTGCCCGACGGGGATTTCGAGGAACGCCGTGCCGGGCAGGCATTCCTGCCCGCCAAGTGGCGCGCAGGGCTGTCCAGCGGACCTTCTGAGAAGCGCCCTCAGCTCACGGCGTCCGGATGCACGATTTCGCCGGCGACGGCGGAGGCGGCGGCGACGGCCGGCCCGCACAGGTAGACTTCGCTCTTCGGATGCCCCATCCGCCCGACGAAATTGCGGTTCGTGGTGGCCAGGGCGCGCTCGCCCTCGGCCAGCACGCCCATGTGCCCGCCCAGGCACGGCCCGCAGGTCGGCGTCGACACCGCCGCCTCCGCGTCGATGAAGATCTCGATCAAGCCCTCGGCGAGGGCCTGCTTGTAGATCGCCTGCGTGGCCGGGAGGATGATCAGGCGGATGTTCGGCGCCGCCTTCCTGCCCTTGAGCAGGCCCGCCGCGATGCGCAGGTCGGCCATCCGGCCGTTCGTGCACGAGCCGATCACCACCTGGTCGATCTTTGTGCCTTTGAACTCCCCGACCGCCTTGGAGTTGGACGGGAGGCTGGGCGCGGCGACCTGGGGCTCGATGGCCGACACGTCCCACTCGAACACCTGCGCGTACTCCGCGTCGGGGTCGCTCTCGACGTACACCGGCTCGCGCTCGGCCCGGCCGTTCTCGTAGGCACGGGTCACGTCGTCGGGCGGGACGATGCCGTTCTTGCCGCCCGCCTCGATGGCCATGTTGCACAGCGACAGGCGGTTGTCCATGTCCAGCGAAGCCACCGCGTCGCCGGTGAACTCCATCGACTTGTACAGTGCGCCGGCCACCCCGATCCGGCCGATGGTGTAGAGGATGAGGTCCTTGCCGCCGACCCACTCCTTCAGTGCGCCGTTGAACACGAACTTGAGCTGCTCGGGCACGCGGAGCCAGACTTTGCCGGTGGCCATGACGGCGGCGAGATCGGTGCTGCCGACCCCGGTCGAGAACGCGCCGAGCGCGCCGTACGTGCACGTGTGCGAGTCGGCGCCGATCACCAGGTCGCCGGGGACCACCACGCCCTGCTCGGGCAGAAGCGCGTGCTCGATGCCGACCCGGCCGACCTCCCAGTAATGAGAGATGCCGTGCTCGGCCGCGAACTCGCGCATCATCTTGCACAGCCCGGCCGCCTTGATGTCCTTGTTCGGCGTCGAGTGGTCGGGCACCAGCGCGATCTTGTCCTTGTCAAACACCACCCCGATGCCCGCCTTCCGCAGCTCTTCAATGGCGATGGGCGCGGTGATGTCGTTGCCGAGCGCCATGTCGACGTCAGCGTAGATGAACTGGCCCGGCCGGACGGCATCCTCACCCGCGTGCGCGGCCAGAATCTTTTCCGTAACCGTCATTCCCATTTCGGTGCCCTCAGAGCAGCCATCGGATCATCTTACAAAATCTGCCGCCGATTGCAACGCGTGCCGCCGGCCGTGCATCCACACCAGCCAGAACCCGCCGGCGAGGATGATCAGCCCGCCGCCGAACTGCCACCGGGTGGGGACCATGCCGAGCCAGACATAGGCGAGCGGCAGCACCAGCAGCGGCTGGATCATCATCAGCATCGTGGACTTGGACAGGTCCCAGAGCCGGTAGGACGTGTAGAGCAGGCTGACGCTGATGCACGGCCCGGTCAGGCCGCCGGTCAGCGCCGCCGCCCAATGGCCGCCGCCCACGGAGAAGTCTATCGCGCCCGAGAGGAGCCCGACCGTGCCGACGGTGATCGCGCCGCCCAGGGCGCGGTAGAAGTTGACCGCCATCGGCTCGACCCGGCGGACGCAGATCTTGATCAGCACCCGCTGCGCCCCGACGACCAGGCAGGCGACGATGATGCAGATCATCCCCGTGCGCGTGTCCGCGTTGTGCCAATCCTTGATCGCGCTGATGCAGCCGCCTGCCAGGATGACGACGAACGCCGCGACCTCGGCCCGCCGCAGACGTTCGCCCAGGAAGACCACGCTGCACAGGATGATGAACACCGGCGCGGTGCGGTTGAGGAACGCGGCGAACGACGGGTCCAGCAGCCGCACCCCCGTCCACCCGACGTACTGGTTGATGCCGGTGATCGCACTGATGAGGACGACCATCCGAACCGAGCGCCGCGGGATGCGGAGCATGCCGAGGCGGCCGGTGATGGCGAGGGCGATGAAGCAGTACGCCGCGCCGCTGCCGACCCACAGGAACGCGAACGTGGCGGGGTTGAACCCGCCGTCTTTCTGCATGCCGAACTTGCCGAGAACGACGCTCGCCGACATCACGATCGTGGCGATCAGCGCATAGAGGAAGCCGCGGAACGGATCGCGGCGGGCAGGGCTCTCGGCGGGGGCGGTCTCCATCCGGGCTATTCTATCGGCCCGGGCGGCGAACTCAACAGGCGGCGCCGCCCGTGGGCCCACACCAGCCAGAACCCGCCGGCGAGAACGATCAGCCCGCCGACGAGTTGTTGGAGCGAGAGCGGACGGCCCGGCAGCAGGAGCGACGCGGGCAGCACAATCAGCGGCTCGGCCATCACGACCATCGACGTCTTCGACAGGTCCCAGTGACGGTACGACGCGAACATCAGCGACATGGCGATGCACGGCCCGAGCAGCGCCCCGATCAGCAGCACCGCCCACCGGTCCGCGTCGCCGGTGAAGTCGAGCCGGCCGGTGCCCGCCGCCCATCCGCCGATCAGCACGGCCGCGAACGCCACGCGATAGAAGTTGCCGACCATCGGCGGGACCTGCGCCGCGCCCGCCTTGGCCATCACCCGCCACGCCGCACCCGCCAGCGTCGCCAACCCGATCAGCAGGATGCCCGTCCCGGCCACCTCCCACGCGCCGACCGAGCTGATGCAGCCGCCGACCAGCATCACGCCGATGGCGACGGCCTCGAGCCGCTTCAGCCGCTCGCGCAGGAACGCCACACACCCGAGGATCACCAGCACGGACATAAACCGCATCAGGAATGACGTGAACGCGGCGTTCAGCCGCGCCAGCCCCAGCCAGAACAGGATGTGCGCCAGCCCGCTCAGCACGCCCATCGCGACCATCCGCGCCCGGGCGCCGCGCGGGAGCCGCAGCTCGCCGATCCGCCCGCGGACCGCGAGCAGGACGAACAGGTAGACCGTCGCCGCGCCGGTCCACGCGAACGCAAACGTGACCGGCCGGATGCCGCCGCGCTCGACGTCCATCGCGTACTTCGAGAAGATGTACGTCGTCATCGACAGGATGACGACCGCGCTGAGCGCGTAGAGGAAGCCCTTCGCCGGGTCGCGGTCGGCTGCGTGGGGCTCGGCCATCGGTCAGGACGTTCCCTCGGCGCGGAAGTCGGGGATGATGACCGCCTCGCCGCCCGTCATGGCCGACTCGTGGGCGCAGACGCCCGCGGCGGTCCAGTTCGCCGCGGTCACCGCGTCGATGGCCGGCGGACGGGCTTCGATGATGCTGCGGACGAACTCGTGGACGAGGTGCGGGTGCGACCCGCCGTGCCCGCCGCCCTGAAGGAATGAGAGGTGCGGGCTCGACTCGTCGTACACGCCGCGCTGGGTGAACCGCGCGATCTCCGGCGGCAGCAGGTCCTGCCGGTCGGGCACGGGCACGCGCCGTCCGGTCGTCGAGCAGTCGTTCGTGGCCCGGAAGACGACCGGGTCTTCCTCTTTCTCGAGCTGCTGCCACTCGAACGTGGCCTTCTCGCCGTAGACGTTGAAGCTCTCGGTGTAGTCACGCGCGGTGTGGAAGAGCGACCGCGTCACCTCCGCGCAGACGTCCGTGCCTTCGAGCCGAAAGATCGCGGTCTCGACGGGAAACGGGTTCCCGTACTGTTCGCGCAACTCCTCGCGCATCCGGCCGGAGCCATAGCAGTGCACCTCGGTCGCCCGCGTGTTCGCAAGCGCGAGGATCGGCGACACGGCGTGCGTCGCGTAGTGCATCGGCGGCAGGCCCATCCAGTACGGCGGCCAGTTCTCCATGTCCTGGTAGTGTGCGCCGCGGAGGAACTGGATGCGGCCCAGCTCGCCGCGTTCGAGCAACTCTTGGACGTACAGGAACCGGCGCGTATAGACGGCGGTCTCCATCATCATGTAGTTTTTGCTGGAGGCGCGCTGTGCGGCGAGGATGGCGCGGAGGTCGTCAATGCCGGTCGCCATCGGGACGGTGCAGGCGCAGTGCAGGCCGGCCTCGAGGACGGCGACGGCCTGCTCGGCGTGGATCGGGATCGGCGTGACCAGGTGGACGGCGTCGTAGTCGCCCGAGCCGAGCACCTCGTCAAGATAGCCGTGGCGGCGCTCGACGAGGAACTTGTCGCCCTGTTCCCGGAGCATGTCCGGGTCCGTATCGACGATGCCCAGGTGCTCGACGTCAGGGTGATGGATGTAGATGGGAATGAACGCCGCTCCGAACCGCAGCCCGGCCAGCGCCACGCGGATCTTGCGCTTGCTCATTGGCTCACCTCATCGGCGAAGCGGCGGAGACGCTGTTCCAGCTCGGCTGCGACGTCGGGATGTTCGGCGATCACCTCGCGCCGCTCGGCCGGATCGCTGACGCGGTGGTAGAGCTCATCGGGGACCTCGCCGTCGACGCTGAGGATGAACGTCCACTGCTCGGTGCGGATGCTCCACTGTACGGTCGGCTGCGCGGTGACCGCGAAGTCGTGGACCGATTCCGCCTCGCCGCGCAGCATCGGCATCAGACTCGCGCCGGTGAAATTCAGATCGGTCTTGATTCCCGCCGCGTCCAGGACCGTCGGCATGAAGTCGGGCGGCTGCACAAAGCCCGCGATCCGCGCGCCGGCGGACAACCCGTCGGGATGGCGGATGGTCAGCGGGATGTGGGCGACCTCTTCGTAGTTGATCGACCGCGTCGCCTTGCGGACGATGCCGTGTTCGCCGAACGGCTCGCCATGGTCGCTGAGGAACACGATCAAGCTGTCGTCGTAGAGGCTGAGGTCGCGGACGCGGTCGAGCAGGACGCCGATCCACTTGTCGACGAACGACACCTGCCCGGCGTAGAGCGCTCTCGTGTGCCGCAGCTCCCGCTCGGTCATGTAACCGTCGACGGGGCCGGGGATCGGATCGATCAACTCCTGGCCGTGGTAGCCGGGGTCGTACATGCTGCGGAACGGCTCGGGCGGGTCCCACGCCTCGTGCGGGTCGAACAGGTCGACCCACAGGAACAGCGGCTCGGGGCCGCCCGCCGCCTCGTCGAGCCAGTCGATGGCGGCGTTGATGACCCGCGGCGTGCAGTGGTCTTCCTCGCCGACGAACCGCGTGCGGTTGCGGAGATACTGCGTCGCCCGCTCGCGCCACATCGCATCGTCCTCATCGCCGCGGAAGCGATAGAAGCGGTCGAGATCGACCGGCACGTCGTCGGTCACCCACGGATCGTACTCCTGCCCGCGAATGAAGTGGACGGTGTCGAAGCCGCGGCCGCAGTTGTAGCCCGGCTTGTGCATGTGGTACGTGTCGGTGACCAACGCCGACGCGTAGCCCCGCTCCCACAGCACCTCGGACAGCAGCACGTCATCGACGTGGAGCGGCTCCCATCCGCGCGTAGGGAAGAGATGCCGCCCGGTCCACAACGCGGTGCGGCAGGGCAGCGTCGGCAGGTTCTCGCCGTAGGCCCCCTCGAACACCGCGCTCTCGGCGGCGAGGCGGTCGACGTTCGGCGTCTCGACGTCGCCGCCGTAGAAGCCGAGATGATCGACGCGGCAGCTATCAGCCAGAATTACGATGATGTTCATGTCGCCCTGCTCTAGTTACCAGCGATCACTGGTTACTGTAGCGCCGTCCAGTCGAAGCAGATCGTCAGCGCGCCGGCGCGGTCGTGCAGCAGGTCCTGGTACGCCGCCTGCGGGTCGGTCGGCGGGCGGACCTCGTAAAGGTCGTCGGTGTGAATGCGGCGCTCGGCGAGCCAGTCCAGCGCGCGAGCGAAGTTGCCGCACTGGCTGTCGCCGCGGAACGGTTCCGGGTGCCGCGGGATCTCCCACTCCCACCCGCTGCGCAGCACGACGTAGTTGTAGAAGACGTGGAACAGGATCTCGTGTGCAAGAACGTCCGACGTCGCCACCCAGGGGACGCCAACGAGGACGACCTCGCCCAGCTTGCGGACGATCTTGCAGCCGTCGAGCGCGGCCGCCTCGTGGCCGGAGCATTCGAGCACGAGCGCGACCTGACCCGTGACCGCCTCGTCGTCGAGCGGCACCGCGGCCCGCACATCCTTGAGCCCGGCGCGCTGTGCCAGCTCGCGCCGCGAACCCAGCGGATCCACCGCGATGATCTCGTAGCCGCAGAGCGCGAAGACCTGCGCGGCGAGATTGCCCACGAGGCCCAGGCCGGTGACCAGGACCGTGGCGGGCGGACGCGCGGTCGTGGTGGTCAGCGTGGTCATGCTGATGCCCATCATCCGCGCGCACGTCGCCACCTGCGGCGAGAGCCCGTCCGGCACACGCAGCACATCGTCGGCCTTGCAGCGCTGGTGTGAGCGGTGGCCTTTCATCGCGAAGACCACGTCGCCGGGCCGGACGGTCTTCACGTCGTCGCCGACGGCGTCGACCTCGAACACCGCCGCGTAGCCGCTGCCGTGCGGATACTGCGGGGCGCCGTAGTACTTGCCCTGTTCCTGGTAGGAGGCGAGCTCCGTTCCTCTGCTGATCAGCGTGGCGAGGGTGTGCCCGGCGACTTCGTCCCGGGCCAGCGGCGAGGCGTCCGGCTCGGCCTCGGCCAACTCGGCTTGCTCTCTCGCGGTGAATCGGACGGCGCGCGCGGGGGCGGTCACTTGATCTCGACTCCCACGTCGCCGGCGACGCTGCGGACGTAGGCCGCGGCCATCGCGTACTCGACCGGCTTGGGCAGATGCTCGAGCATCAGCGGGATGTCCGGCCCCAGCTTGTCCGCCTCGGTCAGGAACACCTTGTAGTCCATCGCGCCCATGCCGGGCCGGACCTCGCCGAGGTGGGTGGTGAACTCGTTGCTCATGAGGATGTCCTTGGCGTGGCAACTCTTGATGTGCGGGCCGAGCTTCTCGAAGCACTCGCGGATGAGGGCGGCGTTGTGGAAGTAGCGCTGCGGGCTACAAATCAGGTTCGCGGGGTCGAGGTGGACGGCGAAGCGGTCGCGGTCGATGGCCTGGATGAGCGCGACATACGAGTCGGGCGAATCGGGGTACATCCACGGCATGGTCTCGAGGGTGTAGAACGTCCGCGTGGGCTGGACGGCATCGATGATCTCGCGGACGGACTCGACGATGAGGTCGAACGTGGCGTCGGTGAGGTCCTCGGCGCAGGGCCCGTCCCACTTCTCGCCGCGCGAGCCGGCGATGTTGACGCAGCAGTTGGCGCCGACCCGGTCGGCCAGCGCGAGTTGGGTCTTGCACTTCTGCAGCGCCTCATTGCGGATGGCGTCGTCGGGGCTGATGGGATTGCTCCAGGCGCCGACCTCGGCGATGACGACATCCGCCGCCTTCGCCGCGTCGACGTATGCCTGCACCGTGGCGTCATCCGCGTCGGCCTTCACCGGGCACGATGCCGCGGAGTAGGCGAGGTCGTTCACCGCCGCAACCCAGCCGTCCGGATCCTTGAAGTCTCGAAAAACAGGCCCGCCGAGTCTCATGTGTCACCTCCTCTGTCCGAGTGTGCCTGGATGATACTCGCGTCGGAGTCGGAAGTCAAACACTGCGCCGTGAAGCGGGATCCGATTGACGCAGCCGGGCGCGGTCGGTACTCTATCGTCGAGTTGGTCCAAGCAGGAGGATCCTATGACGCCGCGCGAGCGAATGATTGCCACACTCAGTTACAGGAAACCCGACCAGGTGCCCATCCAGTTCACCCTCCGCGACGAGCTGATGGACAAGATGAAGGAGCACTACGGCGTGGAGACGGAACGGGAGGTCGAGCAGATCCTCGGCGCGGACATGTACCGCGGCGTCGGCGTGAAGACGCTCTGGCCTCAATGGGAGTCGCGGATCAACGGCGAGCTGAGCGGGCCGTTCGGCCACATCGGCCGGACGGTGCTCCACGATGAACGGACGTTCGAGAACCCGTGGGGAGTGGTCGAGCAGATCGGCAGCACCGGTCAGTACCTCCAATGGATCAGCGGCCCGTTCGTCGGCACCGACGACCTCGACAGCTTCGACTGGCCCGGCGAGGACCGCATCGTGATGGACCCCGACACGCCCGCCAGGGTGCAGAACCTCAAAGACCAGGGCTACTGGGTGACCGGCTCGAGCGGGATGCATCCGTTCAAGCAGTCGTGGCGGATGCGCGGCTTCGAGAACTTCCTCTGCGATTACATCGCCAACCCCGAATGGGTCGAGGCGATCTACGACCGCATCGTGCGGTACAACATCGCGATCTGCCGCAAGATGGCCGAGGCGGGCGTCGACATGCTCACCTACTGGGGCGACGTGGCGATGCAGAGCCGGATGATCGTGCCGCCCGACCAATGGCGGCGGCTCGACAAGGTCGCCTGGAAGCGCATCATCGACGCGACCCGCGAGGTCAAGGAGGACATTGTGTTCTTCTTCCACTCCGACGGCGACGTCACGCCCATCATCGAGGACATCATCGAGGTCGGCTTCAACATCCTCAACCCGCTCCAGCCGGAGTGCGTCAATCCAGGGCTCATCAAGCAGGAATGGGGCGACCAGGTGACGCTCGACGGCGGCGGGAGCGTGCAGCGGACCCTCCCGCGCGGGACGCTCGACGACGTGCGCCGTGAGGTGGACTTCCTGATGAAATGCTGCGCCTGGAACGGCGGCTACATCCTGCGGCCCTCCAACGTCATCGGCTTCGACTGCCCCGTCGAGAACGTCGTCACCTATCTGGAGATGGCCCGGGATTACGACATGTCGACGTTGATTGGGCCGCCCGTCGAGATACCTGATCCCCCGCCTTGTATGAGCATTGGGACCCATTCCTGACCCACAGGTAAGTAATGGAAAGCGACATGCAGCCGAAACTCCAAATCCGAAGCACCAAGTTCGAAACAAATTCAAATGACCCAAGCACCAAATCCCAAAACAAACGCGTCTGTAACACCTCAGCCAGGTGAAGAGATAATGATGGATGACCACCGCGACATGCTGGACCCGCGGGAGGCGGCGCACTTCCTTCGCCTGAATGTGCAGACGGTTCGTCGACTGGCTCGTGAAGGAAAGATCCCGGCCTTCAAGGCCGGGGGGCGCCTGACGCTTTCGGAACGCCTGGCTGGACCGCTGGGCGGAATCCCAAAACAGTCTTCGGCGGCAAGACCACGTTCTGGTCATTGACGATGAAGCGTTCGTCCTCAAGCTCATCCACCGGGTGCTCGATCGCGAAGGGCTCAGTCGTGAGGGAGGAACTTGGTCAAGATTGTGCGGATTTGTGTCGATGTAAGCTACCGGCAGAAAAACACTTGAGGGGGAAGAGGCATGGCACAAAAGGCCACAATTCCAAGAGCGAAGTCCGCGAGGGGAACCCCAAGTATTTTCCAACCCACCGAGGAAGGCCATCGTGGAGGTTTGCGGCGATGATCACCATCAACACGAGGAACGAGAACGTGACCAGCGTGCGGTGAGGCACCTTCAGGCCGTGAAACTCTACAGTGTGCTGGGGGGTCCGCGTCATCGTACTTAACGGGTATGGCGTCAAGAACCCCGCACAATCGGAATAGCCATGTAGTCTATTGAGGTCCATGTATGAAATGGAAGAGGCTGCTTCTGGGTTCTGCTGTAGACGGCCTCCATGAGGCCGTTCCGAGGCCATGGGCCTCGGCTACAGAAAGCCGGCCCGTCCCTGCTTTCCTTTGATTACACGGCCCTCAATAATATCAGGAGCGAGGGACCGGTCAGGATTGGACGTCGTCGGGGAGTTTCGACAGTTCCTCCGAGCACCGCCACAGCGCGCGAGGGACGTGGAAGCAGCCCTTCCACTTGCCGCCCTTGAGCGGCAGGAACACGTTGCCCTCGCGGCTGAGGTAGCCGAACCACTCGCCGTACTCCGGATCAGGGAACCGCTCCCACGCGTAGTCGTGCACCGTCTCGAACCACTCCCAGCACTCCTGCCGCCTGGTCAGCGAGTAGCCCATCACCAGGGCGACCAGGGCCTCGAGGTGCACCCACCACAGCTTCTGGTCCCATTCGAGCTTCTCGGGGGGCCGGCCGTCCGCGTCCATGAAGTAGAAGATCCCGCCACATTCCTTATCCCAGCCGAATTCCAGCGTGCTCATCACGACGTCGACAGCCTTCTCGACCAGCGCCTCGCCGTCTTTGGGTGGTGAATTTTTTGTCGCACGTGGGTCAAAAAGTTCACCACGCCGCCCGGCCAGGTCCATGATGAACCACATGGCCTCGATGCCGTGACCCGGACAGATGAGGCGCCCGTCGAAGCAATCGACGTGCGAGCCGTCTGGCGCCACGTGCTCGAACAAGAGCATTCGCTCCTCGTCCAGACAGAGGGTCATTACCTCCCGCAGGCATGCATCGATGGTCCCTGCCACCTGACCGGGGTCGAGCGCCCACTCAAGCTCCAGCACGAGGTTGGCCAGGATCATCGGCAGGGCGAGCGATCTGAGCGGCCGGGTTCCCGGCACGGCCTTGGAGTATCTGCCTTTGGGATTGTCCCTGCGTCGCAGGATGTTCTGGAACGTCGTCTGGGCGAGCCGCTTCGCCTCCTCGTCGCCGGCGGCCAGCGCATACTGGCTGAACGCCATTGCGGCGAAGCAATCCGAGAATATGTTGTAAGGCTCGACCAGAGGGTTGCCCTGGCGGTCCAGCGAGAAATACCAACTGCAATCATCGTCGGAGCCGTGCCGTCGAAGGAAGTCGGCCCCGTGCCTTGCGATGTCAAGCCACTCCGGCCGCTTCTCGAGCCGGTTGTACAGCGCCGAGAACATCCACACCTGTCGCGCCTGAAGCCATATGAACTTGTCGGTGTCGTAGACGTTGCCCCGGCGGTCGAGGCAGGTGAAATAACCGCCGCACTCCCGGTCGATGGAATGGCGCTCCCAGAACGGGATGACGTCGTTGAGGAGCGCATCCTGATAGTGCCGCGCGAGTTCATCGGGACGAGCGCCCACGTGGGCCTCCCGGGCAAGTGACCAGTCACTGCTTACTGGTTACTCTTTGCTGATCACTGCTCTTCGGGCGAGAACAGGTCTTTGGTCGCGCCGCACTCCGGGCAGACCCAATCATCCGGCAAGTCCTGGAAGGCAGTGCCTGGATCGACGCCGTTCTCGGGGTCTCCGGCCGCCGGGTCATATATGTAGCCACAAATGCTGCACACGTATTTTTCCATGGCTGATTGCCTCTCCTATGGGACGGTGGAACTCAGGTTCACCCGCGCAATGCTAATCCGGCCCGAACGTGGCGTCAAGTGAATTTGATGTGAGGCGCGAACACCCCGCCAAGTGTCACTTTTTAGGAACACCTGTTCCAAAAAAGTGATACTTCTGTTTGGGTTGCCATGTGGGCGGCGGCGGTTTCCGCCTCGGTTCGGTCGCTGCAAGGGTCGCCGGCAGGGCCTTGATTCCTGGGCCGGGTCGTGGTACATTTCCCAGCAGGGAACCCGCCTTCCGGCCGGAGGCGATCGATTGAGTGAGGACACCCTCGGAGCGTGCGAACGCGCGCTGGGTTACCAATTCAAGAACCGGGAACGGCTGCACAAGGCGCTCATCCATTCCTCGAACAAGATCACCGAGGGAATCAGCAACGAGCGGATGGAATTCCTGGGCGACTCGGTCCTGGGGATGCTCGTCGCCGAGTGCCTGTTCAAAGAGTACCCCGATTACACCGAGGGCCGTCTGACCAAGATCAAGTCGGTGGTCGTCTCTCGGCCCATTCTCGCCAAGTGCGCCTCGAAGCTCGGGCTGGAGCGGTTCATCATGGTCGGCCCCGGGCTGGAGATCAAGACGCTTCCCGAGACGGTGGTGGCGAACGCGTTTGAGGCGGTCATCGCGGCCATCTACATTGACGGCGGCCTCGAGGCGGCGCGCCGGTTCATCATTGCCAACTTGGAGCAAGAGATCGAGATCGTCATCAGCGACCGCCACGAGAAGAATTACAAATCGCTGCTCCAGCAGCTCGTCCAGCGAAAGGAAGGCATCACCCCTGTGTATCACGTCATTTCGGAGAAGGGCCCCGACCACGCCAAGCAGTTCTGCGTCGCCACGGTCATCGGCGAACGGGTCTCGGACAGCGCGTGGGGCGCCAACAAGAAGGCCGCCGAGCAGGTCGCCGCCGAGAAGACGTACAAACACTTGCTGCTCATCTACGGCACCAAAGACGAGTGATCGCATGAAACACCCCCCGCCGCTCACCACCAGCGAACTGCGCCAGGAGGTGCTGGCCGCGTGGCAGACGTTGCGGAGGCTTCGCGACGCCTCTACGTCGAAGGGCGTCATCGCCGGCGGCGAGCTGGCAGAGGCCGAGAAGAAGTACGAGGAGCTTGCCCGCCAGTATGCGACGCACCGGATCATCCACAACAAAGGGCCGGACCCGCAGGTGCTCGACGGCGAAACGTTCGAAGACGTTCTGTACTCGATGGCCGCCCCGGGCCGATTCGCCAAGCACATCCCAAAGACGAAGACCTCGTGCCTGACGCGCAGCACGATGACCACGGTGCTCACGTCGGGAACAAAGCTGAGCGGAATCCTGAAAGCCCTGACCGCGCTGTCGGCGGCACGCGACGCGTTCGACCAGCACACGCCGCTCAGGCGGCTCATCCGCCGGTGGGCCGAGCAGACCCGTTCCGATCCGTTCATCGGCCAGTGCCTTCAGGACGTGTCCGCCCACGTGGCTGACTTCTCGAAGGCCATCGGCGACGCCACCTCGCTTCTCAACAACCTGAGAGTGACGTACGAGAAGGAGAACGACGGAGCCGCCCGGCTGACCGTGGAGCGCGGCGACCGCGGCAGACTGGAGGTGGTGGCGGCCAGCGCGTGGCAGGGCGCCGCCAAGGCGGGCCCGGATCAGGTGCACAAGCTGTACGAGCGTCTTGCCGCGGCGGAACTGGCAGCGGGCCGGATCGAATATGGAGCGAAGGACGTCAATCGCGAGCTCTCGCGGTTCTTCGCCCAACTGGTCCCTCGCTATTTCGCTCTCCTGTCGAAACTCCCGCGCCAGCAGCGCAAAGACCTGATCGGCGGGGTTCGGCTCTCGCCGGCGCTCGCCGCCCGGCTCGTCGAGGCCGCGGAGACGACGGATTTTGTCGCCGACCCCGACTCGGAACTCGGCTTTCAGAGGAAATCCCTCCCCAAACGGTTCAGGCCCCTCGCCGAACAGCAGGAATACAAGCGGGTGCGCCAAGCGATGCATAAGCGCAAGGTGCAGGACGCCACCACGGTCATCGTCCGCCGCAAGCGTCCTGCTCAAAGCGCCGAGACGCATCAGCAGCAGGGAAGCTGACATGACCGGAACACGCGCCACGCCGGATCCGGGACGGGCGGCCAAGGCCAAGATCGTTGCGACGCTCGGCCCGGCCTCATCGTCGCCGGAGATGATGCGCGCGCTCATCCGGGCGGGAGCCGACGCGTTTCGCCTGAACTTCTCACACGGCACCTCCGACGGGCATCTCCGGACGGCCGCCGCGGTGCGCGAGATCGCCGGTGACAGGGCCGTCGCCATCATCGCTGACCTTCAGGGCCCGCGCATTCGCATCGGCGCGCTGCCGGCGGCGGTCACCGTGAAAGAGGGCGACGAGGTCTCGCTCGCCGGTCGCGCGGCAGCGTCGGACGCGCTGCCCACCACGTACGAGGCGCTTGCAGAGGACGTGAAGCCGGGGGACCGGATTTTTATTGACAACGGCCTGATTGAACTTGCCGCCGTGGAATGCAGGGACGGGCTGGTGCGCTGCCGCGTGGTGACGGGCGGCCGCATCGGCGCGAACAAGGGCATCAACCTGCCGGGGGTCGCGGTGAGCGCACTTGCGATCAACGAAAAGGACAGGATGGACGCCAAG
The DNA here is from genome assembly GCA_964505325.1 of uncultured Planctomycetota bacterium. Classification (GTDB taxonomy): domain Bacteria; phylum Planctomycetota; class PUPC01; order PUPC01; family PUPC01; genus CAZDHT01. Next base: position 12,160 of record CAZDHT010000043.1, on the reverse strand, counting down.
ACGGCGGTCGAGTTGGGCGCCGACTACATCGCCCTCTCCTTCGTGCGAAAGGCGGCGGAGATTGAGCAGCTCCGCTCGCTGCTGAAGGAGCACCTGGCGGAGACGCCGGTCATCGCGAAGATCGAACACGCGGAGGCGGTCGAGCGCTTCGACGAGATCCTGGCTGCCGCGGACGGCGTGATGGTCGCCCGCGGCGACCTGGGGGTCGAGCTGCCCCAGGAAAAAGTGCCCGCAATACAGAAGCGCATCATCGCGTCGGCCAACGCGGCGGGCAAGCCCGTCATCACGGCGACCGAGATGCTCCAGAGCATGGTGACCCGCCCGCGCCCGACCCGCGCCGAGGCGTCCGACGTGGCCAACGCGATCCTCGACGGCACCGACGCGGTCATGCTGTCCGGCGAAACCGCGATCGGCCGGTACCCCGTCCGCGCCGTGGAAACGATGGAGCGGATCACGCTGGAGGCGGAGAAGATTCGCCGCGAGCTGCAGCCGCCGGCGCGCGTCCCGATGCCCGAAGATTTCGCGTGCGCGGTGGCCGACGCGGCCTGCGCCGCCGCGGACAAGCTGACGGCGCGGGCCATCGTGGTGTTCACAATGTCCGGGCGCACCGCGCGGCTCGTCGCCCAGCATCGCCCGGCCAACCGCATCATCGCCCTGACGCCCAGCGAGGCGACCCGGCGCCGGCTGGCGCTGGTGTGGGGCGTCACGGCATACGTCCTGCCGCCGGTGGACGACGCGGACGAGATGGTCACCCGCGCCGACGAACTTCTCAAAGAGCACGGGATCGCGCAGATGGACGACGTCGTCGTGATCGTCGGCGGGGCCGGTCCCCTGGCGGGGGCCACGAATTTCACAAAGATGCACAGAGTCAGGTAACCGACACTTTGACGCCGAGGAGAGAACGATGATTCATTCAGGAATTGCGGACGAAGCGGGCAGGCCCATCGAGACCCAGATCAAGGCGCACCAGGAACTGGGCTGGGATTACATCGAGCTGCGCATGATCGGCGACCAGAACCTGACCGACGTCTCCGACGAGGAGTTCGAGCGGGTTCTCGGCCTGGTCAACGATGCGGGCATGAAGATCTCGTGCTTTGCGTCGCAGCTCGGGAACTGGTCGAGAGACGTCACCGGCGACTTCGACGTCGACAAGGAGGAGTTGGCCCGGGCCATCCCGCGGATGCAGCAGGCGGGGACCAAGTACATCCGCACGATGAGTTGGAAGCAGTCGAACGCGACGCTCGAGGAGTGGAAGGACGAGGCCATCCGCCGGATGGGCGAGCTGGCAAAGATGGCGGCGGACGGCGGCGTGGCGCTGGCGCACGAGAACTGCACCGGATGGGCGTCGGAAGGACCGGCCGAAACGGTCGAGCTGATGGAGAAGGTCAACTCGCCCGGCCTCGTCGTGCTCTACGACACGGGCAACTCCGTCGGATACGACAAGGATACCCTCGGTTTCCTGCACGGCGTGATCGGCCGCATCGCCTACGTCCACATCAAGGACATGACCAAGGAGGCCGACGGCAGCAGCCACGGCGTGTTCCCCGGCGAAGGCCAAAGCCTGCTCAAGCAGCAGCTCACCGAGATTCTCCGGTCCGGCTACGATGGCGTCTTCTCCATCGAGCCGCACGTCGCCGCCGTCATCCACGAGGGCAAGAAGGGCGGCGATCCCGAGGCGCTCTACGAGTCGTACGTCAAGTATGGCAAGATGGCGATGGCGCTGTTCGACGACGTCAGGGGCGCCGCATGACCAGGCTCCCGCCGCGAACCCTGTTTGACAAGAGGACCGGCTGAAAGGAAAGCCACATGTTGAAGAGCGTGATCGTGTGTGGCGCGGTTCTGTTCCTGGCGGCCGGCCCGGCGCCGGCGCGGGATTACTACGTGGCGCCGGACGGGGACGACGCGAACCCCGGCACGCTGGAGAAGCCGCTGAAGGATCCGGTGGTGGCGGCGCGGAAGCTGATGCCCGGCGACACGCTCTGCTTTCGTAAGGGCGAGTACCGCTGCCGGACGAACGGCATCGTCGGCCTCGCCCCCAACCGCGACGGCCGGAAGGGCAAGCCCATCACCTTCACGAACTACAACAACGAGCACGTGGTGATCGACGTCGCCGCCTCCGATTGGGGCGTGACCAACAACGGGTTCAGCTACATCGTCTTCGACGGGTTCGAGATCACCGGCGGCACGCGCCATTACGGGATGAAGATCTCCGCCCACTACGGCCGCGCCAAGCGCGGCACCGGCCACCACGTCACCATCCGCAACTGCGAGGTGCACCACTCCCAGGGCGAGAACATCTTCTGCGCCGCCACCCCGCACCTGGTGATCGAAAACAACCACCTCCACCACTCGCGGCGCTCGCACGGGCTCTACCTGGCGGCCGGCTGCCATTACCCGGTCATCCGCAACAACACCAGCGAGCACAACCGCGGCAACAGCGGCACGCAGCTCAACGGCGACGCCAAGCCCGAGGGCATTAAGAACGCGATTGTCGAGCGCAACATCCTCCACGGAAACGCCCAGGGCTTCAGCCTGATGAACCTGAAGGACGCGGTGTTCCGCAACAACGTGCTCTGGGACAACGGCTACGACGGCCCGCGCGGCTCCGGCTACCGCGAGGTTATCCTGTGGAGCAAGCGCACCGAGACGGACGCTCTCTGCCGCGATAACCTGTTCGAGAATAACACGTTCGTCAACCTCGTCCCGCCCGGACACAAGATGGGCAACATCATGCAGATTCAGAACCGGACGCGGAACATCGTGTTCCGCAACAACATATTCGTGATACGCGGCAAGGGGCTGTTCACCTTCCGGCTGAGCGTCGAGCCGAAGGGCTTTGAGTTCGAGAACAACTGCCTGTTCCTGGCCGACCGCGGCCGGCAGGTCGAACAGGGCGGCACGCTCGCCGACTTCTGCAAGAAGCACGGGCTGAAGTACACGGGCAACGTCCTCAAGGACCCGATGTTCATCGACGTGGCCAAGGGCGACCTGCGGCTGAAGGACACGAGCCCCTGCGTTGACGCCGGCGCCAAGACGCAGGGCACGGCGAAGATCGCCGGCAAGGCCATCGACATCGGCGCCTATGAGCGCGGCGCCGACGTCCAGATCGGCTGCAAGCTGCCTTGGAAGAAGGAGCCGGCGAAGAAGTAGGGCGTGCTCAAGAGACTGGGATCGCCCTCACGTTTCGCTACTGAGGGGAGTGCAGGCTGAGCGCGTCCAGAGCCGCCCGGAAGCAGGCGACTTGGACCACCTGGAGCGCGAGCAGCGCGCAGAAAAGCCACCATGCCGAGCGCCGCTCCTCAAGCCACCACGCGCCCGCGACCGCACAGAACGGCATGGTGAACATCCACAGTCGCGCCACCTCGCCCCGGTTCGTACCCGTTAAGTTGAGGGCCAGCATCAGCGCGACCAGGCACAGGACGCCCGCCGCCGGCAGCCACGCGCTCCGGACGACCCGCACCGAACGACCCACCGACATGACAAACAGACACGCAAGCGGCAACCCGAGAAAAACGAAGAACTCCGCCGGGTTCGACACCATCGACACCGCGTACGACCGGCGCGACATCACGTTGAACTTCGCGTTCTCTCGCATGCAGCGCGCCCAGACCGAGAACAGGTTGACCCGCCAGAACACGCCGAACGCCAGGACCAGCAGCGCGAAGCCCAGCAGCGCCGCCACCGCGACGGGGGCGTACGCGCGGATCAATTCGGATGCACTCCGGTCGCTTCGGAACCGCAGCAATGACACCACGATGACCAGGCCGGTGAGAGCCGCGGCCACCGCAAACGCCAGAGAAAACAGCAGCGACGTGCACAGCAGCAAGGCGAACAGCGACGCGACGACCGCGCTTCGCCTCTTCACCGCCACCAGCGCCAGCCAGCCCATCGTCGCGGCGAACAACGGGTAGACCTGGTCGAGGCCCGGGCTGAAGCAATGGACGCTGGGCAACACGGCCACACACGCCGCCGCCATTAGCCCCGTCCGGCGCGAATGGAGCGCCGACCCCAGCAGATAGGTGGGAACCACCGCCAGGCAGGCGAGCAGCTTGAACGTGAACGCCAGACAACAGGCCACGTCCACCTCGGTCTCGTCCATGGCCAGTCTCGAGAACAGCGCCCGGACCTCTGGCGAATCCAGGCCGCGTTGGGGGGGATCGATCAGTCCCCACGTCTCGAGCACGGCATCCCGCAGCCACGGCTGCGACCGATACAGGCTGCGCACGAGGCAGTAGAACAGCTCCGGCCCCGGCGGATGGGTCCGGGTCGCCATCACGGGCGCCTTCGCGGCCCGATCCTCGTAGTGCCGCAGGAAATCGTCCAGGCTGGTGATCGCTCGCGCGTTGTGATAGAAGATGTTGGTGCGGGGGATGGCCAGCGCCGCCTCCGCCGATCCGCCCGGCGCGACGCGACCGATCGAGAGGTGCAGGGCAAAGCCCGCCAGCGCCAGCAGCCCGACGGCCAGCGCCGTCGCCCCGCGGCCCGCCGCGTCCGCCCCGCGGAGCGCCAACGCGAGCAATACCACGAACACCGCGAAATACGCGAAGGGAAACCAGAGCAAGTCCCACTGGCCCCTGTCCGACACCAGGTCGAGCCAGTCTGTGGACCCGGTGAACGCGAGCTGCTTCGCCGCCGCCAGCGCGACGACGGCGCCCGTCAGCGCCGCCGCTGCGACGATCAGTATGACGTTGGCCTTTGAACGGCTCATCGCTGCGCCCTGCGGAGGCGGGGGCGGCTCATTCCAGAAGCTCGAGCTCCGCCGAGACGAAGTAGTGATCGCTGGGGAAGCGCCCATCACGGGGCTCTCGCAGGATCTCCGCCCCCAGCGCCTTTATGCGTCCCTTGGTGAATATCCAGTCGAGCTTCGCGCCCTGCGTGTCCAGGTCCGGCCCGAGGAACCGGTGGAACGTCGTCCCGGGGTCGCCCGGTCCGTGGGTCGTCTCGTACGTATCCCGCCAACCCGCCTCTTTGAACAGTCCGATCACCGGGTTGTCGCCGGCGGCGTTCATGTCACCGGTCAGGATCTGCGGATATTCTTCCGGATACGCGGCCGCGTCTTCGTTGATCAGCCGGGCCTGGTTCTCTCGAGCCGATTGGCTCACGTGGTCCAGGTGTGTGTTGACCACGCGGAATTCGATCCCCGATTCCACGTCGAGCAGGCGGACCCAGTTGGCGAGCCGGGTGCAGTCGCTGTCCCACGACTTCGAGCCCGGGACGTGCGGCGTTTCCGAGAGCCAGTATGCCCCCGCCGATATCTGTTCGAACGATTCACGGCGGAAGAAGATGGAGTTCATCGGCGCGCTCCCCTCGACCGTGTCCGCCAGCCCGTACCATTCGTATTCCGGCAGGCCGGCCTTCAGGTCGAGGAACTGTGCCCGGCCCACCTCCTGGGCGGAGATGATGTGAGCTTCGGCCGAACGGATGGCGTCGCGGCAGCAGTCCTTCCGGTACGCCCACTGGTTGTCCTGATCTACGGCGATGTTGTCCAGCCGGATGTTGCACGTGAGCACTCGCATGAGTGGGACCTCTATTTCACGGTGGCTGCCAACTCCCCGGCGCTGGCAGGAGCGCTGTACGGCCCGCAGTTGCACGTGTATCGATCCGGATGCTGGCCTTTCCGGGCGAAGTGGCCGGCAAAGCGTTCCCACATCGTCCGCGCCTCCCGGCAGAAGGCGACGCGTGTGTCCGGCGCGCAGCGGTCCAACTCGGCAAAGAGGAACTGATAGACCTCTGCACGGAGCGCGTCGGGCACCTCACAGCCCTGCAGATGTTCCGTGCCGCGTGCAGCCTTCATTGCGGCAAGGAACTCCCCGTCGAGCAGCGACACGTCGAACATCTCGCACATGTCGTCGTAATCAAGAAACCGGATCGTCTCGATCGTGACGACGTCCGGGCTCACCTTCTCGAACAGGAGCTCGATCATCTCCCGGTTCTCGTCCCGCCAGTTCCTGACCGGGATGATGGGGGAGAGCCGCACGCGCACCGGGTACCCGGCCTCCTGGCATTTCCGCATCGCGTCGATGCGGGCCTCCATCGGCGCCGAACGATACTCGAACCGCGTGCTCTGCGTCCGGCCGCTCAAGCTCCAACAGCACACCGTGTGGCCCCGGTGATCGTAGTCGAGCATGAAGTCAACGTGGTCGCTCTTGCCTACGTAGAGTTCGAGCGCCCGCCCGGGCCGTCTCGCGAAGTAGTCGATCAGGAGCTTCGTCCCGCCGTATTCGGGCTCGAAGCACACGATGTCGGTGTAGTTGTCGTGCTGAAACAGCGTCTGCCTGGGGCATTGCCTGATCCACTCGTCCAACCGACCGACGAAGTCCTCCATGTTGAGCATTAGGTTCAGGATGCGGGACAGGTGGCAATAGGCGCAGCGGAAGTGGCATCCGGTCACCGAGTGGATCGCCCACGCCGGCTGGCAGACCAGCCCCGTCCGCTCTCGGTACGCGGGCGAGCCCGACTCACGCCAGTCGAAGCCGCCGTAACCGTTGAACTTGAGTTGGTCGAGAGCGGGATAAGCCTCTTTGCGGCGTTGCCGTTCCTCATCGCTGTCGTCGAGGCGAAACCGGTTGAAGATGACGATCGGCTCGAAATCCCCCCGCATGCCGTTATGCTGTCCTGGAAAGAACTCCTCGGTGATGGTCCGGTTCAGCGCCGGGTCGTCGACGTGCCGAACGTCGGGGGTGGTGATTCCCGTCCGCAGCCGGTCCGCCCGGGCCCGCATCAGCGGGTCGTCCTCGACGCCTTCAACGATCAGGAGCTTTGATGCGGCGACAGGGAGCATGTTACGGCCCTCGGGGTTCTGCTTGACTTCGCGCTAACAGTATAGCAACATGGCCCGGCCGATGCGTAATGTAAAGCTCGTAATCGAATACGACGGGACGGGCTATGCCGGCTGGCAGATCCAGCCCAACGGGGTGAGCATCCAGGGGGTCGTCCAGGATGCCATCGCCGAGATCACGGGCGAACGAACCGTCAGACTGATCGGCTCGGGCCGAACCGACGCCGGAGTGCACGCAGCCGGGCAGGCCGCCAACTTCAAGACCGACACGAACATCCCGGCGGGGGGTCTCGTTCACGCCATCAATACCAAGCTTCCGCCTGACATCGCCATCGTGGAGGCCGAGGATGTTCCGGGTGATTTCCACGCGCGGTATTCGGCCATCTCGAAGACGTATCGCTACACGATCCTGAACCGGCCGGTTCGCAGCCCGCTTGAGCGGAACCGTTCGTACCTGGTGCGGCAGCAACTGGACAGCGACGCGATGCGAGCTGCCGCGGCACATCTGATCGGCGAGCTGGACTTCGCCACGTTTCAGTCGAAGCCGAACGGGAAGCCTTCGATCCGGACGGTGACGCGGCTGGACGTCGAAGCAAGCGGCTCCCGGATCGAGATCACCATTTCCGCAAATGGGTTCCTCTACAATATGGTGCGGGCCATCGTGGGGACGTTGGTCGAGGTCGGCCTCGGCAAGCGCGAGCCGAACAGCATCCCGGACCTCCTTCGCTCGAAGGACCGCTCCGCCGCCGGCCCGACCGCGCCGCCGCACGGCCTGCGCCTGCTGGAGGTCGAGTATTAGCATCACGGCGGGCATAGACATTGGCTCGGTCGCCACCAAGGCGGTCATCCTGCGCGACGGCTCGGCCGCGGGCCATTCGCTGGTGCGCACCGGCGCGGACCCACGGGCCGCCGCGAAGAAGGCGCTCCGCGCGGCGGCGGAGCAGGCGAGGATCGAGCGCGACGATATCGGCCGGATCGTGGCGACCGGTTACGGCCGCCGCATCATCGGCTTCGCCGACGACACAGTGACCGAGATCACCGCTGGCGCCCGAGGCGCTTACCACGTCGGCTGCCCGTGGGGCGCGCCGCGCCTGATCGTCGATCTGGGCGGGCAGGACACCAAGGTGATCCTGCTCCACGAGGACGGATCGGTCCGCGATTTCGTGATGAACGACAAGTGCGCCGCGGGCACCGGGCGGTTTCTCGAAGTGATGGCTGATGTGCTCGACGTGCCGCCCGAGGAGCTGGGCGAATTCGCCCGGGGCGCCGAGAACCCCGCGCCGATCAACTCGACCTGCACCGTCTTCGCCGAGAGCGAAGTTATCTCACTCATCGCCAAAGGGGCGCGCAAGGAAGACATCGTCGCGGGGCTGCACGCGGCCATCGCCTCGCGGATCGCCCAAATGGCCAAGCCGATGGGCGAGCACGACGCCTTTTTCCACGGCGGCGGCGCGCTGAACAGCGGCGTCAGGAGCGCCCTCGAACGGGCGCTGGGGCGGACGGTCCACGTCCCTCCCATGCCCCAGCACGTGGTGGCGATCGGGGCGGCACTCACGCCGGCGCGCCCCTGAGCCGCGGCCATCCCTTGCCAACCGGCGGCCGCAGTCTTAGAATTGTATACGGTCATATGAGGAAGTTAGGGGACTTCGCAATGAAGAGAATCTTGAGAACGGGCCTGGTGGTGGTGGCGCTTGCCGCGGTTGCGGCGGCCTCCCGCGCCGCAGAACTCAAGGACCTGGTGAAGGACGCCGATCTGGTCCTGATCGGCCAGGTGATCAGCATCACCGAAGGTGAACTGGACAAGGAGCTGTTGAAGATGGGCGCGAAGTTCCGCACGGACATCGCCGTTCTCATCACGGTCGAGGTGCTGAAGGGCCACCCAGGCCTGAGAGGAAAACGCGTGGACGTCGGCTTTCCGGGCTTCCCCAAGGCGGGCCAGGTGCAACTGAAGCAGAAGCAGAACGGCATTTGGCTGCTGACGAAGAGCGACCTGAAGTTTTACGAGGTGAAGACCGCAAAGCACTTCCTGCCGATGGATCAACTGGGCGCCGTCCGCCGCGCCGTCCGCGCCGCCGCCGGCCTCTCCGATAAGCTGACCAGCCCGGAGAGCCGAGCCGCGCGGGCCGTTGAACTCGCCAAACAGCTTCTCGGCAAGGAGCCCCCGGGAGGCCGGCGGCTCGCGGCGTACCGCCTCGGCGAGTTGGGCGTCCTGAGCGCTGTCCCCGCGTTCATCCGGGCGCTGGACGACAAGGACCCCTCCGTCCGGGTCGCCGTCGATATTGCCCTCCGGAAAACGACCGGCTCCCGCACCCAGGTTGATTTCGAGAACGGCACGGCCGAGGCGCGCGCCCAGGGCATCGCCGCGTGGCACGATTGGTGGGAGGCAAACCAGAAGAAGAAACGCAAGGACCTCCTGGCGGAGGCGGCCAGGGTGAGCATCCGCCCGCAGCCCGATTTCCAATACGCCATCCAGGGCCTCGCACAATACGGCGACCGGGAGCTGCTGCCCCTTTTCCGCCGGACCTTTGACTCGGCGCTGAGTTCGAGGAACAACACCCTGGCCATAGCCATCGCCCGGTACTTGGTCCGCGTCAAGGACCGTCCGTCGGTGCCCAAGCTGGCCGGTCTGCTCGACGCGGCGTGGCCGAGCGTGCCCACCCGGGCCGCCGCCGCGGCCGCCGTCGGGGGCATCGTGGGGCAAGACTTCGGCACCGGCAGCGCCGCCCTCGAGAACTGCCTCAAGTGGTGGCGCGCCAACGAAGACACGTTCCGATAGCCCAGAATCTTCGGTTGCACTCAACCCCACCCTTTAGTGAAATCCGCTCCGTGATCGCTCAACCTTGACCTTGCCCTCGACCGGGCCGTATCGTAACCCGGAGGGTTCGGAGGGCCAGCGGGTGAGCAACGACCGGTCACAAACGGACAAACTCGAGGCACTCGCACGCCAGGCGCTGGCCGGCCGCGTCGCCCGCGAGATGGCACACGAGATTAACGACCTGCTGGTGGGGGTGGTCAGCGTCACCACGAACGCGATGAACGCCGGGACGTTTCTCGAACTCCGCCGCGCACTCAAGACCAGCAGCGAATACGGCCACAAGATCGCGGCGCTCGTCAGAGCATTTCAGGAATTGCTTCGCACGCCCGATCCGCCGGAACAGAGAGGGTCGGCCGACGTCGCCGCGGCGCTCGACCAAGCCCTGTTCCTCTGTCGAAAAAGGATCGCGCGGCACGGAGTGGAGATCGGTCAGAATTATGGGAGCTTGCCGAGGGTGCAAGCCGACATCGGCCCTCTGGAGCAGGTCTTCATCGGACTGCTCCACAACGCGCTCGACGCAATGCCGAGCCGAGGGGTGCTGGGACTGACGGTCGAACACACCGGGGAGTTCGTGGCCGTCACCGTTTCCGACACCGGAACAGGGACTCCGCCAGTCGATGTCGGCAAGGTGTCCGAGTGGCTTCAGCGCTCGGGGGAAAGTGGGAGCAGCCAGGGGGAGCCGGACGAGCTTGGCGGCGAGTGGACCGTGCGCGGCCTCGGTCTTGCCGTGGCGCGGTCCACAGTCCGGAAATATGGCGGGGAACTCACCGTGCACGGCACCCTCGGCACCGGCTCCCGGGTTACCGTCCGTCTGCCGGTTTGTAGGGAAAGCACCGGACCCTGATGGTGGTCGGGAACGTCGAGAAGCCGTCGAACGTCTCCGCCCGGGGGATCCGGCCCGCCGGTCCGGCCTGTGCCATCAGCCACTCCGCGATGCTCCGGGCTGGGGTGGTGACCGCGCTCATGTGCTCGACCAGCCAGATCCGCTGCGGGGTCATGGCCCCGAGGGACCGCAACGAATCCACCCCCGTGGCCAACACCATCGGCAACTCCCCTTGATAGTAGCGCCGGAGAGCGTGCACCGTGTGCGCCGGGCTAAGCACAATGACGTCACCCCGGCGTGCGCCCGCCTCGATCTTCTCCGCCACGGCGCGCCAAGGCTCCTTCTGATAGTCCGGCCGGAAGTATATGCAGTTCATTCCGGCGTTCAGCGCCAGGAGGAGCACGGCAAACACCCCGACCAGCATCCGCGAGCGCGACCAGCCCGCGCCGATCATCAACAGCAACATCGGCGCCACGAACGCCACGTGCTTCGCCTCGAACACATGTGGCCGGGCCACCAGGGCAACGCCTGCAAACGGCAGCAGCGTCGACAATAGGAGCACCAACGCCACGCCCGGCGTCCGCCTCGCCGCGTACAATGCTCCCGCCAGCGGCAGCAACGCCACCGCGGTGAACGAGGCGAGGGTAAACCAGTCGAGTCTCCCTGCGGCCCGGTCGAAAACCATCCCGGTCAGGAACTGCCGCAGCGCCGCCACCACCTCGTATGGCCCGTAGGGCCGCGAGGTCACCTGCCCCATCTCCCCCACCCGGTCCAGCAGGATCCCGCCCCAGGCGGCCGCGAACAGAATGCCGCCCAGCACCATGGCGGCCAAGAACATCGGCCACAGCGCCTCGGCGCGCCGCGCGGTCAGGAGCCAGCGCTCCTCGTCCGCGCCGGGCCGGAACCGCGCACAGAACCACAGCACGCAGAACACCGCCGCGTGCGTCGCGATCATGAAGACTGCGTAGTAATACGTGTACAGCGCCGCCGCCGTCAGCACGGCGTACGCCACCATCCACGGCCACACGGCGCCCGGCGTAGTCCGGCGCGACTTCAGGATGCGCACGAACACGTACGTGTTCCCCAGTACGAGCAGGGTGACGAACGCGTAGAGCCGCGCTTCCTGTGCAAAGTAAAGCTGGAACGATGACATCGCCATCAGGCCCGAAACCAAGAGCCCGGCCGTCCGGCTCAGCAGTGCGGCGCCCAGCGCGTACGTCAACACAATGCAGCCGATGCTCGCAACCGCCGAGAGGGCGCGGAGCCCGGCCTCGTCGCGGCCCGTAAGCCGGGTCGTCAGGTTCAGCGCCAGGTAGTACAGCGGCGGATGCGCGTCGTATTTCGCCACGCTGGTCACCGTCTCGCGCAGTGACACGTCGGCGGCGATGGCGCTGATGGATTCGTCCAGCCACAGGTCCTTCTGCCCGATCTGCCAAAACCGAAGCACGCCGCCGATCACGACAATCGCCGCCAGCGCGGTCCAGGCCACGCTCCGGGAAAGGTTGTGTTTCACTTCCGGCTCGTTTGACAAGCCCGCCTCCGTCCGCTCCTGCCATCCGCGAGGTCCGAGACCCACCAATTCCACTGCCGCACCAATCAATTCTACTTCCGCTCCCCGGCGCGGGCAAGTCGGTTCGGGCGGGGTTCGTGCTTCGAGCTTGTTTCGGGTCTCGGATTTTGTGCTTTCGCACAGGGTGCGCCGATGGCTTGACTTCTGTCACCGTCCGCGGTCTAATACCACGAG
>CAZDHT010000042.1:23707-27594 GCA_964505325.1 uncultured Planctomycetota bacterium | reverse complement strand
TCGTGATGTGCGACGCGCAGGACGTCGGCGCGGTGGTCGATTCGAGCTGCCTGGGGCGCGACGCGCTGTTCCTGCACGACCGCTATCCCGGCGGAATGGGATACGCGCGTCGGTGCCTCGACCGGATCGGCGAGATCATGCAGACCATCTACGACGTGATCCGCGAGTGCGGTTGCCCCGACGGCTGCCCGTCTTGTGTCGGTTCGGCGATGCCGGCCTACGCGATGACCGACCTCGACAGCGCCGTCCGCGGGCGCATTCCGAACAAGGCGGCGGCCCGGTTTCTGCTGGAAGCACTTCTCAACCGCTGACCGCGCTTTGCGTCGGGCCGATGCTCGCCGCCTGCAGGGTTGAGCGGTTCCGCGCCCAGAGTATAATGAGGTGACAGCCTGGCTCTGTTGCGCGGGCGTGCCGCCTTTGCCGGCGCGTCAAGAAGGGCCCATATGCTCAGAGCGCTGCGTGTCTCGATCTTCTCCGTCGCGCTGACGGTCATCCGGCTGTCAGACACTTCGAAAGGACACGCGGACCTGAGCAAGGGCGGCCCGCGCATCTGGGCCGACGGAGCCCAGGAGGAGGGGCGGCCCCCAGTTGTCCGTGCGATCCTTCACGATGGAGTAGAAGAGCGATGGTAAGGCGTGCGGTTCCTGTGTTCTGGGTCTTTATGCTGGCCGTGCCCTGTCTTGCCGGAGAAGCGGCCCCAACGAAGGTCGTCAACTCGATGGACGACCCGTCGGGATGGCGCAACCGCAACAAGGCGGCGATGGAGCTGACAGCCGACCCGAAGCCGCACGAGGGGGCGGCCGCCTTGTCGATCAAGATCAAACCCGGCACCCGCTTCCTGACGGCGGTGCGGGTGCACAAGCCGGACCCCGCCTGGAACGATTACGACGGCCTTTCCTTCTGGGTCAGAGGCGACGGTTCGGGCGAGGTGGCGTCCATCGCCATACAGGCGGGCAAGTGGGGCAACAGTTGGATGGCGCCGATCCCGCTCAAGAACACCGAGTGGCACCAGGTGGCCATCGCCTGGCGCGATTTCGTCCCCTACAGCATCCGCGTCCCTGCCCTCGGCTCGGTCGACGGCTTCAAGCCGGGCAACGTGAGCGTCATCATGTTGGGCGCGTTCCTCAACAGGACCGTCAAGCACCAGATCCCGGGCTTCGCGTTCAGCATCGATGATATGCGTCTCGTCCGCGGCGTCCGGTCGAAACGTCCGCGCGTGCCGCTGGAGAAGCTGCCTCCTCTGGGCGCGGTCGTGGCGAAGATGAAGGCCGGGAAGCCGGTAACGATCCTGACGGTCGGCGACTCGATCACCTGGGGAACGAACGTCGGCGGAAACGCAGGGGCGTACCCGGCCTACCTCCAGACAATGCTCGTGGCGCACTACGGGAACGCGTCAATCAGGGTGGTCAACAAGGCGATCGGCGGGTCCACCACCAGCAAGCATCGCTTCTGGCTGCACCGCGACATCAAAGGAGTGGAGGCGGACCTGGTCACGCTCATGTTCGGCTACAACGAGAAGCCGCGTGGCAGGGAAGTGGAGAAGGACGTGGCCGGATACATCGCGAACCTGGTCGCCTACATCGAGGAAGTCGCCGGCTGCATGAAGACGCCGCCCGCGGTGATGCCTATCGCCCCGATCCCCGGCCGCAAGGCGAACTGGACGGCGCTGGACAGCTACGCCGAAGCCGTCCGCGAACTGGGCAGGAAGCAGAAGACCCTGAGCGTCGCCGACGCCAACGGCCACTTCAAGGCCATCGGGCCGGAGAAGTATCCGTCTTACATGAGCGACGAGGCCCACCCGAACAGGAAGGGCCAGAAGGAAATGGCGAAGGTCCTGTTCGAGGCCATCACCGGCCCTAAGTCGGCGAAGTGAGAACAGCGGGAGAAGGATCGATCATGAAGAAGGCCATATGCGTCGCCCACCTGCTGCTTGCAGTGTCCGCCGCCTTTGCCTTGGACGTTGACGAGTTCAAGGTCAAGCGGCAACCGGTCTTTGAGTTTGCTCAGAAGCCGGAGGTCACGCGGCGGGGCGGCAAGGTGACCATCACCTTGACTTCGAAGGGCTACTGCGACGCGACGGTGGCCATCGAGAACGCCGACGGCGAGATCGTTCGTCACCTGGCGAGCGGGGTGCTCGGCAAGGACGCGCCGCAGCCGTTCAAGAAGAACTCGCTGAAGCAGACCCTGATCTGGGACGGCAGGGATGACGCTGGAAAGCCGGTCTCGCCCGCGAACTGCGCGGTGCGCGTCGGGCTGGGGCTGCGGGCGGAGTTCGACCGCGTCCTCGGGTGGAAGGGCGAGGCCATCCCCGGCGGCATCTCCGGCCTGGCCGTCGATCCGCGCGGGAATCTCTATGTGCTGAACAGCGGGTTCAAGCGGCCGAGCTGCGTCTATGTGCTCACCCGGCGGGGCGAGTACGTCCGGACCGTTGTGCCGTGGCCGGCAGACCTGCCGCACGAGAAGGTGAAGGCGCTCGGCTTCATTGAGATCTCCGAGCAGGAGCGGCATCCCATCATCCGCAATCCGATCTTCTTCTCTTTCTACCCCGAGTGGTTCGGGAACCACAGCGGCTACAACCTGCCGAACCAGACGATGGCGCTGGTCGGCGATCAGTTGGTGATGACCAACGCGTGGCACTGCAATTACGCCGCGCAGGTGGGCGAGCGCCGGCTGCTGATCGTGAACACCGACGGCAGCGTTCCGCAGAACTACCTCGGCCCGCTGCTGGGGCGGGGCCGCCAACCGGGCTTTGTGCGTCTGGCGCCTGTGCCCGGCGAGAGTGCGGTGTTCGTCACGGGGCTTGTGGACAAGGCCGACTGGAAGACCGCCAAGCCGTTCCACGTCGTCTACAAGGTCGGGCTCGACGAGAAGGGCCCGCCCGAGGTCTACCTGGGCAAGCTGAACAAACCGGGCAACGACAGGAACCATCTCAACGATCCGCGCGGTCTGGCCGTCGATACCCATGGCAACCTGTACGTTTCCGACTGGGGCAACAACCGGATCGTCGTCTTCAAGCGGAATGGCGACTACCTCGGCGAGGCAGCCGTCGAGAAGCCCGGGCAGTTGGCGCTGCATCAGAAGACGAACGCCATCTATGTGATGAGCGTCGGCCAACGGCGGTTCCCCGTCGGTGGCATCCGCATTCAGAAGCTCGCCCCCGCTGTGGCGGCGGACGGGTCTTGGCGAGGAACGGGCAAGCCGCTCGCCATCATCAAGCTCCGGTACGGGCAGGAGATATTCACCGTCGATGGCACGGCCGAGCCGACCGTGCTGTGGATCGGGAGCCGCTTCCAGACGCCGGCGCTGCTCCGCGTTATCGAAGAGAAGAACACGTTTGCGCGGCCGGTGCCGACACTGCCCGCCGGCGATCCCGCGTTTCGTACCGGCGGCTTCGTCGCCGTGGACCGACGGACCGATGAGGTCTACACCCGGGCACTGCTCCGGCCGGGCGAGGACGCGAAAGGTTACCACTGGATTCGCATCGGCGGCAAGACCGGCAAGGTGACGCCGACCCGCATTCGCGCACCCGAACTCGCCGTTGGGCCCGGCGGCAAGCTCTACATGTTCCAGAGCCCGGGCGGCTACCGCGCCGTGCTGGGGCGGTTCGACCGCGACGGCAAGGCGCTGCCGTTTGCCAAGACCGGGAGCCACGTGCTTCGTCAAGGGAGCTTCCTGAAGGGGACGTTCTTCGCCTGGCAGCACTGCACCCGCGGGCTCTCCGTGGCGCCCAACGGAGACGTGTATGTGCTGTACCCTTCGCACGAACTGAAGAAGCCGCAGAAGTATCTCTTCTGCACTGTGGCCATCTTCGGCGCGGACGGAGCGTTGAGGCGGGATCGCGTCGTCTGGGTGAGCAATGCCGCGGCCGGCGTAAGAGCAGATGCGGC
>CAZDHT010000042.1:0-23607 GCA_964505325.1 uncultured Planctomycetota bacterium | reverse complement strand
GAGCCGGTCGAGTGCGTGTGGGGCCATGGCAGAAAGGCGCACGTGCAAAACGCCCTGCGGATGTTCCCCGGCATCTCACCCGCGCCGGCGCCGATGGGCGGATGCGTCTGCCTGGCCGGCCGCTTCGACGTCGATCCTTACGGCCGCGTGTTCATGCCTGACGTGGCGACGTTTTCGGTACGTGTGCTCGACACCAACGCCAATCCCATTCTGCGGTTCGGGAGCTATGGCAACGCAGACTCGCGCGGCCCGAAGAGCGCCGTTCCGACGCCTGAGATCCCGTTCGCCTGGCCGCAGTACGTTGCCGTGTCCGACAGCGCGGCGTATACCTCAGACGTGATCAACAGGCGAATCGTGCGCGTGAGGCTGGGTTACCACGCGAGCGAGGCGGTCGCGCTGAGAGCCGCGCCGGAGAAGAATGAGTGATCAGTCAGCAGTTGTCAGTGATCGGTGCCGTCTTGCTCTCGGGGGTCGCGGCCGGTGCGGACCTTGACGAGTTCAAGGTAAAGCGCCAACCGATCTTCGAGTTCGCTCGGAAGCCCGAGGTCACGCGGCTGGGCGACAAGGTGACCGTCACCTTCACTTCGAAGGGCTACTGCGACGCGACGGTGGCCGTCGAGAACGCTGAGGGGAAGATCATCCGCCACCTGGCCAGCGGGGTCCTCGGCCCGAACGCGCCGCAGCCGTTCCGGAAAAGCTCGCTCAGCCAATCCATTGTGTGGGACAGCAAGGACGACCGCGGGGTGTACGTCGACGACAAGGACACCGTCGCCGTTCGGGTTTCGCTGGGCCTGAAGCCGCAGTTCGAGAGGACGCTGTTCTGGTCGCCGTACAAGCGCGTCGGCCCGTACGGTCCCATCCTGTGCACGGCGCCCGAGGGCGCCTACGTCAGCGAAGGATACGCCGTCGACCACATCCGCTTGTTCGACCATCAGGGCAACTACGTGCGGACCGTCTATCCGTTCCCGGCGGACAAGATCGACCAAGTGATCGGGCTGCGAAAGCACCGCTTCCCGCCCGAGGGCAGAGCCCTTCCGCTCAAGGGCGGGTATCACCAGGCGACCCTGCTGACTTCCGGCACCAACCGAAACCAGCGGAGCTCCGCCGAAGGGTTCGGCGTCAGCGCCATCGGCGCCGGTCACGGACGGCTCGCCCTCGTCCACCTCAAGCTCAACCGCCTCGCCGCCGATGGTTCCACCGGCGGGCTCCCGCTCGAAGGCCCCAAGACCTGCTACCTGATGAAGCTCAAGCAGAAGATCCATGCACGCACCACCGCTCTGCCCGGGCCGCGCAGCGCCTGTTTCAGTCCGGATGGGAAGTATCTTTACCTGACCGGCTGGGTATGGAACAGTGGACAGGGATACGTCTTCGACTGGATCCACGGCGTCGTGCGGCTCGAGTTCGCCAAGAATGACGAGCCGAAGGTCTTCGCTGGCAGCCTGAAGCAGGACGACGTCAGGACCGACAACACTGGGTTCAAGGTACCGACGTCCGTCGCCTGCGACGCGAAGGGTCGGGTGTATGTTTCGGATTACATCAACAACCGCGTCCAGGTCTTCACCCCGGACGGGGTGCACTACAGGACGATCAAGGTCCCGCTGCCGGCCCACGTTGACGTGCACAGGAAGACCGGCGACATATACGTCTTCTCGTGGCTGTTCATCACCCGCTACAAGACCCCCGACAAGGTGCTGCCCATGTACACCCGGCTGGGTCCGATCGAGAACCCGCGCGTGATCACGCGTTGTCCGCTGCCCCTGGTCGGTCACTTGACGACGCGAAGCTGGAACAACTCCGGCGGCCTGCCGTTCCGGATGGCGGTGGACTCGTGGGCGGACGAGCCGACCATCTGGCTCGTGCCCGGCGCGGCGCGGTACATCCACTCGGGCAATGGCTCGATTCTGGAGAACTGGAAGACGAGCGGCATCCGCCTGCTGGTCGAGAAGGACGGGAAGCTGGTGGTCAAACGGAGCTTCGGGGACGACGTCAACAGGACGGTGAAGCGCGCCAAGCCACCCATTCTCTGGCGCCAGCGACTCTACGTGAACCCGAAGAACGAAAGGCTCTACGTGGCCGAGGGCGACTCCGGCGTGATGAAGTCCGTCAACCAACTGGTCGAGGTGGACCCGCCGACGGGGAGGATCCGGCTGCTGGATCTGCCGCTGGGCTCGGAGGACCTGTGCTTCGGGGGCGACGGCCTGGCCTATCTGAGAACGGACAAGGTGGTGGGGCGTTACGACACCACCACCTGGCGCGAGATTCCCTGGGATTACGGCGAAGAGCGGAAGGCCGGCTTCGGCATGGGCGCCCGGGCGGCGTCGCTCATCGCAGGCCTGCCCACGCCCGGCCATCGCTCGAATCCGTTCTGGCACATGGGCGGGATGGACGTCTCGGTCAAGGGGCACCTGGTGGTCAACTCCTGCAATCTGACCGGCCTCCGGGTCACGCAGCGTGAGAACTGGCACAAGCGGTTCTACAAAGAGCAGGTCAGGCTCTATGCGCCCAGGCTATACCCCGGCCGAGTGAGGTGGGGCGAGGTGCACGTGTGGGACAGGCACGGCAAGCTGGTGTACGAAGATGCCGTCCCGGGAATGGGGCACATGAACGGCATCGGGATCGACAAGGACGATAACATCTACATGATGGTCGCCGCACGGCGGCTGATCAACGGCAGGAACTACGACCCGAAGCTGCCGCGCGACGTCTCCTGCACGCTGATGAAGGTGCGAGCGCGGAAAACGAAAGTCCTGAGCACGGGCGGGCGGACACCGGTTCCGCTTCTTAAGGCGACGCGCCCCGGACGACCGCTGGACTTTTGGAGCCAGTGGACGGGCGGGGCGTGGATCGAAGGTGCGGACTGGTTCTTCGGCGGCGTCGGCTTCAACCCGCGCGGGTGCATCTGCTGGAACAGCCGCTTCGATCTCGACTACTTCAACCGCTCGTTCGCGCCCGAGCCGCTCCGCTTCAGCATCGCCGTGGTCGACTCCAACGGCAACCTGATCCTGCGCATCGGGAGATACGGCAACGTGGACGACAAGGGGATCGCGCTGATGCACGCCTGCTACGTCGCCACGCACACCGACCGGCGGCTCTTCATCGCCGACGCCGGCAACGCCCGCGTCGTCAGCGTCAAGCTGGGTTACCACGCGACGGAGCGAGTGGCTCTCAAGAATGTGCAGGAGACCAGGGAATGACCAATCGCGGGTTTGTGGTAATCGTCGGCCTGTTGTTGTGCTCGGCATCCGCGATGGCGTCCGGCCTCGACGAGTTCAGGGTCAAGCGCCAACAGGTCTTCGAGTTCACGCAGAAGCCGACGGTGACGCGGCGGGGCGACGCGGTCACGATCGCGTTCACGTCGAAGGCGTTCTGCGACGCGACGGTGGCCATCGAGAATGCTGAGGGGAAGATCGTCCGGCACCTCGCCAGCGGGGTGCTGGGCAAGAACGCGCCGGTGCCGTTCCAAAAGAACTCGCTCAAGCAGACCCTCGTCTGGGACAGCAAGGATGACCGGGGCCGGTACGTGGACGACAAGGTGGCACTGACCGTCCGCGTGTCCCTGGGCTTGAAGGCGCGGTTCGAGCGGACTATATACTGGTCGCCGGAGCGGCGCGCTACCTCCCACAAATACGCGGAGCGCAACAGCCCGGCGATTGTCGCAGCCCCGGAAGGGGTCTATGTCTACGATGGCGGCGGCGGTGACCACGTCCGCCTCTTCGACCACGGCGGGAACTACCTGCGCACGATCTACCCGTTTCCGTCGGACAAGCTGAAGAAAGTCCAGGGCTTGCGGTGGGTCACGTTTCCGCCGGACGGGAAGCAAGCGCCGTTCAAGACCGACCTGGCCCAGACGACGTACCTGACCTGCGGCGGCGGGTTGCAGAAGACGCTGGCGGCCCGCGGCGGGCGCCTCGCCGTCATCGGCCAGTCGGTCAACTGGCTCGCCTCCGACGGCACCCCTCGACCAGGCTCGGGGCAGGCTGGCGGGATGCCGCTCTCGGGGCCCCAGGTCACTTTCCCGGTGCGGATGAGCACGATCCACAGCTTCAAGGGCGGGACGTATCACTACGGCCCGCGCAGCGCGGCATTCAGCCCCGACGGGAAGTGGCTCTACCTGACCAACTACCGGTGGGGGAACCCGTGGCGGGAGGGGATTCTGCCCGGCGTGGCGCGGTTGGCGGTGACGGCAGAAGGCGCCCCGCAGGTCTTCCTGGGTAACATGAAAAAGAAGGGAGGAGCGGGCAGCGGCGCGGGCAGTTTCAACGCGCCGACGTCGGTCGACTGCGACGACCGGGGCCGGCTGTACGTCTCGGACTACCTGAACGACCGGGTCCAGGTCTTCGCTCCGGACGGGAAGCACCTGCGGAGCATCGAGGTAACCCGCCCGGCGCTGGTGCAGGTGCACCGTAAGACAGGCGAGATCTTCGCGTTCACCTGGTCGATGGCCTCCTGCTACGCGCCCACTCTGAGCTACCGCGGGCCCGCGAAGATGACGCGCTTCGGGCCGCTCGAGAACCCCAGGGTGGTCGCGGCGTATCCGCTGCGGGTCTCACGCGAATGGGCGTTGAAGCGGGCGGCCGTCGATGCCTGGGCCAGCTCGCTCCGCATCTGGATCGCCGACGCCGCGGTCAGAGTCTACGAGGTGGCGGGGCGCAAGCTCGTCCTCAAGAAGGACTTCGCCACGGCTGCCCGCCGCCGGGTGATTCGGACCGTCGGGCCGCGCCACGGGCGTCAGCGCCTGTACTTCAATCCGGGCGACGGGCACCTTTATGTGGGCGCGCACCAA
This sequence comes from uncultured Planctomycetota bacterium, assembly GCA_964505325.1. GTDB lineage: Bacteria > Planctomycetota > PUPC01 > PUPC01 > PUPC01 > CAZDHT01. Next base: position 18,824 of record CAZDHT010000042.1, on the reverse strand, counting down.
GACCCGGCGGTCATCCATGCCAAGGGCTTCTACAAGACGGTGCGGATCAATCCAGAGACCGGAAAGCTCAAGATCGTCCAACTCCCCTTCGATGCCGAAGACCTGGCCTTCGACATGGACGGCCTGGCCTACCTGCGCACGCACGACTTTGTGGCACGTTACGATTCGAGCACGTGGCGGGAGGTCCCCTTCGACTACGGCGAGGAGCGAAAGAGGGCGTCGTTCCAGGGGTTCAAGACGGCTGACGTCGCCTCGGGCCTGGTCGCGGCGGCGGGGTTCAACTCCTCGTCGCAGTTCGGCGGCATCGGTGTCTCGCCCAAGGGGCACGTCGTGGTCACCTTCTACAATCCCAACCGGCCGGTCGACCGCAGAAAGACCAAGGACATCCACTCGTTCCAGGTGAAGAAGTACACGCCGAAAGTGTTCCCCGGCCGGGCTGTCGAGTGCCTGATCCACGTGTGGGACAAGCACGGCAAGATTCTCTGCGAGGACGCCGTGCCGGGGGTGGGCCGGTCGTGCAGCGTGGCCATGGACAGGGACGACAACATCTACCTGCTGGCCAACGGCCAGACGATGTACGGCGGCAAGCTCTATCCCAACCCGATCGTTTGTACGCTGGTGAAGATCAGGCCGGGGACCAAGCTCCGTGCGGTCGGCAAGATGCCCATCCCCCTGTCCTTGTCCCAGCGGCCCGAGCGCCCGGGCGAAGTAGCCCGCTGGCACGGCAGCGGCGCCCCAGTGTGGGGCGACGGGATCGAGTGGGTCTTTGGCGGCGTGGGCCTCGACGGCAAGCGGTACGCGAAGTGCCACTGCGTCACCACCAGCCAGATGGCATTCGACTACTTCGCGCGGTCGTTCGCGGGAGAGACCCAGCGTTGCGAGGTCGTGGCGGCCGATTCCGCCGGCAACGCCATCCTGCGGATGGGCCGCTACGGCAACGTCGACGAAGGCGCACCCTTGGTCAAGGCAGGCGGGCCGCCGAAGCCGCGTCCCCTGGGCGGGGATGAGATCAGCCTGATGAACCCCAAGTTCGTGGCCGCCGACACCGACCGGCGGCTGTTCATCGCCGACATCGGCAACTACCGCATCCTGAGCGTGAAGCTCGGCTATCACGCTACCGAGAAAGTGTTCTTGAAAGACGTGCCGGACCCAGGCACATAGCTCAGACCGAGCAGTCCCAGACTGGAAACCCGGGCCCCGTGGCGATATAATCGCCTTCGAGGGCGATTAGCTCAGTTGGTCTAGAGCGCTGCTCTTACAAGGCAGAGGTCACTGGTTCGAATCCAGTATCGCCCATTCGATTGCGGATTGCGGAATGCGGATTGCGGAATGACGCCGGAGGCGCTGGCTGTAGAGGATCACTGTGACGCCAACACGTGAGGATGCTTGGGGACTGTTGACGGAGTTCAACCAGAACGAGGCGCTGCGGAAGCACGCCCTCGCCGTCGAGGCGGTGATGCGATACATCGCCCGCAAGAGGGGAGAGGACGAAGAGAAGTGGGGGATCGTCGGCCTGATCCACGACCTCGACTTCGAGCAGTTCCCCGACGAGCACTGCCGGAAGACGGGCGAGATCCTGCGCGAGCGCGGCTGGCCGGAAGAGATTGTTCGCGCCGCCGTCTCGCACGGATGGGGGATCTGCTCGGACGTGAAGCCGGAGAGCGAGATGGAGAAGGTCCTGTTCGCGGTGGACGAGCTGACGGGGCTGGTGGCGGCGACCGCGCTGGTTCGGCCCACGAAGAGCATCATGGACGTCAAGCCGAAGTCGGTGAAGAAGAAGTGGAAGCAGAAGCAGTTCGCGGCCGGCGTGAACCGGGAGATCATTGAACAGGGCGCCGAGATGCTGGGCGTCGACCTCGCCGAGCTTATCACTGACACGATCGAGGGGATGAAGCAAGTCGCAGATCAGATCGGCCTCGCGGGCGCTCCGCAAGGCGTGGCCTGACCGCGGCGGCACGCCAGCAAGGCCGTCGGCTCTGCAACGGCCCCGTCAGTTGGCCCCGTGCTGTTTGAGCAGTGCGACGAGCTTCGTGTAGCGCAGAAGTTTCGCGGTGTCGAGCGGGGTTCGACCTCTCTTGTCCTTGGCATTGACGTTGGCCCAGCGGGTCAGCAGCGATTTCACCATGTCCCGTCGGCCTTTCCGTGCGGCCAGGTGCAATGGCGTGGTGCCGTTCTTGTTTCCGGCATCCGGGTCGGCGCCCTTCGAGAGGAGCAGGTCCACTAGCCCCTTTTCGTTCCGCAATATTGCGAGGTGGAGCGGGGTCATGTCGGTATCCGCGCGGGCGTTGACGGCGGCGCCGTTGGCGAGCAGGAACTCCGCCACGTCTGCGCGGCCGTAGTACACCGCCACGTGCAGTGGCGTGCTGCCGAAGTTCGTCCTGGCGTCGCCCTGGGCTCCGTTGGCAAGGAGCACTTCTATCACAGCCTTCTGGCCGTGCTGCGCCGCCAGGTGAAGGGCCGTCCAGCCGGCCTTGTCTTTGGCGTCGATGTCGACGCCCTTGGCGAGAAGCAGTTCCACCATGCCCTTCTTGTATTTGAGCGCCGCTGCATGCAGGGCGTTCCCGCCCCGTTTGCCTTTGGCGTTGACGTTGGCGCCGTTGGAGATGAGGAACTCCACCATCGCCGGGTGATGTCGCCAGACCGCGAGGAACAGCGGGGTGTTGCCCTTCCTGGTCTTGGCGCTGATGTCCGCTCCTCTGGCGAGAAGGAACCCGGCCAAGCCGGCCTGGCCTTCGGCTGCTGCCAGGTGGAGCGGGGTCCAGTGGTCGTTATCTCGGGCGTCGATGTTGGCATCCTGGTCCAGGAGTGCTTGCAGCACGTCCTTGTCGCCGTTGGGAATCGCCCGGTGAAGCGGCGTCGCTCCGCGAACGGTCCTGGCGGTGACGTCCGCGCCGTGGGCGAGAAGGCACTTGACCGCGTTGAGGCGGCGCGCGTTGGCGGCGCGATGCAGCGCGGTGGCACCATCCGGCATGGGGTCGTTCACCTTGGCGCCGCTCGTGATGAGCAGTTCCATCACCTCCACCTGGTCCGCCAGCGCCGCGCGGGTCAGCACGGTCGTTCCTCGCCGCGACTTGGCATTGACGTCTGCGCCCTTCGCGATCAGCAGTTCGGCCACCTCCTTGTGGCCTCCCGCTGCCGCCAGGTGCAGCGGGGTCATTCCTTTCCTGTCCCACGCATTGATGTCGGCGCGGTGGCGCAGGCGGCGCTTGACCACGCGGACGTTGCCTTCTCTGGCTGCGTCATGCAGGCTCATGCAGCCGGCCATGCCGGCGAGCACGAGCGCCGTCAAACCGTGAGTCAGCTTGGACATCATCGCTCCTTCGCGGCTGCCCGGCGAGGAACACCCTCGCCGGTCGCTCATATGTTACACCCATCCGGGCCCGGTGTTAAGGGCTCAGCCGGGTTGTTCCGCCGTCCACCGCATCACGGCCGAGCCCCACGCCAGCCCGCCGCCGAAGCCAACCAGGCATACCAGATCGCCACGGTGGATCATCCCCTCGCGGTACGCTTCGTCCAACGTGATCGCAACCGACGCGCCCGACGTGTTGCCGTGCTTGTGCAGTGTGGTGTGGGTCTTCGACATCGGAATGCCCAGCGCGTCCATTCCGTATTTGATGATATTGATGTTCGCCTGGTGTGAGATGAGGAAATCAATGTCGTCGACCGTGACGTCGGCCCGCTCGAGCGCGGTCCGGACGGCGCGGGGGAACGCGCGGGTCGCGAACTCCCATACCCCCTTCGAATCCATCTGGAAGTAGTGGAGGCCGTGCTCGACGGTCTCCAGCGTCGCGGGCATCCGGGTCCCGCCGGCCACCGCGGTGATGGTTTCGTAGCCGGTTCCGTCGGTCTGCACGTACGAGGTGATGATGCCGGGCTCGCCCGGTGCGGCCCGGCCGATCACCATCGCGCCCGCACCGTCGCCGAAATAGATGCAGGAGTTGCGGTCGGTGAAATCCAGCATGCGGGAATAGACCTCGGAACCGATGACCAGGGCGTACTCGACCGAGCCGTCCTCGATGTAGCGCCGCGCGATGTCCAGCCCGTAGACGGTGCCGGTGCACATCACGGGCAGGTCGAACGCCATCGAGTTGGGGGCGCCGATTTTCCCCTGGATGATACAGGCGGTCGAGGGGAAGATGCGGTCGGGCACGGTCGTTGCCAGGATGATCAGACCGATCTGTTCCGCCGTCACCCCTGCGCAGTCGAGCGCCCGACGCGCCGCCTTGATCGCCAGATCGGACGTCGCTTCGTCGTCGGCGGCGAAGCGCCGTTCGACCACGCCGACCTTTTTCCTGATCCATTCATCGCTGGAGTTGATGTTGGCAATGGAGATGATGTCGTTGTTGGTCAGCACGCGCTCCGGCAGATACGAGCCCGTGCCGAGGATGGTGGCGTTGAAACGCTTCTCGGTATGGGCCGCGACGGCTGGCTTCTCGGTCTGCCGCGACACGGCGAAGCCGCGGACGTCCTGCTCGCGGATGACGCCCTGCGGCTTGACCTGCGAGATGTCGATGCCCAGCTCCGAGGCCAGGCGCCGCGCCTTCAGCGTCGCGCGGGCCCGTGGCGGCGGCCGCTTTGCCTCATCCTCTGCGGTTTGACGCGCGGCGGCAGCTTCCGGCAGCGGCAGCCATTCCAGCTCGGGCAGCGGCTCGGCCGGCGTGTCGGTGACGAAGCCGAGCACTTCGCGGACGGCGCACTCCTGGCCCGGCTCGGCGCGGTGGCGGAGGTAGCCTTCCGTTTCGGCCTCCAGGTCAACCGCCGCCTTGTTGGTCTCGACCGTGCAGACGATGTCGCCGGCCTCGACGTGCTCGCCGTCATCGACAGCCCAGGCGACCACCGTCGCCGAGTCCTCGTTCACATTGACCCTTGGTAACTTCAGCTTCCACACAGACTTATACTTCCAAAGGGTGCCTGTCACCCTTGCAGGCTGTAACTGCTGGCGTGGCAAGGGGTTAGGTGGCTGCGATGAATCGGGTGTATCCTATTGCAGCACAAGGGTTTCCACCGCCTTTCTGACGTCGGCTTCGCCGGGCAGTACGTGGTCCTCGAGCGGGCGCGCGGTGGGAAGAGGCACATCCCGCCCCGCGACGCGGGCCGGCTTCGCGCGGAGTTTGTCGCCCCACCGCTCGGCGGCGCGAGCGATCACCTCAGAGCCCCAGCCCCAGGAACGCGCCCCTTCCTCGGCGACCACCAGCCTGCCCGTGCGGGCGACGGACTTGCCGATCACCGTCATGTCGAGCGGCGCGATCTCTGAGGGTGCGACGATCTCGCACGTGATCTCATCCTGCTCGAACATCTGGACCATCGCCTGCTCCACAATGGGCAGCATCGCGCCGTACGTGACGACGGTCACGTCCGGCGTTTCGCCCGCCGCGTTGTTGAGCACCGCGGTCGGGTAGGGCGGCCGGGTCAGAGCGATGTCGAAGTCGCTGCTGGCGGAGCTCATCTCCAGCGCGTACAGCAGCTTGCCTTCGATGAAGATGACCGGGTTGGGATCGCCGATCGCCGCCTCGATGAGCGCCGCCGCATCGTGCCGGTGGGAAGGAGCCACGAGCCGCAGGCCGGGGATGTTGAAGAACATCCCTTCGAGCGACTGGCTGTGGGTGGGGCCGTATCCGCGGCGGCCGCCCATCGGCGCACGGATGACGACCGGAACGGCGACGGCGCCGTTGTACATCCAGCGGAACTTCGCGATGTGATTCACGATCTGGTCGGCGGCGAGCGCCATGAAATCGCCGAACATCATCTCGACGACGGGCTTCAGGCCGCGCAACGCCAGGCCGGCGGCCAGGCCGACAGTCGCCGCCTCGCTGATGGGCGTGTTGACCAGGCGGCCGGGGAACGTCATGGACAGTTTGCTGGTCAGGCGGAAGGCGCCGCCGTACGGGTCGCGGATGTCCTCGCCCATCAGAATGACCGAGGGGTCGGACTCGAGGCTGCGCTTGAGCCCCGCGCGGATTGCCTTTCCGACGGTCAGCTTTTCCATAGCCCGGTCCCAATGTCGCCAACGTTTTGCGGCGGGGCGGATCGCGCCTTGGCCACGGCTCGTTCGATCCGCTGTCGGCATTTCTCTTCGATCCCGGCCCGTGCATCGCGGTCGATGCGTTGTGCCAGCGCCGTGAGCGGGTCTTTCTTCCGCCACTCCGCCTCCTCTTCGCGGGTGCGATAGGGGCGCTGGTCGTTGATGCTGTGCCCGAGAAAGCGATAGGTCAGCATTTCGAGCAGAAACGGCCGCGAGTTGTCGCGGATGAATTGGCAGGCTTTCTGCGCGGCCTCGTGCACTTTGAGCACGTCGTCGGCCTCGATCCGCTCACAGTCGATGCCCAGCGCGCGGGCGCGGTCGAGTATGTCGCCTGCCAGCGCATCGCTTACGTGCGTGCTCATCCCGTAGAGGTTGTTCTCGAGCGCGTAAAGGATCGGGGCTCCCCACAGCGAGGCCATGTTCATCGCCTCGTGCAGGGCGCCCTGGCCGAGCGCTCCGTCGCCAATGAAGGCGACCACGATTCGCCCCGTGTTCTTCCGCTTCTCGGCGAGAGCCATCCCGGTCCCGACGACGGCCATGCCGCCGGTGATGCCGTTGGTGTAGAAGTTCTCGCTGTAGAGGTGCTGCGAGCCGCCGCGCCCGGCGCAGACCCCGGTGACCTTGCCCATGATCTCGGCCATCAGCCCGTCGACGTTGCCCGTGAAGGCGAGGAAATGGCCGTGACCGCGGTGGGTGCTGGTAACGACGTCGCCCGATTCGAGCGCAGCGACAACGCCGACGGCGGTCGCTTCCTGGCCGACGCAGGGATGAGTGGTCCCGAACAGCTCGCCCTGTGCAAAGAGATCCCGGATCCGCTCCTCGAACGTCCGGATCAGGTACATCTTTTCGTACATCTCGAGCTCAGGGCTTGAAGCCATGTCTCTCCCTTCTGGCCGGGACCCAATTCTATTGGGCGCGTCGCGCTATTGCAAGAGCAGGGCGGGCGGTCAGCCCGTGGCATCGACCGCTTCGCGGCGGCGCGCGGATTCCATCTCTTGGCAGACCATCCGCAGGGTTTCGACGGCGCTTTCGGGCGGGGCGATGGGGGAGGGCTCGCCGGCGGCGATGCATCGGACGAACTCGCGCAACTCGGCCTCGTAGCCGTCGGCGTGGGGCAGCTTGATCTCTTGCCGTTCGCCCTCGGCGGGATAGAGCTGGAGGCGATCGCCGAAGCCGGTGTGGAAGAAGACCGCCGCCCGCTCGAAGGTGACCTGGGCCCAGGCGCTGAACCCGGCACTCCGCTGGAGCCACGCCCCGTGCGAGGTGACCAGAGCATTCTCGTATAGGTACACCGTGCGGATGACGTCGACGCCGCTCTGCTCGTCGTGCGCGCGGAAGGCCCGAAGCCTGGGCGGGGTCCCGAGACTATAGATAATGAAATCAGTATCATGAATATGAAGGTCGATGGGCATTCCCCCGCTCCGGGCGGGATCGGTGAACCAACTGGTGCCGCCGGAGGCTCTGGCGCCCCACCCGGGCAGGCCGCAGACCCGGCCGAACTCGGCCGCCAGCATCCGGCCGTGTTTCTTCGAGCGGATGAGTTCGCGGACTTCCTGGTACGCGGGGACGAAGCGTAGTACGTGCCCGATGAGCAGGATGCGGCCGGAATCACGGGCCGCACCGCACATCTGTTTTGCATCCTCGACCGTCAAAGCGATCGGCTTCTCGCTGAACACGTGGACCCCGGCCTGCAGCGCCATCACGGCGAAGTCGGCGTGCAGATCCGTGGGCACGGCGATGACGACGGCGTCCAACTCGGCCTCGCCCAGCATCCGCGCGAAGTTCGTGAACCGAGGCGCTCGGTCCAGCGAGTCTCTTGCGTGCTCGAATCGGATGTTGCCGGTGACGGCTTTGGCGAGGCCCAGCCTTTCCTCATCGCTGTCGCACAGGGCGGCGACCGTTACGCCATCGATCTTCAAGAGGTTTGCCAGGTGCGCCTGGCCCATCATGCCGAGTCCGCAGATTCCGACCTTCACCGTGCTCTCCTTATGCCGCCGGGATGCCGCGGATTATATCGCCGCGTCCACCGTAGTTTCAAGGAATGTTCACGCGGCGGGGGGTGTATATATGGGGTGGCGGGGCGGGCGGCCGGCAGGTTACCCACTGGCCGCGCCATCGGCGCCCGGCGTCTGCCTGCCCCGGCCGAGACGGCACAGCGGGCGGCGGGTGCGCCGTCGGAAAGATTTAACGTAAAATGATGTGGAAAAATGAAGGCGTCAATTTTCCTTGACTGGGTTGGCTCGCGCTCTATAATAGCGGCGCTAACTTTCGTGGGGTTCTTGCCTCTGAGCCCCGGTGCCTGAGCTTTTTGCAGGAACTGGCCGAACACTATGCTCACTGCACGAGTTGCTTGGGGCCTGGACATCGGCGAGTCCACGGTCAAGGCAGTCAAGATGCGCCGCACCCGGGTGGGCGCCGAAATCCTGGCCTTTGACTCCATCGAGCGAGCCCTCCCCACCGATGAGTCCGGCGACAAAGACTACCACCTGCGTAACGCCATCGCCACTCTGGCGGCGCGCAACTCGTTCGGGCGCATCCCCATCGTGGTGTCGATACCCGAGCCGGCGTTCAGCCGGTTCATCCCCTTGCCGCCGGTTGACAAGAAGCGCATCCCCGAGGTGGTCCGCTACGAGGCCCGGCAGCAGATTCCTTTTCCCATCGAGGAGGTGGTGTGGGACTATCAGCCCGTCCGGGAGCCCTCCGAGATAGGGGAGGAGACGGAAGTCGCCATTTTCTCGCTGCGGTCGCAATTCGTGTATGCGCTGCTGGCCAATCTGTCGCTGTGCAACATGCAGCCGGCTGCGGTTCTGCCCGTGCCGCTGGCGCTGTACAATTTCCTGACCTTCGACCGCGACGTGGCGAAGGGCACCATCGTGGTTGACCTGGGCGCCGGCAGCACCGATATCCTCATCTGTGACCCCGAGAACTTCCGGGTCCGCAACATCACGGTCTCGGGCAACGGGATTACCCGCGGCCTGGCAGACCGGCTGAAGATCAGCCACGCTGAGGCCGAGGCGCTCAAGCGCGAGTGTAAAGACAAGGTTCAGGCCGAGCGCCTGTTCAAGCTGATCCTTCCCACTCTGAACGACCTGGTCGGTCAAGTGCAGCGGACGATCGGCTTTTTCAAGTCTCAGATCCACAATGTCCGAATCGAGCAGGCGCTGCTGCTGGGGAACACGTTCCGGCTTCCGGGGGTGAGCGAGTACTTCGTCAACCAGTTGGGGTGCGATCTTATCCCAGCAAACGTGCTGGAGCGCATCACGCTGGGGAGCCGGGTGGATGGTGCGGCATTGAAGGAGCTGCTGCCATCGCTCGCGGTCGGGATGGGCCTGGCGCTGCAGGGGATCGGCGTTGGCCGCGTCCAGGTGAACCTGATGCCCCGGGAGTTGCTGCTGCGGCAGGAAATCGCCAAGAAGCGGCCTTCGGCGGTGGTGGCAGTGGTCTCGCTGGGGGTGATGCTGGGTGCTCATCTGTTGTCGGTGAGCGCGGAGAAGAGCCGCATCATGGAGCAGTTGGAGAGCCAGAAAGCAATCAAGACCCGTGTGGCCGAGTTGGACAAGATCAAGGGAGACTACAAGACGGCCAAGGGGGGCGTCTCGGGTGCGGTCAGGAAACTGGACGAACCGGCCAGTTTGAGCGTCGGCTATCCCGCAAGGACGGTGGGGTATCGCGGATGCATCCGCGCGACGAACGCCCTGAACAGGGTGCTGGACGCGATGAGCGAAGACATCATCATCAGCCGCATCAACGTCGCGCCGAAAACCGGCAAATTCACTCGCGAGCAGTATGGCGGGGCGCCCGGCAGCCCGGCCAAGACCCTGCCGGCCGTAGGAATCCGCATCGAGGGCCGGACAAAGACCAGCGACCTCGACCTGCTCGGACGAGAATTCAAGCTCCCGCTCCAGCGCGCCAAGACCGGTTCCGGCCCCGCCACGCGGCCGCAGTTTGTCATCCGCAAGTACGACCCGAAGCGCGAGAACATCTCTCCAACCGTCTCGATTATCACATTCACAATGGATTGCGACTTCTTGATTACCGACTAGTCGGCAGCCCTGGCATATGGGAAAAGTGATTGATTTCATAAGGGGCCACCTGTTCTGGGTGTTGATGGCCGTCCTCGTCCTGGCGATCGCCGTGGTGTACGTCTTCGTTGCGCGTGGGATGACCCACGAGGTCGAGAAGAAACGTCAAGAAACCCGAGTCAACATCCAGAAGCTTCGCGAGTGGGCGGAGAAGACGGAGATCCCGAACAAGGGAATGATCGCGGCCGCCCGGAGGGAGCAGAAGAAGCTCAAGACGGTGTACGGGCGGCTCTTGATGCTGTTCGGCCCGCGCGCCGGGTTCAGCGGCGGCGACTTTGCGGCGCTGAAGGGAGTGGTCAATTTCGACGCTGAGAGGGCGCTGAGGTGGTGGGACGAGTATGAGAGAAGGACGGCGCGGCTTCTGCGGGAAACGGAGGATAAGTTCAAGAGCGGGGAGAGGGTGCTCCGGTTCGCCCCGAGGGAACCCAGAGCGGACAAGAACGTGGTCACGCAACTGCAAAGCGAATACTGGCTGCTCAAGTACGTTGTAGGAGCCCTCAGTACGGCCAGCCCCAAGACGGCGCCCCTGATTGAGGAGCTGGTCAGCGTGCGGCCGACTTCGGTGTTGAAGCCGCAGCTTCCGCACAACTGGCTGCATATGAAGCCGGTGACGGTTACCGTGAAAATGCGCTACGAGAAGCTGGCTCTGTTGATCGCAGCGTTACAGAACTCACACAGGCCGGTGATGGTCAGCTCGTACACGGCGGTGCCTGCGGCGCGCGCTCCGGTGGCAGGCGGAGCGGAACCGGCGGCGCCCACCGATGTTCTTCAGATCGTCCTGTACTGCGAACCTGTCGAGTTCAAGCCCGTCGTGCAGGAGGTGAGCTTTTCGGGCTCCCTGTTTGGCAACACCGCTGCGGTCAGGCAATGGCTGAAAACGGAAGCGACAGAACTGAACGTGGCGATGGGGGTCCTGCTGGAGGGCGTGCCGGCGCTGAAGCAACGCGCCGAGGCCGAACTGGGCAGCACGCTGGAAGAGGCCGGGGCGGCCGTCCAGAAGAAACTCGAACTCAAGCTCAGCGAAATTGACGAGGCGGGCAAAGAGAGGCTTACCGATTTGATCGAGGCGGCGACGAAGGCGACGAAGGACGGCAAGATCGATCCGAAAGTCAAGAAAAACATCGAAGACCGGGAGAAGAACCGCGTCAAGCGCGATAAAGCTCGGGCCCGGCAGAAATCGGCGGAGGAATTGCTTCGCGTCCCCGGACGTGCCGGTGGCTTCGGGCTCGCCTATCTTTACCTGCACCCTCTTCTCCCGCACAAGGCCTACTTCGTAGGCTACAAGGCGTCCGACACGGATTTCCTGCTCGTCAGGGCGCCGGACGACGCCCGGTACGGTCACGGGAGATGGTGGATTGCCCGGTACGGCAGAACCTACGTAAGGACGGAGCGCGGCGACAAGATCCCTCGGAACAGGATCATCGCTGAATTGCTGCGGAAGGGCCCCGGCAAGCTGGCGCACGTGGCCTTGGACAGGTCGGCGCCGGACAAGCTCAGGCTTTTCGCAGACGCTCAGACCGGCGACGTAGTCCAGGTCCTGCTTGGCGAGCCGGGAGATCGCTGGAAAGTCTACCCGGTGGTGAAGAAGGTGGACGGGAAGCCCGCCTCGGTGAGCGACGTCGCTTTCCGGTTTGCGCATGTCATTGAGTTGGCCGAGCGGCACATGGGCAGCGTTGCTCCCGATGCGCGGCCCGTGAGGGTGCAGTTCAGCGCGCCGGGTTCCGTCACCGCGCTGGATGAATATGAAGTCCCCGTTAAGGACGGCTCGACCGGGACGATCAATATCAGGGCGGGGCTGCGCAAGTAGCCCCCGGGCCCGCGCCTGAGCGTGGGCCGCGGCGCCGGAAAAAGAGGTCTCGACATGCGAAGCTCCGTCGGATCGACGGCCTTTCAGGTGTTCGACAAGGTCATCGCCGCTATCCTTGTGCTGGTGGTCCTTTACTCGGTGACGATGGCGCTGATGAAGCGGCCCGCGGACGAGATAGACCGGCAGGGCGTCGAGGCCCTCCTGAAGAAGATCGACCGGGTCCAGAAACAATCCCGGCACAAGGCGACCGAGTTGAAGGAAGACCACCTGAGCCTGACCGTGGGCGGCTTCCACCCCAACATCGCCGGCTCCAAACCCCGGCCGTACATCTTCGGCGGCCAGGTCATCAAGAAGGATTACTTCGAGCCCGTGGCGCTTGTGAAGCCCCTCAAAGGGGATCCCCAGCCGAAAACGCGAAAAATGCTCCTCGCGCACGCTCGAGCCAAGATAGCAATCGTTGATCCGAAGATCGTCAAGGTCGCTTGGTCAAACGAGGACCCCGGCACGCTCGTGTTCTGGGCTCTGGGAGCGGGGGAGACCAAGGTGCGGCTGCTGCTGGCGGACGGACGGGTGCTGGGCGAGATCGGCGTGACGGTCACGCTGCAAGTGGAGGAGAAACCCTTCATCGGTGCGCCGGCCAACTTCGCGGTGACACCCGGCCAGGGGCAGGCGGAGTTGAGTTGGTCGCCTCCAGAGGTCAAGAACGCCAAGCTTACCCAGTACAGGATATCCAAGGGCCTGGGCCGGGAGAACCAGTCCCTTCACCTCTCGGTCGCGATCCCGGATCCGCTGCCGCAACCGGCGGTGCTGCACAGCGTGTTGGCCAACCAGAAGCCGGGGCCCAACGTCAACTGGAACGGCGTGAGCTTCTCCGTCGCCGACCGCAACATCCAGGGCGGCGTGGCCTACTGGTACGCCATCGAGGCGGCAGGGGTGGACAAGGCCGGGAAGCCTGTCGGGGCCGCAGAGAAGGCCGGCCCCACCACCGTCATCGTCCCCGAAGGGTTTGAAATCAAATTCCGCAAGCTCGGGCCAAACGTGGTTGCCTTCGTCGTCTCGGTCTTCCACAAGCCGGATCCGGCGAAGGACGGTCAGTGGGTCACCCACCGGTTCAACCGGGGCGTTCAGCGCGGCCAGCCGGTAGGCTGGCGGGTGGCGGAAGTCGTGCTGCCCGGCGGCGGCAAGCTCTTGGATGTCGATTTTTCGACCGGGTACCAGTTGTTGGACATCCTCAACGGCGAACGCAAGAGCGACAAGCAGGAGATCAAAGACGACCAGGGCAACGTCATCCGCGTGCTCGAACAGAAAGAAAAAGAGCAAAAGGTGTTGATAATTAATGCGCGAGGGCGTATAAAAGTCCTTTGGCCCAGCGGGCCTCTGACCGCGCCTGGGATCAAGTGACATGGAGAGGGCAACCGGGATTCGTCAGCGAAACGTCTTATCTGCCGGCGGCTGCTTGTCTTTTTGCCGCCCGTCATGTCGTGGGTGTGAGTTGGGAGAGCGAAACATGCACAAACGAAGTCTCGTCCTGACCGGGGGATTGTTGCTTCTTGGGCTGTTGATGTGCGCCTCCGCCATCGCAGCCGACGGGCCCGAGGCCGACAACTCCTCCGCCGAGCCCCTCAAACCCAAGAAGGTTGGGGGGTCTCTGCAGGCAGGCGTCGCCGCCAGTTTCGTCCACACAGGTCAGCAGCACATCAAAGCCAGACGCTTCAAGGAAGCGGCCGAAGACTTCTCGGCCGCGCTCAGTCTTGATCCCACCCTCGTTGCCGCGCGTGAGGGCTTGGCGCGGGCCAAGGCCGGGCTCGACCCCGCCGGAGCCGTTGCATCCGAGCCGGCCGTGGCCGGGAAGAAGCCCGTTGCATCGATCAAACCGAGCCAGGAGGATCTGATCCGGGCGCAGGCTCTGGCGCGCGTGACGTGCGAGTCCGCCCGCGTATTCCTGGAAGGCCGACAATACGAGAAGGCAGCCGAGGAGTACGGCAAGGCGCTGAAGGCACTGGCCCCCCTCTCGAAGTACGTGGATGTCTCCGGCATCGAGGCCGAGGCGCGCGACGGCTTGCGTCGGGCCAAGGAAGGTTTGCAGGCGGCGAAGGCCGCGCGGCCGGCTCTGAAGAAGCGGATACCTGCCGAGCCGAAGGCGCCGCCCGCCGAGAAAACGGCTGCAAAGAAGATGGAGAACGAGGCGGAGCCCAAGGCCGTGGAGAAGGCCGAACACACCGCCGCGAAGATGCTCGAACGGACCGCCGCCGAGATGCTTGAGCGGCCGGTCCCGAAAGAAGGGCAAAAGCCGCCGAGAATGATGTTGGAGAAGTCCGCAGTCCCCGAGCTGCGGCACGATACGGCCGTCGAGGAGTCGCTGCGTGAGGTCGGACTGATGATGCGGCCTCAGACGAGTATCCTGGCCACCAAGGATCTCCCGATGAAGATGAAGGACTGGCGCCGGCCAAAGGATGACGACACGACCCAGACGATCGGCGGGGAGGACTTTCAGAACACCCAGGATCAGGATGCCGCCACGGCCATGCAGGCCAAGCTCATGAAGAAGGTCAGCGTCAACTTCAAGGATGAGCCGTTCCTGGACGTGGTTCAGTACATGCGGGACGTCGCCGACGTCAACATCCTGGTCGACCCGGCGGTCGTCGCCCAAGCCCGGCCGGTCAAAGGGTTCCAGGTGGTCAACATGGAACTCCGCAACGTGCTGAAGTGGCTCCTACAGTTCGAGAAGCTGGATTACCGGGTCCGGAACGGCGCCATCTTTATTTCCGACGCCGCCGGGCTGGCCGAGAAGCCCATCATGATGCTGCACAACATCGCGGACCTCACCCATCAGGTCAAGGATTTCGGCACCAAGGGCGAGTTCGACGCGATCACCGGCCCGGTCGACACAAGGTACGGTTATGACATGGGCATCCGCCACCTCAAGGATGACAAGGAAGTGCTCGAACGCACCCGCCAGGGCGAGGAATGGGCACGGTTCATCCGCGAGAACGTCACCCCCTCGACGTGGTCGACCGAAGAGGGCGGCGTCATGCAGAACACGATTAACTACCGCAGCGGCAAGCTGGTCGCCACGCACACCCGCGAGGTCCAGGAGCGGATCCGGGAGCTGCTGGCCAGCTTCCGGAAGGCCCGCGCCCTCCAGGTGGCCATCCTGGCCCGCTTCATCGAGATCAACGAGGACTTCCTCGACGACCTGAGCACCAGTTGGTCCGGCCTGGCCGGCACCGGCGACGTGTTTGGCATCGTGAGTCCGGGCGACTCACCCCGCGTTAACATCGGCATCACCGCCGACCCCGAAGTGGGCCTCAGCCCGCTCGGGCACGCCACCACCGGCGGCCTGGTAATGGAGCTTGGCTTCCTCAATTCCTGGCAGGTGCAGATGATCGTCGGCGCCGTCCGCAAGCAGAAGAGGGGAAACATCCTCACCGCCCCGCGGGTCACCTGCTTTAACACGCAGCGGGCCTATCTGACCGTCACCACCCGCCGCAACTTCGTGCGGGGCTACGACAGCGACGGGAACCCGGAAATCGGGCAGGTGAACGACGGCATCGTCTTCGAGGTGCAGCCGTTCGTGAGCGCCGACCGACGCTTCATCACCCTGGAGTTGTTCCCGCGGGTCAACATGGCGGGCGAGTTGGTGCCATTCGAGTTCCGCAGAGTTGTAGATGACACCATAGTTGATGACACCACAACTGACGACGACGCTACCACGGACAGGGACACCATCCAGTTGCCCGAGGTCACGATCCGCGAAGTGCGGACGACCGTTTCCGTGCCCGACGGCGGGACGCTGATGATCGGTGGCCTGGCGCAGGCGACGGAGTCCGAGGGCTACGCCACGGTACCGTTCCTTGGCGACCTGCCGCTCATCAAGCACCTGTTCACGTCACGCCGCAAGGTCGATGCCCGGAACAACCTGGTCGTCCTGGTTACCGCTCACATCATATTCCAACGGGATTGATGCCGCGGATGATATTCACCGGTGCGGGCAGCCAACTGGCGAGTGGGCGGGAACGCCCCGGCTGCCTCGGACGGGACAAGCCAGGAGCCCCCGGACGGCCGCGAACTCTCCTGCTCTCTTCTACGTTGAGTACTGTGAGGCAGAAGAGCTCGACCGGTGCCGGAGTACGTCCCATGCGCACACACCCGAAAGCAGTGGGAGCCTTCGCGGTTGCCCTTCTTCTCCTGTTTGCCTTGGCGCCTGAACTGGCCGGCGACAACCTCCCGGAAGACATTGAGTTCGGCGCCGGCCTCGTCAAGAAGAGGTTCTACATCCTCGGCATCGAGATCCTGGAGCCGACAGTTGCCCGGCTGGAAAGCGACCCACAGAAGAAGCGCGCATATCAAGCCTTGGCGGACGCTCACAAGGTTCTCTCCACCCGGGACCGCTCCGACCTCCCGCCGGACAAGGTCAAAGAAGTCCAGGCGGAACACCGCAACAAGGCCACCCAGTACAACACCCTGCTGCTCAGGCTCCGGCCGTCCGCGAAGGCGGGCAGCTTCGATGAGCTCATGACGCAGCGAAACGAGGCCGAGACCCTGGCCCGCAAGATTGCCGCCGCGCAGTCGGCAGCGGAGAAGAAGCTGCTCATCGGCCAGGTGACGCGGAAGTACAAGGCCGTCATCGCAGGCTTCCTGCGGCTGACCAACGCCGCCAAGAAGCAGCTCGAGGCGCACGAAGACAAGGAGCCGGTGCATGGCGAGCTGGCGCGGAAGCGCTGGGCGGAAAAGCTCCAGACGCTTCAGGAGCCATATCTCCGCTGCGGCGTCGAGCTCAACCGAAGCCGCCACCTGTTCCAAAAGGCGCCGGTGGGCATGGACCCCGACGACAGGACCAATCTGCTGAAGCGGATCACCGACGAGCTGGAGGGCCTCTGCTCGGAATACGGCGAGTTCGCGTACAGCATCGTCGGCTCTCTTACCCTTGCCAGCGCCTACACCGACCTGCGGAAGTTCGCCGAGGCCGAACAATCCTGTGACCCGGCCATCATCCTCATCGACGAGTACCTCCGCCGGATACCGCGAGGGCCGGCCAAACAGAAGGCGGAGAAAGAGATGGGGCCATGGCGGGACAAGCTGCTGTCCGCGTGGGCCTACGCCAAGGGCAGGCAGGGCGAATTCGACTCGGCCATCGAGCGGATCAAGGACAACCAGGCCCCGGACGTCCGGCTCCGGCTGGGCGAGCTGTTCCTGATGAAGGCCCAGCACCTCCGCCAGAAGGACGAGAATGCCGCGGCGCAGCGGGAGACGAAGCGCGGCAGAGACGTGCTCGACCGGGTGGTCGCCGCCGATGAAAGGCTCGCGCCGCGCGTCAATGACATACTCAGACGATACGGGCTGAGTGGGGCCGGCTACTACAACGTGTTCATCAAGCTGCGCCTTGCCGTGGGGCGCGCCGACGCTCCCGCCATTATCAAGCTGGCAATGAAGCTGCTCAGCTACGGCGAGGCCGTGCCCGCCGACAAGCGGGACCTGGCCATTCGGGCGCTCGGCATCGCCTACAAGAAGGAGCGCCTGTACTACGAGGCGTACGTCGTCTTCATGCACATGGCGACATCCGGCCTGGGCGGCGACGACGCCGAAGCCTACGCCACCCGCGCCGTGGCGTGCCTCCAGAACCAATACAAGAACACCCAGGACCGGGCCGACAAGGTCCTGCTGGAGGCGGCGAAGAAAGAGCTTCGCGAGGAGTTCGGCGGGCCCGGAGCGGAGTACGGCAGGGCGGCGGAAGCCAAGGCCGACAAGAAATACGCGGAGGCCATCAAGCTGTTCCCGAAGGTCCCCGCCGACTCGCTCTACTACGAGCCGGCGCTGGAACAGTTGGGAGAATGCTACGTTCTGGAGGCGAAGCGCCTCCAGAAGAGCGACCCGGCCGAGAGCGGCCGGCTTCTTGCCAAGGGCAAGGCCACGCTCCTCAAGTTCCTCGACCGAATCAAGACCCGCTCCCGGTTCCCCAAGGTCATCGAGCGGCGGAAGCAGCTCAAAGCGGCTGCGGTCTACCGCCTCGCCACCGTCCACATGTGGCGGGGCAAAGAGGACTACAAAGCCTGCATCAAGCGGACCGAGGGCTACATCACGGAATTCCCGGATGCCAAGGCGGTCCATCCTTACGTCCTGTACCTTCGTGTCCGCGCTCGGGTGGCGCTTGGCGACCGGGACAACGCGCGGCTCGAACTGGGCCGGCTCAAGACGCCGCCCGAGGAGATGACCGAGAAGCAGCGCGCCGAATGGGAAAAGATGGTCGAGCATGCGACCGACCTTCTGTTCAGGGCCTACGTCGACTGGAGCCAGTCGCTGCGGGCCGAGGCGCAAAAACTCACCGCCCAGGCCGAGAAAACGCCGGCTGCCGCCCAGGATCTGCTTGACCGGGCCGCCGAGAAGGAAAACCAGGGCAACCAGGTCGCCGGCAAGGCCCTCGAGATCATCGCCGCCGCCATCGCCCGTGATCCCAATCAGCCCTACGACAAGTACTGGTTCGCCATCTACGAGTACCATCGGCAGAACCAGCCGAACGACGAGCGGTTCTATCTCGAGAAGTTCTTGAAGAGATTCGGCGATAAGCGAGGGCTCACCGCCAAGCAGAAGGCAGAGGTCGATCAGGCGTGGGTGATGCTGGGGATGGCGCACTACAACTGCGGCGAGTTCAAACAGGCCCACGACGTCCTGACCCAGCGCTCCAG
This sequence comes from uncultured Planctomycetota bacterium, assembly GCA_964505325.1. GTDB lineage: Bacteria > Planctomycetota > PUPC01 > PUPC01 > PUPC01 > CAZDHT01. The sequence goes on along the minus strand of CAZDHT010000042.1, from coordinate 230 downwards.
AGCGCTGAACCAGGCCGACCCGCAATACTGGTCGGTAATGCTCCACATCGCGAGGAGCGCGAAGGAGCTCTCCTCTGGGAATGAGAAATACTGGGACGAGGCGATGGGCATCTTCGCCAGGCTCCACAAGCGGCTGAAGGAGTTCAGCCCCGACTGGTGGGATGTCACGGTCGGCATCTCTGAGCTTCGGGACATCCAGGGCAAGTACGAAGACACCCTGCTCGCCGTCT
>CAZDHT010000041.1:9466-28800 GCA_964505325.1 uncultured Planctomycetota bacterium | reverse complement strand
TGGGCCATCTTCTCCGCGTCGAAGCCGATGGTGTGGCAGACCCAGAGGTCGACGTACGGGCGGAGCTTTTCCATCGCCTCGTGCGAGTAGCCGCCGTCGATGCGGTACTTGAACCATCCCTCGCCGAAGCCGCGCCGGAGCAGGTCGCAGTAGTAAATCATCTTCTTGTAGGCGGCATCGTTGTACGACTCGTCCAGCCCCTCGATGAACATAATCTTCTCGACGCGGCGCCAGGTGGGGTCGGCGTCGAAGTGTTCGCGGAACTGCCGCGCCGTCTCGATCCACACGGCCTCGAACTCAGGGGTCGGCGCGTCCGCGAGCAGGGGGACGGGCCAGGCCCCCTCGGGCCGCCCCGTCTTGCCGCAGTCGAGCGGGAGCTGGACGTGACCGATCGGCACGCCCTCGCCGGGGCCCCAGTAGCCGACCTCGGGGGTGAACGCCGAGCCGTCGAAGTAGCGCCGCAGCCGCGCGTCGTAACTCGTCCAGTCGATGCGGACCTCGGTCCCGTCGACCTCGATGTCCGGGCGGCAGCGGGCGACGCCCGGCTGGAAGCGGTGGCGGTGGGTCATCTGGTACCAGGCCAGTTCATCGTCGAGCGACATGTCCTTGAGCGAGCCGTTCCAGATGTCGCCGCGGCAGTGAATCTCGTCGGGCAGTGCGAAGTCCCAGACGGTCAGTTCGACGCCGATGCGCCGCTCGTCGCCGCCGGCGGAGACGGCCAGCTCGCCCGCGTAGGCGCCGGCCGGCGCGTCGCGGGGCACGTACACGTCGACCCACACGCTCTGGTTCTTCTGCGTCGGGCCGATGCCGTTCCGCGCGTCGGGGAGGTCGAACGTGAGCGGCTCACCCGCCGGCGTCGGGATCAGGGCATCGGGGTACCACGCCGGGCCGAGCGAGAGGTCGGGGTATCCGCTCGACGCCTGGGTGACGTGGACGTACCACGCCCTGAACAGCGCGACGTTCCGCCCGGCGATCTCGGCGCCGTCCGGGCCGGTCAGGCGGTCGAGCCGCACGCTCACCCCCGACACCGGGCCGTCCGTCTCAACGATGACCTGGAACGCCACGAACTCGTTCCGCGCGGCACGCAGCGTAACGCGGTTCGCCGCCGCATCCCACACCGCATTCCGCGTCCGGTAGTCGCCGGTCGGATAATCCGCGTGGATGTCCGTCCGGTCCTCGATGTAACACCCCGTCTCGGGATTGACCCGCACGCCGTCGCCTGTCGCCCAGACGTTCATCAGACCCTCTCCTTCAGGCGCCGTTCCAGGTTGGTGGGGCAGACATTCCTGTCTGCCCGCGGGCAGGCAAGAATGCCTGCCCCACCAGACCCCTGGGCCTCTCACTGCGGGTTCTAAGACGACCTCCTAGCGTGTCTTGCCCGCGCTCAGCCGGTTGCCCATCTGAATCCGCACGGCGTCCCAAGCCTCCGGGTTGTTCTTCCATATCTCGATCTTGCGGTGGCTGGGATTGCCGAACGGATGCGAATGAATGATCGACTTGCACAGCTTGTCGGCGGCGTCCTTCTTGCCGTCCCTCTGCGAGAGCAGCCAGAAGTATTCGTAGTCCTGGAACCCGCGCCGGTGCGCCTTGAAGCGGATGCTGGGCACGGGGTCCTTCGAGCCGATGAACTTGCCGGGGTAGATAAGCAGGCCGGAGCCGTTGAAGACCGAGCCCTTCTTGGCGTGGCGGCTGGTGCGGCGGTGGCGGAAGTTCGCGGCGACCGTCCACGCGCTCCACGAGTGATAGTCGAACTCCCACGAACAGAACCCCGAGCGGTGCCACCACGCCGCCCAGCCCGGGCCGCGGCACGTGAGCAGATCGAGGTCGAGGTACGTGTTCGAGCCGCTGAGCGCCGACGCCTTCTCGAAGATCATGTCGCCGTAGAACCAGCCCTCCAGGCCGAGCTTTCGGTAATGGGTCATCTTGTCGCCGTTGTGGGAGAAGGTGGCCATCACCCACAGGTCGACGTACGGCCGCAGCATCTTCATCGTCGCGAAGTTGTGGCCGCCATCGACGCGGAACTGATACCAGCCCTTGCCCGCGGCCGACGAGCACAGCGTGCTGTAGTACATCATCCGCTTGTACACCCGCATGTTGTAGCCCTCGTCGAGGCTGCCCATGAAGACGACCTTGCCGATCTTCTTCCACGCGGGATGGGCGTCGTAATGCTCCTTCGCCTGGCGGAGGAAATCACGCCAAGCGGCTTCGTACTCCGGTGTCAGTTTGCCCTTGGGCAGCGGCACGGGCCATCCGCCACCGGCGCCGCGTCCGCAATTGGGCGGCAGGATGATGTGCGTGATCGGCACGCCCTCGCCGGGGCCCCAGTAGCCGTGCGTCTTCGTGAACGCGGAGCCGTCGACGTACTTGGTGAGCCGCGCGTCGTAGTCGGTCCAGTCGATGGTGACCTTGGCGCCCGCGAGCTTGAGCTTGGGGCGGTGGTAGCACACGCCCGGCTGGAAGCGGTGGCGGTGGAACATCTGGTAGTAGGCGAGTTCGAGGTCGGGCGGCATCCGGGCCAGCGAGCTGTTCCAGATGTCGCCGCGCAGGTGGCGCTCGTCGGGCAGCGCGAAGTCCCACACGTCCAAGCTGACAATCAGCGTCGAAGTTACGCCGCCGGTGACGTGCACCTCGCCCCGATAGGTCCCCGGCGGCGCCGCCGCGCGGTCGCGCGGCACGTAGACGTCCACCCAAATCGTTTGGTTCTTCTGCTTCGGGCCGATCTTGTTCCGCGCGTCGGGAATGTCGAACGCCGCGGGCGCCCCGATCTTGATGGGAATCAGCGCGTCGGGGTACCAGCCCAGCCCGAGGCCGAGCTTGTCGAAGACGGACGACCGCTGCTTGACCTCCACGTACCACGCCTTGAACAGCGCGACGTTCCGGCCGCCGATCGCCGCGCCGCGCGGCCCGATGAGCTTGTCGAGCCGGACCTTGACGCCGGACACGGGCTTGTGGCTCTCGACAATGACCTGGAACGCCACGAACTCGTTGCGGGCGGCGCGGAGGGTGACGGTCTTCCTCGCCGCGTCCCACACTGCGTTGTGCGAGCGGTAGTCGCCGGTCGGATAGTCGGGATGGATGTCCGGGCGGTCGATGAAATACTTCCCCGTCACCGGGTTCACCCGGACGCAATCGCCCGTGGCCCAGACGTTGACAGGCGGCAGGTCCGTGACGTTCTTGGCCTCTCGCGCCTGACACGCGGCCGGAACCGCAACGGCGGCCATCAGCACGGACAAGATGGCGCAACGCCGCGCGAACCGGGCCCATTGCTCCCAGCGAAAGACACTGTCCACACCCAACGCTCCCAAGTGGCTCTGGTGGAAGAAATCCGGTGGATAGTATAGCGGCTTCGCGGAAAGAGCCAATGCCGAATCCCGCGAATTTTGAGATCCGCGACCCGTGGTCCCGGACCCGTGCTCCCGTGCTGAAAACCGGTGACAGGCACGTCTCCGCTCGTTTCACTCGCTCCGCTGGTGCCAGTCACCGTTTTTCGCACGCCGCGCGGTGGCGAAACGCTGAAAGCGGGAAAGCGGGGACAGATAACTTTTTTCGCCAGGCTAATCCGCTCCGCGCAATGCTTGTCCGTTGTCCGGCGAAAGAAAGTTATCTGTCCCCGGTTTCCCCTGCGGAGCGCAATGCGTCGAGGTCCGGCGGGGGGAGCATCACCGGCCGCATGAGGCCGTCGGCGATGTCGAAGGCCAGCTCGCTGTAATGGCTGGCCTGGCACAGGTAAAGCCAGAACGTGTTGAGAATGGCCGACGCCGCCATGAGGTTGGCAAACAGGATCTGTGGCACCGATTTGACGAGTTCGGTGCAGCTCTTGTCGGAGGGGCTGTGATCTGCGGGTTCCTGTATCTCCGGGTGATACCGGGTCAGCGGCGCGCAAAGGTCACGGCCGCCGCGGCGGATGTAGATCTGGCAGTTGCCGTACGTCCCCCGTTGCTGCCGGCCGGTGGCATCCTTTCCTACGCCGTCATTTCCGCCGGAGATGAGACACACGTCGTCGAGCTGGGTGGCGCAGAAATCCGAGACCAGCTTCCGGGTTGCATGGTTGTCCACGGTAAGGATCACGTTGTCGCCGTTGTGGATGAGTCGCGCGATGTTCTCGGGCGTGACGTACTCCGCGACGGCGATCAGAGAGAGCAGCGAGTCCACAAACCGGTCGATCAGGTCCGCTCGGGTCACCACGGCTTTGTTGCCGTGGTCGGAGAAGTACATGCGTGTGCTGTTCCCCGGCTCGAAGCTATCGCCGTCCACGAACACGACACGGATGTTGCGGTCGAGCGAGGCGAGGAACATGGTCAGGTAGCGGGCCACAATGCCGCCCACCCCGCCCAGGCCGAGAATCTTGACGGTGGAATGATCGGGCAGATCGGGGACCAGCGGCCGGTCAATCTTTGATCGCGGCTTGGTCATTCGTGGCCTCCTCGCCGACGCTGGAATCCTCCTGCCCTTCTTTGGGCGCCGGGAGTTGAAGCACGATCTTCTTGACCTCGGTGCCGGACGTGTCGTGGCCGTTATCTCCCTCATCGCAGCCGGGCCGGCGCGTTTCTTCACCGTGACGCGTTTCGGCGGCGCTCGTGATTTCCTCGGCGTCCTCGCCGTCGTCTTCCGCCTGGGCTGCGCCGCCGTCGGGAGCGCCCGGGTTCAGGACGGTGACGCATTTCCGGCCACGGCGGTAGGAGACGACCTCGACCTCGACCATCTCGAGCCAGCGTTGTGGCACCGTCGCGGCGCGGCGCTGATAGCCCTCCAGAACCAACTCCGGCTTGACGGTGAATCTGGAGCCGTCGACTGTCGCCTCAACGTGGAACTCCGGCGGCTCCCGGTGAACCCGCCCGACGACGATGTGCAGGCCGGCTCGATATGTCTCATCGTTCTTGTCAACCCAAGATGAGTACGCCGCGCCGTCCACATGGCTGTGAAGGTCACCAAAGATGATCCAGCCCTCGGGGAGTTTGAGAGGGGCATCGTACTGAACGCCCCTCGGGTAGCGGTCGCCCCAATAGTTGCGCGAGATCGTGGTGAGCTGTTCGGGGACGATGAGGTGCACTTCTTTCGCCTGCTCGTCCCACGCCAGGAGCAGGGCGGCCTCGGCGTCGTACTTCTTGCCGATCCAGGCGAAAAAGGCCACTGCCAGCTCCATCAGGCGCCGCGGCACTTTGGGGTAGTCGAGCCGGAGGAACGTGTCTTGGGGAGCCAACTCGCCGGGCCAGTCGCGGGCGGGGACGCTGCTGCTGAAGAACGGGTGGTTCCGACAGAGGAACAGTCCCTCGGCGGACAGCACGTAATAGACATCTTCTTCGGGCTGCGGCATGTCGGGATCGGTCTTCACGTAGATCGGCGTGACGAGATTCGGGTCGGGGTGCTTCATCAGACGCTCCTCACATCCGGGCCAAGCGTTCAGTGCGCGATGGCGTGGTTGAACAGAATCCGGGCGATGTCGCTCGCCGAGGTCACCTTCGGCTGAACGGCGCGCGCGTTTTGGAAGATCCGATCCGTGACCTGCTTGAGGGTCATTCCGGTTTTCAGCCACGGAACTTCGATCGCGAAACAGCGATCCCGCCGGGTTGCCTTCTCCCAGGCCTCGACCGAGGTGATCCGGCGGTCGACGTTGGCGTTCACGGTCTCTGTAAACCAGCTCGATTCTTCATGATGCTCGCTCGATTTGTTGTACCCCGACTCGAGCAGCTCGCGCAGGAGAGCCCAGAGCCCCGCCAGAATTCGCGCGTTCTCGTCGTGCACGGTGAGTAGGAACGATGGATCGAGCTTGGCGGTGCAGATCCAGGACAACGGGTGTCCATCCTGGGGGCTGAACTTGGAGCAGTTCAGGAGCGCCGGATAGAGCAGCTCATCGTCCGGCCCTTTGAGAGGAGCCGTGCGGAAGAAGCACTCGTTGCGGTGAGAAAGCATGAGACGGTTGCCGGGGCCGGGCTCGAACACCGCCAGCACGATCAGGTAGGGCAACGCGATCTTCACCGTGCGGTATTTCGTGTTCTTGCCAAACGAGGCGGGTGAGTTGCTGGCGATCCACTTCAGGTTGTACACCTGGGGCGGCCTCTCGTACACGAGGATGGTGATCCGCCCCTGTGACCTCACGGCCTTCACACCATCGGGAAGGACGATGCCTGTGTTCATGCGCGCCCCTTGCGCTGCCGTGATCGTCTCGATGAGCTTCTCGAGGCTCATCGCGACGGTCTGGCCCTCGGGCGAAGTCGCAGTGACCTGTGCGCCCCTGATCGTGACTTCATCCATCACCTGAATCCTCGACATGTCCCGGCGCCTGCTTCGCGCCTGTTTCATGAGTTCCGCCAGCTTGGCAAAGTCTGTCTCGGGCATAGGGGCCTCCTGTTCGAACAAGGCGCGGTTGTCGCCCCGCAGGTCCTGCCATGATCGGTCTCACTCAGAACGGGCGCGGCCGACGCCCGAGCCGGGGGCGGCGCCGCCGCGCCTGTCCGTACTCACGTGCTCAGCGCCCTTTCTCGCCGGCTTTTCTGATGAAGCCCAAGTGCTGCCCGGGCTGGACCTTCGTGCTGTCGTCCGCCTCGTGGCCGTCGATGATCGCCTGGCTCTGCGGGTCGATGTCGAACCGGTCATGAAAGCGGCGGCGGATCTCGGAGACCGTCATCCCGCCCACCGGGAGGGTCTCGCTGTATGGGCCGTGGGAAACCATCGCCGAGCCCCGCGTGTCCACCGTGCCGGAGAGAATGTCGCGGGGCCCTCCCGGGGCGGGGCCGAAACTTTCGTGCGGTCGTCGAATCCTTTCATTCATGGCTCTCACTCCTTTTCATTGTCACCGGGCCATTCATCACACGGAACGGCCAACACGTCGTCAGGATGGACTATCTTGCCGCCGCGCCACGCCACTTCGGCGATCGCAGCGCTCAACAGGCTGATCGAAGCGGCAGGCTCCACCGCGCCTTGTTTCCGAGTGCGGCTGAGGACGGCCTGAATCGCCGCCGGAGCCACTTCAACCCGGCTGGCCTTGCCCAGCTCGCGGAGCGCCTCGGCGACCGCCTTGTAGGTCGGCGCATCCACCCGAACCGGGGCCAGCCGGCGGGCCAGCGCCTCGTCCTCCTCGAACCGCGCCAGCCCCGCCTCCGACTGAACCGTCGCGAACAGCCGCAGGCCGTGATCCAGAGCGTTGCACAGCAGGGACCGACTCGCCGGGGAGCCGGTCACGCACACGTCCAGGTCCTGGAGCAGCAGCAGGCAATCCTCCAGCGCTCCCGCCTCCGAAAGCAGTTTCAGAAGGGCCGTGTCGGCCTCGGCCTGGAAGATGGAGCCGGCGGCGGCCCGGCCGCTGCACACCCGAACGACCAGCGAACGATGCCCGCCCTCGAACAACACATGCGCCGCGGCCAGCATCACATGATCCAGCCCGCAGCCGGACCGCCCCCACAGCACCGCGCTGAACGGCGGCACGCTGCGGGTGGTGATGATCGCCAGCCGCGTCGCCAGCTCCTTGCGGAAGCTTGTGCGGTGGGCCTCCGCCGCCTCCTCCGGCGAAATGATCTCGCCGATCGCATCGAGCATCCGGCCCAGGCTCGGGGTGTCCGCGCCCTTGCCGCCCTCATCCAGGGCGGTTTGCACGCTGCGGATCTGTTCGGCGATGGGCGAGCGGAGCAGCTCGAGCACGTCGCAGAAGACGTCGCCGGTGGGGCCGCTCATGGGGGGAACGCGAAGCTGCCGCCAGTTCCTCGCTGTCCGCCCGGTCATCGTCTCCATCAGCGTCTTGTCGGAGCCGGTGTATTCGAGATCGGCATCCACATACGCGCTGGAGCCCCCCACGGGCGACAGCCGCCGAAGCAGCAGATTCGTTCTCGGCTTGCTGAAGTGCTCCAGAGGCACGGCGCGGAAACACACCACGTACGGGTTGTCGATCGGCTCGACGGACACCCCGTATTCGCCCAGCAGCGTGACCAGCCGCTCGTCAAGTTGCTGCAGCGCCGCACGCCGCGCCGTCATCGTCATCGGTGGCTCGCGGTACTCGTTCGGGTTCTTTCGGCTTGTTTTGTCTTTCTGATTCATGATGCCCTCGCCAGTTCAAATGGGAAGATACCGGGCTGCTCAATTCTGCGCACTTGGGTCGCTCGAGCCCCCTCGGGCAGCGTGACGTACTCATGTACGTTGTGCAGATTCAGCCGGGCCGTGATGCCCTCAATCTGATCGTGGAACGAGCGCTTCAGCATCTCAACGGTCACCCCAGGGGCCTCGCAGCCAAGCTCATGCTCGCGGCAGGCCTCTTCCGCAGCCTGTCGCACTGCCTGGTTGACGAGCGCTCCGGTGAGGAAGTCCCTTCGGTACCGGACTTCGGGGATGGTCGATCCGGCCACCGCTATCTCCACCTGGCCTTTGTCGCCGCTGTTCGGACCGTACAGCCAGGCGGACAGACTCAGGATGATGCTCCGCTGCAGCGTGGCCCGGCTGGATCCGTTGTCGGACGCGACCGGCAGGCCGTTGAGGCACTTCGAGAGCACCAACTGGAACGACCGTCGGGTCAGTCGGCCAAAGCGTTCCACCGTACCCCCGATACGGCGCAGTATCGCCGTGTCGACCTGCTCTGGTACGTTGGTGGTAGCCAGGAACACGATCAGCTTGCCCTGGAGGCTCTGCCTCCCGGGGTCCATGCGTTCCAAGACCGTGGTGAGCACGCGGTCATATATCGCGTCATGACCCCTCGACCGCGCGAGACCGTCCAGCTCCTCGAGGATACACAGGACGGGTAGAATGTGCTTTTTGCCGTCGGCCCCGACAAACGGCTCACAGGCAAGCTGCTCGACCTCCGAGAAGAACCTGTCCAGATTCTTCTCGGATTGGCCGAACCACATACTCAGCACTTGAGCGTTTCTCAGCCGCATCACACGCGGAGGCAGGTCTTCAACAGACACGCCGATGACCTCGCTCATCAAGTCGTACACGGCATGCCGGAGGCCGTCGAAGCTGAGCGTCTTTCCGGTGCCTGTCGGGCCGATCAAGAGCCGCATCATGAACCGGGGCAGCCGGTACGTGCGACGCAGCGACGGATCGGTCATCTCCATCTGGATCATGTCCAGCACCTCGTCGATGTACTGCGGCGGAGCGCCGATATCTCGCTCGATGATCACGTTGGGCACCGGGCTGCGGTCGAGGTACTGGTAATGCGCCAGCCCGTCCTCCTGGGGCAGGGCTGTGAAGGCGAACTGCTGGCGACAGCAGACCAGGAGACGGCGCCCAGGGGCCACTTCTCCTTTGGCGACTGCGTCGATCAGATCCTGCGACGCGTCGAACACGCCCCGGTCGTCGCCGCGGACCGTGACCTCAACTTGGCCGTCGCCGATGCCTCTCTCCAGCACCGCCTCGTCGCCCGTCTCCGCATTCATCGGCTCGTAGTCCAACACGACCTTTGCTTGTGCATCCAGCATCACGCTGTCGCCCCGGCGCAGGTGTGCCGCCAGCTCGTCGTCGGGCACCATCGGGAACTGCGACCTGCCGTCCTCCAGCTTGACCTTGCAGCGGCGGTTCCCGGACTTCGATTTGTGCATTCGGATGAACGTGCCGCACTGCAGGCCGCCCTCCTCCAGCTCTCGGAGCTTGGCCTGGAGCTCCTTGAGTTTCTCCTCGTAGACCAGCTTGCTGTTGCCCGAGGCCGCCAGCTTCAGGAACGACCTCAGCGCCAACCGCGCTTCCGGAGAATCGAGCAAGGCCAGCTCTTTCAGCAGTTCCTCGCGGTGCGCTGCGGGCACGGTCGGGTCCAACAGCGTTTTCACGATCCCGTGGATCTTTTCCTGCGTCGGCTTTTCCATCTCAGTCTCCTTCTTCTTCCTGTTACGACTCGTGTGCGGGAGAGACCCTTCCCGGCTTCATCGTCCTACTGCTCCGGCTCGAAGTCGGCGATCAGGTGGAAGCCCCGCTCCACCAGTTGGCCGCCCCTGAAGCCAAAAATTCCATGCACTTCCTGCGCGCGCGCGTTCAAGCCGAATATGTGACAGAAGGTCCAAGGCTGACGCGCGAATACGGATCGGCTCCACAGCAGGTCCTGTGCCGACACGAACACGCTGGTCATAGTGCAGGTGAGCCTCTGATCGCACTCATCACAACGCTGGTCGTCATGTGGCGGCAGGAAGTTGTGCCCGTGGCATTGACCTACAATCCGATCCGCCCGGTTCGCACGGTGGGCTTGCCGCGCCCGGACCGCCGCCAGGATGCGGCCCCAAGTCTCGCTCGAGTACTCCAGGGAGAAGCTGTTCTGCTCGGCCTCCGCCAATTCCAGCGCGTCATTGACAACGACAAAGAACTCTCCGGTTTCCGGGCACGAACAAATGGGCCCGAGAAGAACTCCCCCCGATTCGATGGGCGGATCCATCATCGCGCCGCGCCGGCTGAACCGTTCCGCCTTGGTGAACGCGTCGACGGTGTAAAACACCGGGCACCAGCCGTCGACCGGGCCGACCGCGCTCGCCCGTTCGAGGAGCCGCGGCAGGGACATCGTCAGGTAGACCAGGGGCTGGGGCTTGGCCTTTAGGGTGAACGAGGCGGCGCCGGGGGGCTCGGTCATCGGCCGGCGATCGACCGCGCCGTCGCCCTGCTCCGCGATCACTTCGTAGTAATAAAGCTCGTTCGGCTTGAGCACGCCCGTACTCAGAAGCCGCCGCGACGCGCGGCCCGCCACGTGCCCGAGAGACTGGATGCCGAACTGGCTCGAGGTCGTTTCGCCGCCGGGGTTTCTTGCTTCGAGTTGGAACCCGGCGCAGCGCCGGCCCTCGCCGTCCTTGAAGATGGGCAACAGGCGCATCGGCATCTCGGCCATCTGCGAGTCCGGATACCCCTTCCGAAGACAGCCGTTGAGCCACATCTCGCTCTGCATGTCGACCAGGTCGGCGTCCATTACCGGCTCACGCTCGACCCCGGGCCCGTCCGGCTCCAGTTTCGCGACGACGGTGAGCTCCGGTGATTCCAACCCCACCAGGTCGTTCGTGGGGACGTTCGCAGCGACGTTCTCTTTCATTTCTTCTTGATCTCCAGACGCCACGTGGGCTTCGGCGGAGGCGCGCCGAGTCCCCCGCACCTCCGCCTTGCCCCGACGTGGCCCCATTACTAGCCCAAATGGGTTTTTGGGGTCAGCGACACTTTCGCCGACGGGCCGATCTGTTCCCCGATCGGTTTGGAGTCCTCGAGGAATCGGCTCGTGACGTCGTCGCGCAGGCCCCAGGGCACGTTGTCCGGCAACTGGAGGGAAGCCGCGATCGACTTGGCCACAGCGCCGGCCGGTAGGGTGCTCTGAACATCGGTGGCCTCGAACGTGCGTGTGCGCGTCACGTCTGAGACCTCGAAGCTCAGAGTCCCCGGGGTCGGGTTCTCACTCATCCTTCATCACCTCCTCTCATCATGACACGGTTGTGAACTCTGGGCGGATTCCGCATACCTCCAACGCCTCACACCTGCTCTTCCGGTCCACCAAGAAGGCCACCGACCGGACGATCCATTGAACCAGACACTTCAGCGCGGCCAGGGCGTCTCCCAGCACCCTATCGAGCAGCGAGTGCGGCACCCCGGTCAGGTCGGCCTCGGCCAGAACGGAGGGGTTGCTCGCGTCGCCGACAAATCCCACGCGCGCCATCTGCCAGTAGTTCTGGGCCGAGAGGAGCACCTCGCGGAGCCAGTCCGAGCGAGCCCGGGGGAGGTCCTCGCGAACGTTGCGCGCCAGCGCGTACCTCAGAGCCAGGCAGCTCGGCTCGTAGGTCAGTTCGCCCTGCCGGGCCTCCGTCCCGCACTGCACGGTCAGAGCCTCTGAGGGCATCAGCACCTCCAGCTCGTCGCGTGGCGGAAGGCGCCAGCCGGCCGGGGCCTCGCCGTCGGCCGTCCTCAGAGCCCAGTCCACCAGCGAGTAGAACGGCGACACGATCTCCTCATCAATATCTAGGTCAGTCCGGCCGTCCACATCGCGCATCGCGGCGAGCGGCAGATCGAACACCCGGAGGATTCGCCCATTCTCTCCCTTGACGGCCTTCCACAAGCCCGGCCGGCCCAATTGATTCAGCAGCGGGTCCGTGTTCCTTCCACGGCACGGGGTCTCCAGATGCGGCCTTCGCCCGTCAGAAGCGAAGACCACGCCGCTCGGATGGCGCCGGTACCCTCCGCGCTCGGACGAGAAGCCAAGTGCCTCCAGATCCTTCGCCAGTTGCTTCCTGTCACATCGGGTGTCTTGCCGCATGTCCTTCACCTTTCTCCGCCAAAGCTAGTCGCGGTCATCGGGGCCATCCGGCCCGAGAAACAGGGCCTGAGATAGCGGCGTGAGAGCCGTGTTTTCTTGCCACCATCGAGCGGCGTCCGGGTTCATGACTCCTGCGGCATCTCGCTCGTCCAGCATCGTCGTCTGCATCGAGAGCGCCCCATAAGTCATCAGCACGATATTGGTCAGCCGAATCCCGGCCGGAAGCTCAGCCCCCAAGCACAGCAGTTGTACGGGCTCGGCCGAGCAGTTCGCGTGCCAAACGCCAAGCGGCCGAACCATCTCGACGAAGGAGTAACCCGGCAGGGGCTGGCGAAGGGCCTCCTGCGGATAAATCAACGTCAACTGAGCGGTGTTGGCGACGCGGAGTCTGCCGTCCGCGTCCGGCCGGAGCGGCACGGGAACCCGCATCATCGCCCGGATCTTCAATGTCTCTCGCATATCGACGTTCTGTACGCCGAATCGCGGCGAGATCTCGGCCAGCGCCAGCACGTTCCGGGTCATCGCCCCCTTCCTGTCGCGCCAGAATCGCGGCCCGCCACAGGTGGCCGCGGCTCCCTCCAGCATCTGCTGGTACCGGTGCCCCAGTCGGACCTTCTCGAGCTCGGCCAATCCGCCCGCCGGCTTCTCGGGGAGTATCTCCTTTACTTTCAGCATCAGCTCATGCCCCTTTCTGCCCGTTTTCAGGGCCGATGAACAACACGGCCCGGTCGCCGCACCGCACGGCCAGCCACTGCGCCGCCCCGGCGCCGAGGTCGCGCAGCGGCCGGTCCAGCACGTCCGCGACGACGGAGCGGGGCACAGGGCGGTGTGAATCAGATGGCCGGGGGAACACGGGAGCTCCGCATGAGCGGCAGCGGCCGACATGCGCCCCATCTGCGACGAACCGCCGCAGAGGCCGGCTCCCTCCGCACCCGCACGCCCCCAGCTCTGCGTATGTCATTTCGTCCACCCTGAACGACAACAGTTCCTCACCGTCAAACCCCGCCAACGACGCGAACTGCCGAAGCGTGCAGTCGGGAACCGGGCGCGGACACGGCGCCCGTTCGTATGTCGTGTGGTCACACCTGCATTCCGGGTTTCGGACGAGCGGAGATACCACCGTCCGATGCGTATATCCGCAGTACTCGAGCATCGTGTCCATCACCGGAGCGCCCAGACCGAGCACGTATCGCAGGATCTGCACGAGGGCGAGATCCGCTGCGGTCGAGCACAAGAAGCTCGTGCTCATCGTCGGCTCCTTGGTGATCTCGGCGGCTGCCTTTCCCATCGGCGGGCCATCGCAGTTGAAGCGGGTCTGCAAGTTCAAATGATTCCACTCAACTTCCGAGAAGCTGCAGACGGGACACGCGCCCTGCCCGTCGCGGTTCGAGAAGCACCGGACCTGGCCGACCAGAGTGGCTCCGTGTACCGAGGCCTGAATCAGGGGCTTGCCCAGCCAAATCGCCCGCTGCGCCACTTCGCTCTCAGCCAATAGATTGTCCGTGGCAAGGAAGATGACGTCGACACCGGCGAACGCCGTCAGGGGCAGCTCCTGTACCGTCCCATCCGACACCATCACGCGCGTGTCCGGGCTCACTCGCTTGCACACCCGACCGGCGTTCGAAGCCTTGGGCTGAGACACGTCCGCCGGGGAGATCAAATGGGTCAGGACGCTCTGCGCCTTCAGCCGCCCGCAGTCGATCAGCAGCAGCCCTGCGATTTGCAGACGCGCGAGGTGCAGCGCCGCGTTTCGCCCCACGCTGCCGACGCCGACGATGGCAACGTTCAACTGATCCAGCCGGTCGTGCGCGTCGTCCGGCATGTCCAGGAAGCGAGGGAGGCGGTCCTCGCGCCTTGCGACCGCCGACGCGCAGCTCGAACGGAGCTTGACTTCTCTGAGGTAGCGGATCCTGTTCTTCAATTCAAAGCTCCGGCCGATAGGTGTAGCCCTTTTCCAGCACCACCGGCAGCCCGCAGTAGTAGCAATTGGGGCTGACCAGGGCGCACTCACGGCGTCTCTCCGGGGGCGCCTCCTCGCCCTCCAGATGCAGCGGGGTGCGGCAGTGGTGACAGACGTAAACCCTTGCGGTGTCGTCGCTTGTGATCGTCGCCAGGCACACCGGGCACGTCTTGCCGATCACGTCCGCGGGCGGCGGCCCGACGTACGGCTCGTTGTAGATCGTCACGTGGGCCACACAGTCGCTCGCCGACCCGAATTGCACCATGTCCTTTTGTCTCAGCAGCGCGACCGGGGGGGCCGGTGCGCCGTTGACCAGCGCGGCTTCGCCGTTCATCGTGAGCATCAGAAGCTGTGGCGGCTGAGTCGTCCAGACCGGTTCGAGCACGAACGCCTCGTCCGCGCTCTTGCCCGGCTTGCGCCGGAGGCGCGGCCGCTTCCCCGTCGCGGCGACCAGGTAGCTCACGCCCTCGGTGATCTCGAGTGGATCGAGCGGTGGAGAATCGCTCCGTCTCCGGGCGGCCTTGGCCTTCCGCGCCGGCGCCTCCTCCGCGGGGCCTTCGAGCAGCAGACAGAACTTCTGACCGCGCGTGTCCGTGTGCATGATGGTCCTCCTCTACATCTCTATCGTGGCGCTTGACGCGGCTCAACGTTCAGGCGCGCTTCTTATGTGTCCCCACCCTATGCCGTGCCGGTCTCAGCGCGGCAGTGCCATGCGCTTCGCCCGGATCGTCCTGTTAGAAGAACGCAGAATGATTACAGGAAGGTTACGCTTTCTACTACCCGGTCTTCCTTTCAGGCTCCGGTCCGTCCTCGGCGCATCGGCGGCCGATAATCTCGAGCCCGCGCGGGCCGACCGGTGTCGATTCGTCCTCCGCCGGGGCCGCCTTCAGCATCTGCTCAAAGCTGTCCAGCCGTTCAAGCAGTCTTTGGACTTCGTCCAAGAGCGCCTCCGACCTCTCGCCGCCGGACGTCGACACTGCTTCCATCGCATGCTCGTCCAGGGCCTTGAGGAGTTCCCTTATTAAACCAAGAAGCACTTGACGTGAAGGCTTAGCGGCGTTTGGCCTGATGCGACGTGCGAGCGCCTTCACCAGCGCCCGTTTCGTCTCGCGCAGCGACCATTCCTTGGAAACCGCCCGGACGATGAAGTCCTTGCGCTCTTGCACCGTCCACGCCCTGGCTGCGGCCCGGAGTTGCTCGGCCCACCGGCCGTGCGTCTTGACGGCCCTCTCCGGGTTCAAGAACAGCAAAGCCATGTCGGGCGTCATGAACTGGCTGCTGAGGAACAGGGCTTGGAGCCTGGCGGGGAGTCGGTTGTACTCGTCCCCAACCAGCATTCTCACGTGGCGCCGAACGTCGGACGCGGTGAGCCTGCATCGGATCGTCTTCCGGCACAGCTCCCGCGCTTCGAGCGCTCGATCGCGCCGCCCCGTGCGCATAAGTGGTGCCAGTCGCACAGCATGTGCGTACTTGAACGGGCTGTTTGGGAGCGTACCCACGTTCGCCAGAACGTCGTCCGGCAGCAGGAGAATACTGAGGCGCTCGCTCACCGATGCCTGCCCGAGGCCCAGTTCCTCCCCGATCCTGGCGTCCGTCATATCCGTGGTTCGCTTGATCGCTTGTATCGTTCGCGCCTCCTCGACCGGGTGCCGCTTCTCCTGGTGCAGGTTTTCCGAGGCGCAGAGCATCGCCGCCTCTTCCTCTGTCGCGCGGATGACCCGGAAGGGCATCGTCTCGTGGCGGAGCCCTTTCAGCGCTTCGAGCCGTCGGCTGCCGGCGATCAGGAGGTAGCGTCCGTCTTCGGCGCGGATAACGATTGGGAAGTGGATCAGCCCGCGCTTGTCGATGTTGCTCGCGAGCGCCTCCACCGACCCCTCTCGGACGGATGTTCGCTCACAGAACCAGGCAACATCTATCCGATCGAGGGGGATCTCCCGAATCTCCTCCGCTTCGGCCGCCTGCGGCGCCTCATATACATCGCCATCACCTCGAGCATGTATGTCCCGCCCTGTCATCGCCTGGTTGCCTCCTCGCCCGGCGCGTCATCCCGCGCATCCTCGCTACCCCTTGCCCGTCAGTATCGGCGGACGATGAAGTCATCGCCCGCGCCGCGCACCACTCCTGCGCCCACCCTTACTCTTTGCTCGCGGTTGGATTCCCCCCCCCGCGTGTGCCGATCGTCCTCCGCCGCCGATCCATTCCCGGTCATCTCCCCCATCGGGCGCCCCATCTTCGCCGGCGTCCGGCCCTGCCCACGTCCGTCCGCTCGGCCCGCTGCTCTTGCAGACAGCAGTGGGCGCGAAACGAGGACATATCACACCGGCGAGCCTAGCCCTGACAGATAAGAATAGCACACGAATCTGCGTTTGTCAAGGGCTGACACGGCGTCTAAGCGGCTCAGACAGCCCTTCTGGGGCTGTTCAGGCCAGAGGAGCGGGGCGCGCGCCGAGCCGAGAGAGGGGGAAAATGTCCACGGGACGGGACAATCTGTTTTGGGCTGAAATGGCGATACGGCAGATCCTCTGCCGGGTGGGGGCGGTGTTGGCCCGCGCCGTGGCCAAGCGCGGTGGCGGGGGGCGGGGTCGAGTCGGGTGCGCGTTGTCGCGGGGGTAAACCGGAAAAAAAGAGTTGAAAAATTTGAAAAAAAGTGAGTATGATTGTGTGTATCCGTGTTATTTGCGCGGCAGGTTGCCCTAAGCTTCGTCGGGAGGTTCTGCGGCGGCGCTGTATCGGAGAGGCGGGCGATGGAAATCGAGATCAGGCTCCAGCAGATTCTGAAGGAATGCGGGCGAGACAAGCACGGCATCACGCAACTGATCGCGGATGACTGCGGGCTTCACCGGCACACGGTGAGCAAGCTCTATCACAACCAGGCGAGGAATCCCAGTCTGGAGGTGCTGGGGAAGATATGCGGGTGGCTGGTCGAGCATGACGTACGGGCGGCGCTCCCGCAAGCACTGTTCGGCTCGCGCCCGGCGCGGCTGTGGCAGGCGGTAACGGCAACCGGTCATGTAGCCGTGTATCTGGGGGAGTACCACCGCGTCGCCGGGATCGTACCGGCGCTCCGGTCTATCTCCCGCCGAGACGCAGCGGTGGAGACCAACATCATCCAGCATCTTACTGCCGTGGGCGCGATGGGAGCTGAGAAGACGCGGCCGGAACTTCGCACCCAATACGTCCCCTTCCGATTCTCCTCGCGCGAGTCGATCGAAAGCCGGAAGCGATTCAAAGAGGACATCGAGGGGGCCAAGAAGGTGTTCGACGAGATGAAGGCCAAGGACCCACCCGAAAGCGCGATCCTGATCGGAAGCCAACGGGTGAATTACCTGGTCGAGTACTTCGTCGCCGACCTCTTCGGCTGCAGGCCGTTCCAGCGGCCCAGGGACGTAACTACGCCGTTTTACCTGACTTACAGGTCGTTCGATCGGCCCGTGCCCAGTTGTTTTGGCGGCCTGAAGAACCCGCCCGGCCGAAGGGGGAGAGTATTGAAGGGCCTATACTATCTCACGGAACAAGGCCGGTGGGAGGTGTGGGAATGGAGGGGGGGGGTTCAGGACGCGGGCGTGGTCATTACGGTCTTCGAGCCGGAGACCAAGATCATGCGCATGGCGGCGTTTGGCTTCTCGGGCCGGGGGACCTCCGCGGTCGGGAGCGAGCTGGTCAAGCACCCCCGTCAGTTCTGGCCGGAGACTTCCCCGCCAGCGGATGCAGAACAGGGAGCAAGAAGACGACGCAGAAGGAAAAAGAAGCAGGACAGAGAGGTCAGAGCATATATCTGCCGGTTCAAGTTCGTTCCGCCCGAGAACCAGCCCTCCGGCAGAGGCGAGGACCCCGAGGTCAGTGAGGCAAAGATCACCCCTCTGAGCGATCGGATCCTCAACAAGTACCTGAGCACCCGGGCCGATTGACCGGCATCCGGACCGAGCTGCCCCCCGCCCTAGGACGCCAGGAACTTCCGCTGCACCTTGCACAGATAGGTATACAGCGGATTGACAAACTGCGTGACGCGGGCCTCGAGGACCTGGGCCAGAAGCATGTGGGCGCCGGTGGGGGTGAAGCCGAATTCGTCGGCCATCCAGTGGATCAGGTCCGTCAGCGCCGGCCGAAACGCCGCCTCGGCGGGGCGCGCGAAGCCAGTCGTCGCGATGTACTCGGCCGTTTCGATCCGCGGATTCCCGAACCGCTTGGGCCTTTCCCTCAACTCCACCTTCAGCGTCAGCAGAGCGGCCGTCTCAATTCCACCTGCGCCGTCGATCTCTCCGTCGCCCTGCACGGCGTGCACATCGCCGACGTGCAGCAGCGCGCCGTCGACCCGCACC
Organism: uncultured Planctomycetota bacterium; assembly: GCA_964505325.1. Classification (GTDB taxonomy): domain Bacteria; phylum Planctomycetota; class PUPC01; order PUPC01; family PUPC01; genus CAZDHT01. The sequence goes on along the minus strand of CAZDHT010000041.1, from coordinate 10,331 downwards.
GGCAGATGCACTCGCGCCCCGGAAGTGATCTCCGGAATGTCGAAATTGCCGCCGAAGTCGCCGTTGTGTGCGTTCGACAGCACCTCGTTCGGCCGCGCCACGCCGATGTAGCCGATCATGGGCACGGTAGGGATCTTCAACCTATCCGACCACTCCACAAACCCATCGCGGATGCGGACCGCCTTGAACGTCTCCTCCCAGCCGCCCTCCAAGGCAAGGGACGGCACAACGGCGCTCTTCTCGCCCACCCGCGTGTAGCCGAACTCGTGGAGCTGGACGTCCAGCACCTCGACCACGACGATCTGGCCGGCCTTTGCCCCCTCGACGGCGATGCATCCGGTCGATGCGTTGATCCCGCTCTCTGCCTCCTTGTCGAACGCTCCCGTGTGCGAATCAAATTGCCGCCCGCAGGTCGGGACCGTGTCCACCTCAAAGGCCTCGCCCGGCTTCACGGTGAACGTAACTGCGTTCGCCGCCGAGGTATACGAATAGATCGTCTCCGGCTCTGCACGTCTCATCGAAGTTCTCCTTTCGTTGGCCGCAAGACCCGAAGCGCCCCGCCCCGGCTCCCGAGGTCTGCGGCGCCGACCGCGCGGCGCGCGGCCAGCACGTCCGCGTCCTTCTGGAGCTGGACGTAGACGATGGCCTCGGTGCTGCGGGCGAGGTCGAGCGCCAGCTTCGCCTCGGTGCCGCCCAGGACGACGCAGATGCCGCGCGTGATGCCGACCCTCCCGGCGGCGTCCCCTCCGCTCGCCGGCGCGGCCGGGAGCGTCGCAGCCAGCAACACGAGAGCGACCAAACACAGACGGTCTGCAATTCTTCGCGGAGTCATCTTCATCCTCCTCCTCAACGGATAGGTCCTGCT
>CAZDHT010000041.1:0-9366 GCA_964505325.1 uncultured Planctomycetota bacterium | reverse complement strand
CTGCAATTCTTCGCGGAGTCATCTTCATCCTCCTCCTCAACGGATAGGTCCTGCTACTCCTGATTCTACACCAGCCCGTCACCGCACAGTCAGCAGAAACTCGTAACTTGGCCGCGCCGCGCTGAACTTCATCTCGACGGCAAGCCGGCCCTCGCTCAGGTAGCTGTGGCCGGTCTTGCGATACGGATTGTGCGCCTTCTTGGGCCACACGAGCCGCGTCCCCGCGGGCATCGCCAGCCGCCATCCGGCGTGCTCGATCCAGCCGCCCGCCGCCTTGGCCGACAGGTCGATCGCCTTCCCGCTCAGCTTCTCGGACGCGCCCGCGCCGGTCTTGACCACCCGCCCGACGTGCGGGATCAGAGTGAGGTGGCCGTGCACGGGCCGCTTCCCCTTCGGCGTGCAAGCGTAGACGATGCGGACCTGCAAGTCGTCCACCGGCGTGACGGTGACCGAGCCGCTCTCGGCGCCGTAGTCGAGGGTGACGTTGAGGCCGCCGCCCTTGGGCGTCTTGAGCGACGCCTGCGACGGCGTGTGAATCAGCCCGGGCGGCGGGACGAACCGGGGCGACGCGTCGCCACGCTTGTGGCGGAGCAGTTTGCGGTCGCCGACCGTGAAATTGCTCCACCACGGCTGGAGCTTGGTGTTGCCGCCGCCGACGATGAGGCCCGTCTTGTCGTGGAAGACGCTGACGAAGTTCTGCCGGTCCTGCCCCCATCGATTGGCGGGCACGGGCGCGGTGTGGGCGGACATCGCGACGAACCACGGCTTGCGGCGTAGCACGGCGATCTTGCCGTCGGACGACGTCCAGTGCGCCGCGTCGGCGATGACCGCGGCGGGGCCGGCCGCGCCGTAGAGCAGGATCTGCGCGGCGTGATCGGCGCCGACCTTGTTGCCGGCCGCGTGGAGCCGGCCGAGCTGGCGGAGGAGGAAGCCGCGGCCCTCGGGCGTGAACGTGAAACCGACGTTGCCCGCCGACACGCGTCCCGGATGGTACGGATTGCGGCCGTCCACGGTCTCGACGTTGATGCCGTCGGGGTAGGTCAGGTTGGCGTGGAAGACGGCGGCGCGCCGCAACGCCGGCAGCACGGACTTGTCGCCGCTCAGCGCGTGATAGCCGCCGATCGCCTCGACGTAGACGAAGTTGTAGATGACGACCGGCCCGCGGTGCTCGCTCCAGAAGCCGTCCTTGTGCTGCGTGCGGGCGACCTTGCGGACGAACGCGGCGGCCTGCTTCTTCCAGTCGTCGCGGCCGAAGACCTGCCCGGCGCAGTAGAGGCCCATCGCGTGGTGGCAGGGGATGTTGTGGATCTGGCGGACGGCCGTCTTCGAGATAGTCGTGTAACCGAGCCGGAGGCGCTTCTCCCACTTGGCCCGCCGCGCCGCCGGCATCGCGTCCTTGATGAGGGCGAAGGCGCGAACCCACCGCGAGTAGGTCCACGGCATCGCGATCTGGCCCCAGGTCGAGCCGTCCTTCTTGCGGAACGTCCACATCCCGCGAGAGTCCTGGTCGTCGATCAGCGCGTCGCCGCCAAGCATGATCGCGTCGAGCAGCGCCTTCCTGCAATACCACGGATTGGCCGGGTCCTTGATCGCCCACGCCGCGGCCAGCGGCAGCAGCACGTTCTGGTCGCTGCAGATCCACGGCTTGGTGCCAAAGCGGCCGGTCTTCTTATCCTGGCGGTCGAGGATCGGCTGGACGCACTCGGCGAGCCGCTTGATCAGTTGCGGGCGCGGATTCCAGACCAGTTGCTGCGATTCGGCGCTCATGCATGTGTTCTCCAAGGCGAGGGCACTCACGACGCACAGAAACAGGCGGGCCACATGGCGGGGTAGAACCGTTCTTGAACTTGCCACTTGGCACTTGTCACTTCACTTCGGCCACATTGCTGATCGCGCTGCGGTTGCTCGAGTCGTCGAAGCTCCGCACCGCGAAGTACTTGGCGTTCGCCGGCAGATCGGTGACGACAAAGCTTTCCCGGGTGCCCGCTTTGTTCGGCGCAGGCTCTCCCTTCAGGTTCTTTGCCATCCACCAGTTGGTGACCGTGCCGTCGGTGAAGTCGGCGTAGTGCTTGAGGAACTGCTCGTAGCTGACGATGGGCTTGTCGGAGCACTTGAACTGGTAGCGGGCTACCTTCCCGCCCTGGTCGGCGGGCGCGGTGAAGCTGACGTACGCCTTGTCGGCGGCCACGCGGACCTCCAGGTCGCGGACCGGTCCGGGCGGCTGCTCGTCCGTCCGCGGGTGCGAGTGGATGTAGAAGGTGTGGCCGTTGAAGCCGATGTGGTCGTCGCGGACGTTGTAGAAGTTGACCCACATTCCCACGCCGCCGAGGTTGTGCATATTTTTGGCGTTGTAGCCGCGGTGGCTGCCAGCGAACCAGTAATCGTAGGCGCGCTGCTTGAGAAGCGGCTCGCCGCAGAGGCTGTAGGCGCGGGCGCAGGCGTCGGGCCACTTGCGGGCGACGTAGCCGCTCATCGCGATGCCGGCCGCGTACTTGTTGTCGGTGCCCTGGATCACATAGCTGACGGGGTCGCGGAACACGCCCCGCACCGGGATGTCGGCGGCGCCGACGGAGTAGTGGGCGAAGTTGCCGTGCGGCTGGTACGCGACCTGGGCGAACGTCTTGCCGACGGCGATGACCCAGTCCTGCGCGTCCTCGTCGCCCGTGATTCGGTGGTAGGTGTCGATTGCGCGGTAGAGCTGCGGGTACATGAACGTGTGCGGGGTGTAGACCGGATGCCACTTGTGGCCCTGCTTGTCCATCAGCGCGCCGGTCTCCGGGTCGATGGTGACGCCGAGCGCCTTCATCTCGGCGAGGCCCTTGTCGCCGACGTGCTTCTTGAGGGTGGCCATCACCGCGTTGACGTTGACGGGCCTCCTGGGCTTCGCGGGGAGCGGCGGCGCGTTGACGAAGCCGCGCGGCTCGGGCCGTGGCCGCTGGAGGAAGCTCTGCGAGAGGCGTTCGCTCGATTCGATGACGAACGGGTCGGCCGGCGCGGCGAGGCGGACGGCGTTGGCGGCGCGGCAGGCCCGGGTGAAGTCGCGCGAGAAGCCGTTGGTCTTGCCCGGCGTCCAGCCACGATGTCGAACGGCGTAGTCGTGGTTCATCTCGACGGAGTCGATGGCGGCATCGAGCGCGTCGCGGTCGCCGGTGATGCACGCCCACGCGGCCATGCCGGCGGCGTAGTTGTGGCAGTTGCACTGGCGGCTATCGGCGAGGTAGGCGATGTCCCGCCCGTCGGCGGCGGTCCAACTGACTTTCGTCTTCTTGTTGGTAAAGCCCTTTGACCACTTGGGCGGGAGGTAGTTGCGAAGGCCGGTGACGGGATCGCCGGCGCGTTGCGGCCGGCCGCCGCCGGCAGGCCCGCCCTTGGTCCACCAGATGCCGCCGTCCTTGAACCGCCAGCCGTCGGTGCGGAAGATGCGGGTGTCCATCCCGTGGTTGGCCCACGCCTGAGCCATGTCGAAGTAGCCGCGGCCGCCGGTGCGGAGGTACATCAGGGTGATCATCTCGAGGACGTCGGCCTCGCTCTCGTAGTGGTTGTCGGTGCCCTTCGTCCAGCGGAGATAGACGGTGCCATAGTAGTGGTTGATGGCCGGGCCCTTGGGGCCGGTGTTGCCCTTGCGATCCCAGCCCCACGTGTCGTAGCACTTGACTTCGTCCTCCTGCGTGCCGAACCTGCCGGCGCACAGGCTCTCGGTAGCAAAGTACCACGCGGGCGGGGCCATCACGTGCGGGATGAGCCGCGCAGCGTTGGCGGCGGCCACCAAGGCGTCGTGGTCCGTCGCCGTGGCGAAATCGATCACGTATTCCGAGCTGAGCCGGTTGCAGTCGAGCAGCCAGCGGACCTTGCTGCGATACGGATGCCCGACCGTGACCTGGCGCTCGTTCCGCGTGCCCTTGAAGAACGTCTGCTTCGGGCCGTCGAACCGTTCGGTCACGCCGGTCAGGACGAGCGCATTGCCGGTCACGGCGATCTGGCGGGCGGGGTTCTCCCAGAAGTAGCGGTCGCAGACGAACACGTTCCCCGCTTCGGTCTTCGCCAGGATCCAGCCAAGCGGATGGTCGTTGTGCGATTTCATCGCCCAGACTTCCTTGCCGTCGCTCCAGGCCTTGGCGGCGCCCGGGATGGCCCGGACGCTGCCGTAGCGGTGGTATCGGCGGAGCAGGCCCTGCTTGATCCGCGCGTCGGCGCCCGCCTCGAGCGGCTTGTCCGCGCCGAGCACGGTCCCGGTGACCTTGCCGGCCAGCTTGAGCGCGATCGACGAGTCGGCGATGCGGCGGTAGGTGAACTGGTCGGGGTTGCTGTTGGCGAGCGAGTACTTGACGAGCACGTCGCTGCGGCCGGCCCACGCGGTGACGCGGGCGACATAGCGCAGCTTGCTCCCCTCGTCGCCGACGAAGCGGCCGGTCGCCGTGAGGGTAACACGCATCGGGCCGGCGTGTTCGAGGGTGATGTTCTCGGGCTTGTCCGCCTTGTAGCGGGCCCATTTCTTCGGATCGGGGAGCGTGCCGTCGGTGTAACTCACCTCGCCGCCGCCGGCGACCCTTGTGCCGCCGACGCTCACCGAGTCGAACAGGGCGAACGGTTTCCTCTTGCTGATGACGAGCGTGATCTTACCCGTGTCAACGGTCACACCGTCAGCGCCGTCCGTCACCTTGATGGACACGGTGGGCCTCGCCGTCGGCTTCACCGCCTTGAGCGTGAATGTCTTCTTCTCCTTCGCGCCGAGGTCGGTCAGCAGGTTGACCAGCACCCAGCGGAGGCCGCCGTCCTTGTCGACCACCAGCGGCTCGACCTGGGCGGGAATCTCCACCCCGTCGGCGAAGACCGCGAACTGCTGGTCCTTCTTGAACCGGCCCTTCATCATCGGGACGCCGCCGCGCGCCCAGACCGCCTTGCGGGCGACGCCCGCCGGCTCCGCCACGGTCAGCGTAAGCTCCAGTTCGGCAGCATCGCCTTCCGCCGCCAGCACCACTGCACATATGGCCAAGCCGAGACCGTGCATTCGTATTGTCCGCTTCCTCATCCGTAATCTCCTATCTCCGCGGCCCCGCGTTCTCGAAGGAGTAGACGGTTCCATCACCGCTAGGACAATAGTACAATCTTACGTACGCCGGGGCAACCACCGGACGACCGATAAGGAGGTGCCGGGTGCTCGCATTGAACGGACGACCGATCCTCACTGTAACTATCCTGTTGGCGGTGCTGCCGATGACGACGTACGCGGGAATTGCGGACGTGAAGGTGACGACGGACCGGAGCATCGATTGCTCGAGCTTCCAGAGCATCGCACGGGATCTGTTCCGCAACTGCAAGACGGACGAGGCGAAGGCGATCGCGGCGTGGTACTTCGTGCGGCGCACGCATTTCCACTGGCCGAAGATCCCGAACGCGTCTTCGCTCGACCTGCTCAACAGCTTCGGGTTCGGGCTGTGCTGGCACCAGTCGTGGGCGTTCGGCCAGATCTGCGCGGCGGGTGGGCTGAAGGCGCGGACGATGCACCTGAAGGGCCACGTCATGGCCGAGGCGTGGTACGACGACGCGTGGCACCTGTTCGACTGCCAGGTCGGCTGGTTCGCGTACCGCAAAGACAAGTCGGCCGTGGCGAGCTGCGCGGAGATGCGAAAGGACGCGAGCATCGTGCGCGACGCGGTGCGCGACGGACGGACGTCGAAGCCGTTCTTCCAGTGCCGCGACGATCCGCGCGGGGGGGCGGACTACGCGAAGACGGCGCGGCCGGGCCACACGCCGAAGGTGCCGGCGGGGCGGCTGGTAATCAACCTGCGGCGCGGCGAGTCCATCACGCGGACCTGGGGCAACGAGGGCAAGGGCTGGCATCCCGCGGGCGAGAAGAAGTGGACCTCGCCGCGGCACACGTGCCTGAAGCAGGTGATCGACGCGAACGACCCGGTCAACTGGCCGTACTGGAAGCCATACGCGCAGGTCCGCCGCAAGGAGGGCGACCGCGTCGTCTACGGCGTGAAGCGGTACTTCGGCAACGGACGGCTGGTCTACGCCCCGGATCTGAGCGGCGACGCGTTCAAGGACGCGGTCGTGAAGGGCGGCGTGAAGAACATCCGCGTCGGCGGCGGCCTGGGCCCGGCGAAGGCGGGCGAGCCGGCGAGCGTGACGTTTGTCGTCGAGTGCCCGTACGTGATGGTCGACGCGTGGCTCGACCTCGCCGCGTTCCGAAAGACCGAGCAGGACGTCCTCGCGGTGCAGGTGAAGGGAACGAAGGGCGGCTGGCGGGAGATGTGGCAGGCGGACAAGACCGGCAAGCTGACGCTCGACAAGGTCAGCCTGAAAGACGCGGCCTGGGGCGCCAAGCGGTACTTCGTCCGGCTCGAGATGAAGGCCGCAGGCGACCCGGCGGCCGTCCGGCTCGACAAGCTGGCGATCACGTCGGTGTTCATGAACAACTTCTACGCTCTGCCGCACTTCGTCCCCGGCAGGAACGCCGTCCGGGTCACGGCCGGAGAGGGCGCCGACCTCGCGGCGAATCCGCTGACGCTGGAGTACGTCTGGGAGGAAGCGGGGGTGGAGCGTACGCTGCGCCGGCGGATCGACAAGCTGCCGTTCGAGTGCGTCGTCAACGTGGCGGGGAAAGAGATGCCGCGGATGAAGTCGGTCACGCTCGCCGTGTCGCCGCGCTGACGGCCTCACTTGATGCGGCACGTCTGCTCGGCGGCGTGGGTCAGGTCCACGCGGACGGCGCGGCGGTTGTACGTGTCGCACACGTAGATGTGATCCTCGCTCACGCCGGTGCCGCTGGGCCAGCCGAGCGGAATCGCCGGCACGCCCACCGTCGGCTTGGGGTCTTCGCCTTCCTTCTGAAGATTCGGGTTGACGTACCCCGAGTCGAAGTTGCCGTACTTGCCGAACGTCACGATCACGTTGCCGGCGTTGTCGACGATCTTGACGGTGTTGGTGAGCGCATTGGGGATGTAGAGCCGGCCGTAGCGGTCGAGGTCGAAGCGCGGCGAACGGCAGACACAGCACGTGTTGGCGCCCCAATTCGCGTGGCTGAACGGCGCCAGGCCGGGGTACGCCGCCAGCGCCCGCTCGATGAAGGCCGGATAGGCGACCATCCTCTTTCCCGCGCCGCTGCGCGACCCGGACCGCGCCTCGATCCCCTTGGCGCCGGGGGTGCGCGGCGTGCTGCCGACCGGATCGGAGCTCCAGTCGGGCCTGGGGCTGGTCATGAAGCCGCCGTCGGGTGGGAACTTGACGATGGTGCCGACGGTCGCCGCGAAGGGCGTGCTCCGCTCGTATGCCTTGGGCACCGGCACGTTCTTCGGCCACACCCATAGGCCGAGGTAGATGTTGCCGTTGAGGTCGACGCGGACGCCGCCGTTGCCGGCGGTGATGGGGCCGATCACCGCGCTGTCGATCGGGCCGCCCGGAGCCACCTTGCGGTGGTGCTCCGGGATCTGCCCGACGAGGCACTTCCCCTTGAGGGGGCGGCCGTCGGCGCCGAACCCGGTCACGGCGTACTTGACCCAGCCCATCGCCATCCACGAGATGTAGACCTTGCCGTCGGGCGCCACGCCGATGCCGCGCTCGGCGTAGCCGGGGCCGGTCCGGCTGTAGATGTACTTGCTGAGCAGGTGCGTGCCGGTCGCCTTGTACGGCGCCGGCTTGAGGTCGCGGGTGAACCGGCCGAACGGGCCCGAGTAGTCGCTGCCGACACGGACGCCGCGGCCGAGCCGCGCGTAGATGAGGCCGTCGTAGCCCACGGCGAGGTCCTGCGACCAGAACGGCTTGTCGTCCTTCATCAGGAACTCACCCTTGTTGGTCTCTCCGTCGTAGCGCCACATGCCGACGCAGCCGTCACTGCCGTAGACCTCGTCGCGGTCGTGGTCGACGGCGAGGCGGTGCCAGCCGTACTGCGCGTTCGGCCTCGGCCTGTAAAGCGTCTCGACCTCCTGCAACTTGTCGCCGGTGTCAGTGAGGAACGTGACGTCGCCGCCCACGCCCTTGCCCAGCCCGTAGAGCAGGAGCAGCGTGCGGTCCTTCGCGGCCCACAGTGACATTCCCGTCCGCATCACGGGCGACAGCTTGTGCGTGATGGACGGCTTCGCGTCGCCGACCTTGTCGAACTTGAAGAGCGTCATCAGCCACGTGCCGTAGCCGAGCCGCGCCTTCTGGAGCACGTAGACCGCGCCGGTCGTCGGATGGACCTCGACCAACGACGGGCACTTGACGTTGATCTGGCCGGCGAGTTTGCCATCGGGATTGAACACCGCGACGCGCCGGTGCTCGCGGTCGCCCACGTAGACGCGGCCCTCGCGGTCGACGGCGAGCCCGCTCAGCGGCGGGCCCCACGCGTACTTCGGATCGAGGTCGCCCATGTTCTTGGTGTACTCGCCCCCGACGCCCTCCTTGTGGGCGACTTCGACCGCGGCGAACTTCTCCATGCCGCCGGTGCCGTCGAGCGCCATCCGGTAGATCACACCGGGCGGGTACGGCGGGTTGTACTTGTGTCCGTAACGGCTCTTCGCGGCGTACATGCCGACGAGGTAGACGAACCGTCCGTCGGGCGACACAGCGGTCTGGGGCGGGCCGAAGCGGACCTTGCTCCGCCGGGGCCACAGCGACCGGATCGCAAACTTGTCGCCCGCGACCGAGCCGTCGAGGTTGAGCTTGTACAGCGTGTGACCGTTGGTGAGCAGGATGCCGGTCTTCTTCGAGGCGGCGACGATGCGCAGGCCCGTGCCACTGCGCCCCCCGTAGTTGGAGTAGAAGGCCGGGTTCAGGTTCCGCAGGTTGCGGGGGCGGAACGCCTTGGCGACGGCGTCCCAGGTCGCGACGTCCTTCATCGCGCCCGGGGGCAGGTCGGCCGGGAACGGCATCAGCGTGCGCAGGTACCGGCCATCGGGATCGAAGACGCGCAGGGTGATGTTGCCCAAGCCGCGGTATTCGTGGAACGCGATGACGTAGAGGTTGCAGTCCTCGTCAGTGGCGGTCGAATCGACCTGCCCGAACGTGTAGGGGTCCTCGGCGCCGATGAAGCGGCCGAGCTTGACGCCCGTCCCGGCGCGGACGCGGACGGAGAACGGCCCGCCCTTCGCCGGCTTCCTGAAGTCATCCTTGCCGTCCCAGATAAGTGACTGCGACAGGCCGGGCTTCAGCGGCGGAGGCGGCGCCGTCTTCGCGCCGAGCACGCCCGCCGCGAGATGCCGGACGACCGTGCCCTTAGCATCGAGGACCGCCACCTCGACGTCCGTGGGCACCGACACGGCGAACGCGATTTTCACCTTGTCGCCAAGCTTCTTCGCGGTCGGCGGCGCGGCGAACTCGACCTCGCCCGCCACGCTCAACGAAGTCGCCAGGAGCAGGCACGTCGTGAACACTCTTGCTCTC
>CAZDHT010000040.1:25364-29209 GCA_964505325.1 uncultured Planctomycetota bacterium | reverse complement strand
GCCGGCCCGAGCCCGGCGCCCATCCGGTAGATGCCGGCGAACAGCGGCAGCACCGTGCAGGAGCAGACGGCGAGAATAGTGCCCGACACACTGGCCACCCCATACGCCAGCACCTTGTTGGCCTTTGCCCCCAGGTACTTTATCACCGACGCCTGGCTGACGAAGGCGCCGATGGCGCCGGCGATGAAGAACGCCGGCACCAGGCACAGGAGCACGTGCTCGCGCGCGTACCACTTGACCAGATGCAGCGATTCCGTAATCGCGTCGTCGAAGCGCTGTTCGCCCACCGGCAGCCAGAAGCATGCCGCGAACACCACGGCGATCAGCGCTAGTTTCTTCCACTCGCTCTTCCAGGTCATGCGTTCAGTCCGGCGTGACCAACGGGATGAAGAACAGTTGCAGGTAATCCGAGCCAAAGCCCAACATCGTCAACTGGGTGAACGGTATGTTGATCATCCGTACGCTCCAATGGTGCTCCGGTTTGTCGGTGTCCAAGTTCAGCGTGGTAGTGCGGTGCTGCAACAGGAAGCACGACAGCCACAGCCGCGATTCGCGATGGCGTGGCAGCCCGTCCTTGTCGAACACCGTGGCCGTGCAGTCGAGAAAGATGCACAAGAACGAGAGCGCTCTCACGAAGTAGTACTCATCCCTCGTGTCGACCCTGCCCAGTCCCCTCAGGTAGAAGCGCAGGAGCGGCGGGGTGGCGTACCAGGCCCTGCGGCTCATCGGGATTCGGACCGTACCGTCGTCGATGGTGATGACGCGTGGCTTCTCCGCGCGAGGCACGGCGTTGATGAACTCCATGTGCTCCTTGGTCAGCCGGTCGTGGTTGACACCTGGCGGCAGTGAGCCGCAACCGGACGCGACCAGTGCGAGTGCCGCCAGCAATCCAAGCGTTGTAGGCCTCATTCTCTTGCTCCTGGTTGATCCGCGGTTGTCTGAACGTCTGTGCCGAGACCGCCCCTCTCAGAACGGACACGATCCGCCAGCGCAACAGCCGGCCGCCAATGCCAGCGCCACCAACCCCACGATAAGCAACCACCTCATGTCTCTGCTCCTGTTTCGCCTGAGTAGTTGACTGCGTGATGACTTAATCACGCATCTTCCGAGAAAAAAAACGCGTCCGATCACAGCCGGCGCAGAATCGCGGCGTCTTCCTTGAGTTGGTCTCTCAGGCATCGTTCCACGCACGAGAGGAAATCCAGGATGCACGGGGTTCGCAGCCGATAGAACACCATCAGGCCTTCCTTCCGACTGTCGAGCAGGCCGGCCCTGGTCATCACCGCCAGGTGGCGCGAGACGTTTGACCGCTCCGCACCGACCTCCTTGGTGATCTCGCAGACACACCGTTCCCCCCCCCGCAGGCAGTCGATGATCGCCAGGCGGATCGGATGCGCCGCCGCCTTCACGAGATCGGCCTTCATCCGGTAGAGCTGTTGCCGAGCTTTGTTCATCTGTTGTCACCTTACCTCAATGGCCCTGCGTGATTCCCTGCTCACATAGTAACCAATCCCCGGCCTCGTGTCAAGCCAAATCTGCAGGATTTCTGCTAAGTCTGGCGCCACAGGGAGAACAGGACGAATTCCGCGACGCCAAGCGCCAACACAAGAGCGCCGGACGCGGCGAGTCGAAGGGCGGGGCGGCTCACCCGGCGAAGGATCACGAGTGCAAACGCGGAATTGACCACCACGAACGCTGCGACCAAGCCGCCGGCGGCCATCACTCCCAACACGCGCACCGGCCACGCAGAGCCGGCCGCCAACGCCGCGGCCCACGACGCGAACAGCAGCAGCATGAGACCGCGAGGGACGATGCTCGCGGACTGCCTCTTCGTCGGCACCGCCAGCTCGTGAGCGATGCACGACACAGCGAAGAACGCGATGGCGGAGCCGAAGTAGAGGGCGATGAAGACCTTGACCGCCTCCGGCGCCGTGAAGCGCCCGTACAGGCCGCCCAGACCGAAGATGCCCATCAGAGCCAGGCCGAAGGCGTTCAACACAAACGCCCGCCTGCCCGGGTTCCGGCGGCCCGCAATCCGCAGGACGATCTCGAGGAGCGTTCCCAACAGCGCGCCCGCGTACACGCTCGAACAGCGCAGGCACAGCGGCAATACGCCGGCGTGCGGGCCGCCCCGATGGCAGATGGAGTTCAGCAGGCCGTCGACCAGATCACTCATCGCGTGGCTTCTCCCCCGGCGCGAGGAGGCCGTCCAGCCTTTTCTTGAACCCGGCGCCAAGCACGTGGCCGGGGTATGCTCTCAGGAACGCGTCGATCTCTTTCCGAACGGCGGGGGCGCGGTCGGGCCTCTTGGCAGCCGGCGTCTCCTCCATCAGCGTCAGGTGAAGGCCGACCCTTGCAGACGCGATCGCCTCGCGGAAGATGGCGGCCTGCTCGCGGGCGGCGGCTTTGTCAAGGACCGCCTTGATCTTCTCGATGTGGGGAGCGACGGCGCCATCGACCGGAACGCCCGCCTTCTCGAGTTGCTCCTTGATGCCGGAGCGCTTCAAGGCGGCGCCCAGCCGCGCTTCGACGATCTTCGGAACGACGGGCTCCAGCTCCCGGTCCGGCACGAAGAAGCGCAGTTGCGAGCCGTCGACGGAAACGATCGCTCCGATGTATCTCTCCTTCTTGTCCTCCTTGACCCCCGGGCAGAACGCCACCCACTTGCCGTCCGGCGAAATGGCGGTGCTGAAGTGGGGCGGCTCTCCCTGGCCGAAATGCACCGGCGTGGCCTTGCCGGTCCTCAGATCGACCACGTCGATTGCCGTGCAGTCGTCGCCTTCCACCGCGTAATCCACGGCGAGGCGGTCCCCGCCGGCCGACACACTGATCCCATACACCAGGCTCTCGCGCTTCCGCCATACGGTTTTTTTCTTCCCGGTCTGTATTTCGATCTGCTCGACGGCGCCCCCTTTCTTGTCCTCGTCGGCTGCGCCCACGTACAAGAACCGGGAGTCGGCGGACCACACCTGCCGTGGACTCATGTGCTTTTCGCCCGGTGCGGCGGCGCCCACCTGTTTCGTGGTGTTCTTCCCCACGTCGTACAAGTAGACGGCCGTGTCCTGCCTGTCTTTGTCTTTCTTCCGGGGTTTGACGTAGGCGACGAACCGCGCATCGGCGGAGAGGCTAAGGGTTCTGACGGGCAACTCCTTCTTCGGCAGCGATATCTTCCGCCTCACCTTGCCGTCGAGCCCCACCAGCAGGATGTCATGACGGCCCTTCGCGCGGTCCTGCACGGCGAGCGTCTTCGAGTCCCGCGACCACCACGGGCCGAACAGGGCATCGCTTGAGTTCGCCTCCTCCCCTCCCGGGGTCTTTATCGTGAGGAGGCTTCGGTCCTTGCCGGACTCGGCGTCCTGGAGCATGAGCGAGTAGCCGGCCATCACCGGGCCGTCGCGGTCACCCGCCGCCAGAGTGAACCTGATGTAGGCGATCCACTTGCCGTCGGGTGACCAGGCGGCCGGGCTCAGCGCCGCCGTCTTCTGCGTGGCCCGCGCGACCTCGCGGACGGCCTTTCCGGTGAGATCGGTGATGACCAGGCGCTCGATGCCGTTCTCCCCGAACACCTGGAACACCACCTGCTTGGAATCCGGCGACCACGCGGCGGGATAGAAGCAGGCCAGACAATAGACGACCAGCCCGATCAGCGCCGCCAACGCACACCGTTCAGAGATCCTGCGTCTCATCGCTTATCCCTCCTGTTCCGTGCTTCCTATCCATCGTACCACTTGGGCTTCTTGGCATAAAGGGTCGGCCCGTTCGTCAGCGGCCGGAGCAGCCGGCGCAGCAACTGACGGCCGCCCACCTTGAAGGCGTACCACAGCAGGTGCCTGTACACGCGCTTC
>CAZDHT010000040.1:14279-25354 GCA_964505325.1 uncultured Planctomycetota bacterium | reverse complement strand
CCTCGTGGCGCGCAGGATGCTCCGCAGCTTGGCGACCGAGAAGTGCAGCAGCATGTGCGAGTAGAAATCCTCCAGTTGTCTCCGGCTCAGGTGGTCGGTGTCCATCACCGGCGTGAAGAAATTGTACTCGCGGAAGTTGTCGCTCATGCGGTATCCGTCCGCCTCGAGCTTCCTGCGGATCTCCGTGCCGGGGTTCGGTGCGAGCGGGATGTAGAACGCGCAGTCGATGGGGTACGCGTAGTGGATGTCCCGCAGCGCCGCCAGGGTCTGTTTCGACTCCCACGGCAGGCCGTAGATGATCGTACCGATAGCGAACACGGACGGGTGGCGCTCGCGGAGAATCTGGAAGGCCCTTCGGGTAATCTCCGGCCCGTTCCGGCGTTTGTTGAGGAACGCCAGGTCCCTCTCTTCCGCCCGCTCGATGCCGATGTACGCCTGCACCAGCCCGGCGCGCACCAGCTTCTCCATGATGCCGAGCCTCTCATCGCGCACCACGCCGTCCGCCCGCATCCACGCGGTAAACTGCACGTCGAGATCGGCCGCCAACATCAAGTCGGTGAACCGATCCGTCCACCCGGGGTCGGTGTTGAAACACGGATCGACGAAGTGAATGGTCCTCCGGCCGTACTGCGTGGCGAGCCACTTCACCTCGTCAAACGTCCGTTCAGGGGACTTGGTGCGGTAGCACGGGACGGTCCCGCCGTTCTGCGGCTCGCCGAAGTGCTTCCACAAGATGCAGAAGCTGCACTGCCCCGTGCACCCCCGGCCGTGCTCGAGCGTCGCCAGCGCGGGATGGTTCTTCGAGTCGCGCCCGTAAACATCGACCTGGAGCAGATCGTACGCCGGCCGCGGCAGTGAGTCGGGATCGCGGATCGGAGCGCGGGGCGGGTTGATGCACACGCGTCCGCCTTCCCGATAGGCGAGGCCGTCGACGCGCCTGAAATCGCCGCCGCCCTGCAGCAGCGCCTCGATCAGCTCGGCAAGCGTTTGCTCCCCCTCGCCCCGGACGATGTAGTCGAACGTTCCTTCCGCAAACGTCTTCTCCACCCGGTAGCTGAAGTAGACCCCACCCCCGACGACGATGGCTTGCGGACGGATGCCCTTCACGAGACGGGCGAGTCTGAGGCCCTCCGGGGACGAGACGGTCTCTTCGCCGATGCACACCACGTCCGCCGGGTCCGCGCGGAGCTTCCGCTCCAGCGTCTTCCAGCCGATCTTCAAGGCGGGGCAGTCCAGTATCGACAGGCGCAGGGCCGAAAAACGTTCGCGCACGGCGCCCGCCAGCGAGCAGAACCCGAGCGGCGGCCAGAACGCGCTGGCAGCGGAGTTGAACGGCCACAGGTACCGCGGCGTCCGGACGAACGCCACGTGGCCGTTCTCGGCAAGCTGGCCTGGCTGGGTCATCCTCTCTCGTCCTGCGCGGTCAACAGCGCTCATTGTACCCGCGCCCGGGTGCGACGCCAGTCGCCGCCTGGAGAGAATCCCCTGGACTCTCTGACAAATCGGCGGATAGGAGAAGGGAGGGAGGCAGCGTCCTGGCCGGGCACGGCGCAGCGTGATGAGACGATATTCGGACCTCGGATCGCCGTCGGCAGCACCTGGAGGCAGTCGATAGTGATCAGTGGTCAGCGAGCAGTGGGGGCGGCGGATACGCTGGTCAACTTGGTTGACTTCGCGTCGGGTGCGCTGTAGAATCCCGCCGGCTGCTGTTGTCTGTCGCGGTCATTTCTGGAACAGCGCGGGCGTTGATGGCCGGCTTTGAGCACACTACCATCGTTGGCGTCGGGCTGATCGGCGGGTCCTTGGGGCTGGCTCTCAACGAGCGAGGTCTGGCCGAGGAGGTCGTCGGCGTCGGCTACCGCGACTCGACGCTGAAGCAGGCGGAGGAGCGCGGCGCGGTCGACCGATGGACCCTCGACATGGCCGAGGGGGTGGCGGAGGCCGACCTCGTGGTCATCTGCACCCCGGTCGGCCTGGTCGCCGAGAAGGCGGCGGAAGCGCTGCCCGCGATGAAGCGGGGCAGTGTCCTGACCGACGTCGCCAGCACCAAGGCAGCCATTACCACCAAAATCGAGGCGATGCTTCCCGAGGGCATCGCGTTCGTGCCGGCGCATCCGATGGCGGGGTCGGAGAAGCGCGGTGTCGAGAACGCCCAAGCCGATCTGTTCGACGGCGCACGCTGCATCCTGACCCCGACGGACAACACGCCGGCCGAGGCGCTGGCCACCGTCCGCGAGATGTGGCAGGGCGTTGGCGCGTCGGTCGAGACACTGGACATCCACGAGCACGACCGGATCGTCGCGGAGATCAGCCACCTGCCGCACCTCGTGGCGCCGGCGATCATCAACGCCGTCCACGAGTCGAGCCTGCCCTACGCGGCGACGGGAATGAAGGACACCACGCGCATCGCGGCCAGCGATGTCAAGTTGTGGATCGACATCTTCAAGGATAACCGCGATAACATATTGAACGCGCTTGCGCAGTTCGGCGACGAATTGGCGGCGCTGAGGCACGCTCTCGAGAACAACGACTGGGCCACGCTCGCTGACACCCTGGAGGACGCTCACAGGCGGCGGGAACAGATATCATAGGGGGACGACCCGTGTTCGCCCGTCGGCGTAGTTGAGCTGTCTTCGGGTGCTTTGGACGAAAGGCCCGCAGGTCCGCTTGCGCCGCGGAGGAGGCCCGCGAAGTGAGTGTGCTGATTACAGTCCTCTACACAACCATGGCGGTTGCGTTCAGCCTGATGGCCCTGTGTTGCTTTGCAGCGTGGGGATACAGGAGAGGTCGATCCGTCTGGGTGCGAGCCCTCCTTGTGTCTTTCATGGCCGCGCTGGTTCTTGCCCCAGGGCATCATGAAGGGGCTTGGGGAGTCGCTCCCTGGCTACCGATGTTACCGACAGTGATGTTCTTGCTGTGTACGGGCGCCGGGGACGTGTTTCCATTTGGAGGCCCTTGGTGGCTAGCGGCAGGCCTGTTCCTGGTATGCTGGTCCGTGTTGTTCTTCGCCTTTCTGTGGGTTGCTAAGTCTTTGCGCGCGGTCGGAACTCACCGGTCCGCCCAGTCAACGGAGGATGAACTTGGTTCAGCAGATCGATGTGGCGCTGAAGCCGGAGCGGATTGACCCGGAAGGTCAGGCGGTCAAGGCGGAGGCCGACGCGCTGGGCGTGTCCGGCGTCGAAGACGTCCGGTACGTGCGGGTGTTCGTGGTCGAGGGCAACCTCGGACCCGAGGAGGTCGAGCGGATCGCGAGCCAGCTCCTGGCGGATCCCGTTGTCGATCGATATGCGATCGGCGGGCCGGTGCTGGACGACACGTGCGGGGACCTCGAGGTCGTGCAGGTCGTGCGCAAGCCCGGCGTGATGGACCCGGTGGAGGCGAGCACGCTGAAGGGCATCGCCGACATGGGGCTGGCGGCGTCGGCGGTCAGGACGGCGCGCAAGTATTACCTGTACGGATCGCTCTCCGAAGACGACGCGCGACGGATCGGCGAGAAGGTCCTTGCGAACGACATCATCGAGCACATCATCATGGGCCCGGAGAAGATCCGCGAGATCCCCCGCGGCTCGAAGACCCGGTTCGAGAAGATCGTCGTGCCGCTTCTGGAAGCGGACGACGACGAGATGCTGCGGGTCAGCCGCGACGGCGTGCTGTCGCTCAACCTCGCGGAGATGCAGACCATCCAGCAGTACTACCGTAAGCTCGGCCGGAACCCGACCGACGTCGAGCTCGAGACCATCGCTCAGACCTGGTCGGAGCACTGCGTTCACAAGACGTTCCGCGGGATCATCAACTACAACGGCGAGATCATCGACAACCTGCTCAAGCAGACCGTGATGCGCGCCACCCGCGAACTGGACAGGCCGTGGTGTCTGTCGGTGTTCGAGGACAACGCCGGCGTGATCGAGTTCGACGACGATTGGGGCGTGGCGTTCAAAGTCGAAACGCACAACCATCCGTCCGCGTTGGAACCTTACGGCGGCGCCGGCACGGGCATCGGCGGAGTCATACGCGATCCGATGGGCACGGGCATGGGCGCCAAGCCGATTCTCAACACCGACGTGTTCTGCTTCGGCCCGCCCGACTATCCCAACGAGAAACTGCCCAAGGGCTCGATGCACCCGCGGCGGATTATGCGCGGGGTCGTCGCGGGCGTCCGGGACTACGGCAACCGGATGGGGATCCCGACGGCGAACGGAGCGGTGTTCTTCGATGAACGATACGTGGGCAACTGCCTCGTGTATTGCGGCAACGTCGCGCTGATCCCCCGAGACATGTGTCAGAAGGCCGCGCGGCCGGGCGACCTGGTCATCGTGGTCGGCGGCCGCACGGGGCGCGACGGCATCCACGGCGCCACGTTCTCGTCGCTCGAGCTGCACGAAGAGACGTCGAGCAGCCACGTGCAGATCGGGGACGCAATCACCGAGAAGAAGATGCTCGACGTGCTGCTGGTGGCGCGGGACCGCGGGCTATACACGTGCATCACGGATTGCGGCGCCGCCGGGCTGTCCTCCGCCGTCGGCGAGATGGGCCAGGAGATCGGCGTCGAGGTCGATCTTGAAAAGGTTCCGCTCAAGTACGAGGGCCTGACGTACACGGAAATCTGGATCTCGGAGGCGCAGGAGCGGATGGTCATCGCCGTGCCGCCCGAGCACGAGCAGGCCGTGCACGAGTTGTGCTCGTCGGAGAACGTCGAGTCGACGACCATGGGCCGCTTCACCGGCACCGGCAGGCTGGTCCTACGGTACGAAGGAAACCAGGTTGGCGACCTCGACATGGACTTCCTCCACGAGGGGGTGCCGCGGCTGGAACGCAAGGCGGAATGGCAGGAGCCGTCGCAGCAGGAGCCCAGCCTGCCGCACAAAGACGACTACGGCGGGGACCTCAAGAAGGTTCTCGGGTCGTGGAACGTGTGCAGCAAGGAGTGGATCATCCGGCAGTACGACCACGAGGTGCAGGGCGCGAGTGTCCTGAAGCCGTTGCTTGGCGTCGATAACGACGGGCCCGGCGACGCGTGCATCGTCGCGCCGGTGTTCGGCTCGAACCGCGGCCTGATCGTCGCCAACGGGATGAACCCGAAGTACGGGCTCATCGATCCGTACCACATGGCAGCGTCCGGGATCGACGAGGCGCTGCGAAACGTCATCGCCGTCGGCGGCAGTCTCGACCGGGTGGCGCTGCTGGACAATTTTTCGTGGGGCAACCCCGACAAGCCCGACCGGCTCGGCGGGCTGGTGCGGGCGGCCCGCGCCTGCTACGACATGGCCGTGGCTTTCGGAACGCCGTTTGTCTCCGGCAAGGACAGCCTCAACAACGAGTACCAGGTCGACGGCGGCACGATAGCGATCCCGCCTTCGCTGCTCATCTCCGCGATGGCCGTCATGCCCGACGTGACCAAGGCGGTGTCGATGGACGCCAAGACCCCGGGCAACGCGGTGTTCGTCGTGGGCCTCACGAAGAACGAGCTGGGCGGCTCGCACTACTACGACATCCACGGCGAACTCGGCCGCAACGTGCCGCAGGTCGACAGCGAGCTGGCGCTGAAGGTGTTCGGCGCGCTGTCCGCGGCGACAGACGCCGGGGTGGTCCGCTCTTGCCACGACTGTAGCGAGGGGGGCATCGCCGTCGCCGCCGCCGAGATGGCGTTCGCCGGCGGCCTCGGCATGCGGCTTGACCTCTCGGACGTGCCGTGCACCGACGACGCGAAGGACGACGCGGCGCTCCTCTTCTCCGAGTCCAACTCGCGCTTCATCGTCGAGGTCGAGCCGGAGGCGGCCGCGTCGTTCGAGGCCGCACTGGCTGGCGCGCCGCACGCGCCCATCGGTGAGGTCACTAATGACGGCGCGTTCACGGTCACAGGCCTCGGCGGCAAAACCGTCATCAGCGAATCCATCGCCGATCTCAAGGAATCCTGGCAGGCGCCGCTGCGGTGGTAGTGGCGGAGAGAATGGAGGACGTGCGGCCGATGGAAGAGCACGAACAAGAAAAGCAACGCGCGGCCAATCGTAAGCGTCGAATGAAGAAACGCAAAATCGTGACCAAGAGCGGCCAAGAACTCACCGTGCTCTACATTGACACGACCCCGGAAGAAAGGGCCGCTGCGGCCAAGCAAATGGACGAAATCCGAAAACGCTTCGCCGAGCGGAGCACCGATGACGAGAAAGATGTCGTGACACTACTGCGTGAGGACCGAGACCACGGACACACCGTGGATAGGCTGTACAAGGAAAAGCTCGAAGCCGAGCGCAATAAGAACCAAGCAGAGAACGAAAATGGCAGTTAGAACACTCATCATCCGAACGGCGGGAACCAACTGCGACCAGGAGACGAAGTTCGCCTTCGAACGAGCAGGCTCCGAGGTGTCGCTCTTGCACATCAACCGGGTGAACGAGCAGCCGAGCCTGCTCGCGGAGCACCAGATTCTCGCGCTGCCCGGCGGGTTCAGCTACGGCGACGACATCGCGGCCGGCAAGATCCTGGCCAACGAACTCCGCACCGGCCTGGCCGATCAACTCAAGGAGTTTGTCGACGGGCAGAAAAAGCTCATCATTGGCATATGCAACGGGTTCCAGGTCCTCGTGAAGACCGGGCTGCTGCCCGGCCCGTTCAGCCGCGGCGTCGAGCAAACCACCACGCTGGCCTTCAACGACTCGAACAAGTTTGAGGATCGCTGGGTCTATCTGCGGGCCGACTCCGACAAGTCGCCGTTCATCCGCAAAGGCCAGATGATCTACCTGCCTGTCGCGCACGGCGAGGGCAAGTTCGTCACCAACGACGAGACCACGCTGAACGCCATCCGCGACAACGACCAGGTCGTCTTCCGCTACGTCGACGCCGATGGCAACACCGGCGCCCCGTATCCCGTCAATCCCAACGGCTCGGTCGACGACATCGCCGGCATCTGCGACACCACCGGCCGCGTCCTCGGCCTCATGCCGCATCCCGAGCGCCACGTGCTGCCCACGCAGCATCCGCGCTGGACCCGCGACGGCCTGAAGGACGAAGGCGACGGCATGCAAATGTTCCGCAACGCCGTCGAGTACTTTGAATAGACCGTTTGCTGTTGCGGAAGGAAAACGTGGCCCGGACATGCGGCCGGCCCGTTGGGCACTGCTCGAGCCCCGCTATTCCGAGCTTCGGACGCGGATGCGGTTCTCCTCGACGATCCAGAGCGTCCGGCCGACAGCATCCTTTCCCAGAGCGGCGATGATGCGTGAGACGAATTTCAGGATCGCCGGCTTGGACTGATCCTCGGCTCGGATCACGATGATGCCGTGGAAATCCTCCGGCGGATACGCTCGGATGTTGCCGAAATCCGTGTCGAGGGTAACGAGTACTCGCTCCTCGGACTTGCAGACGTCGGCAACATCCGAGTCGGGACGTCCGCCCAGCCCTTCGTCGAGAACCGTAGCCGCCTCGTGACCGGCATTCCGAAGCTGGTCACGCACCTCCACCGGAAGGTTCTCGTCGACCTTGAACTTCACAGGCCCCTCACGCGGGCAAGGTCAGAACGCGCTCGTGGGAAAGCTGGGCAGCATACGCGATCGCGGCCTGGATCGCCTCGCGGGACAGGGAAGGATAGTCCTTCTGGATCTCCTCGGGCGACGCCCCCCCAGCCAGGTTGTCGAGCACCACGGACACCATGATGCGGGTGCCCTTGATGCACGCCTTCCCGTGGCAGACTGCCGGGTCGACGGATATGTACTCAGTCCACTTGACCATATGCATAGTCTACCACCCGAGCGGCGGGAATGGAATACCGTGCTCTTGCTCCTGCACGTACTCGTCCTCTCACTCTTACTCGTGCTCGTACTCTTACTCGTACTCCTACTCGTCCTCCTGCTCTTACTTCCCCCTCACTCCACTCCCCGCCGCGCCGGGCGGCACGAGCTTTGAGAACCGAAGGCCCTTGCCGCTCTTCCCTCTTCTTCGACGGCTGATCAACGGCCGTGCCAGTACGACAATGAAGGCGCAAACGCCCGCCGCGTTCAACGCAATGGCCAGGTAGGGATGGCGTTGCATCCACGGCCAGACTTCGGTGATGGCCAACTTCTCAAGGCGGTCCTCGCGGTCGTTGGTACGCGGCACAAATACAATACGTTTGTCAACCGAATCCGGGGTGACACGTAAAACCAAAGCGTGGTGGAATTGTGCGCTCGGCTTTTTGGCGAGGTGCGCCCCGCCCCCTCCCGTGACTATGTAGGTGGTCTTGCGCAGTCTGGCCTGAGCGTAGCCATGGAAGTCGCCGGCGAACACGTACTCAATCCCAAGCTCATCCAGAAGCTTGACCAACTGCTCTGCTTCGCCGAAGGGCCGCGCGCTGAATGTGGGCGAAACCGGTGGCGGAATGTGAAGGAAGACAAAACTATGAAGATACTTGCTCAGATCGGTCTTCCGGAATTCCGTGAGGAATTCCAGGCTGTCCTCGTTGGTGAACGGCGCGTTGAGGATACGCAGCACAATAAACAGGCATTGTCGGTGCTCGAAACTGAAAATGCTCGGGCCGTACACTTCCTCGAATCGACTGATCGGGAAACCGTCCTGGCTGACATCGTGGTTCCCCACAACATAGAACACGGGGAACGGAAGCGCATATTCCTCCGCACACTCTGCTCGGAAATACCGGTGGTGCTCTTCGGTGCCGTCGTATGAGCAATCCCCGAGAAGAACCGCGAAATCAAGCGGCGTCGTGCGCAACTCCGCAATGATCCTCTCGAAGGTGCCCACACTTTTTGTGTCTCCGACGACCGCAAACGCGAATTCGCCTTTCTCTCGGACATTCTCCAACCGAGCTCGATTGGATGGGAAGTTCCCGAACAGGGGTGGCAAAGGCGCATCGCCTTCCTCCTGCACCACCACGGTGTACGCGTCGAATGTCAAGGCCAATCCCAGCACGATCACGGCTCCGGCCCAGAGCACAACCGCTATGATGCCACGGCGGCGATGTTTGGCTCTCTTCGTGCGTTCAACCGTG
This sequence comes from uncultured Planctomycetota bacterium, assembly GCA_964505325.1. Lineage (GTDB taxonomy): Bacteria > Planctomycetota > PUPC01 > PUPC01 > PUPC01 > CAZDHT01. The sequence goes on along the minus strand of CAZDHT010000040.1, from coordinate 16,380 downwards.
TTCATGCTGATCTCCACAATGCCGCTAACGACAGGCATCAGCCGCGGTCTTTGGGACGTCGGCTGGGCGCCTTGGTTGACCCATTGCAGAGCGGCCCCAGCCGCTAATATGCCCCTGTTCGCCAGCCCTGTCAAGCGTTTCCATGCCCGTCTGTGGAAGCAACGTGGTAGTGTCCCGCAGGGCAACTTGGCAACGGCCCGTTGCTTTCGCGCGGATTATGATTAGGATTAGGACCACGATTGGGACACCGGATGAAAGGAGATTGTCTTGGCAACTGACATCGGACGGATTGACGCGCTGATCGACGCAGTCGAGAAGCATTTGTCGATGGATGACTTGCTCGGAACGCTCGCGGCGATCCGTGACCTCGACCGCTCGTTCACGTTCCCCAAATTCCTCGAAAGCGCCCGCCGCACGGCGGACGAACTCCGGGCCGTCGGCTGCGACGAGGCGGAGGTCGTCGAGTTCCCCGCCGACGGCAAGACGGTCTACGCCGACTTCGTCATGCCGCTGGCGTGGGACGTGACCGAGGCGACGCTCGAGATCGTCGAGCCGGCCGACGAGGCGCGCGTAGTGGCGCGCCGTTCCGAAGAGCCGAACACGACGGTGATGTGGTGCGGGCCCACGCCGCCGGAGGGGCTGACCGGCGGACTCGTCTTCTGGGACGAGCTGAGCGAGGACGAACGCAACTCGGTCGACCTGACCGGCAAGTTCCTGTTCACCCACCAGAAGCCGCCCGGCTTGAAGAAGGCGGCGCTCGACCGCGGCGCACTCGGCGTGATCGGCGACTACGGCTTCGACCGTACGAAAGAGGAGTTCCGCCACTGCGTCTGCTGGGCGAACGCGTGGTCCGAAACCGCCGGCTGGGCAATGGTCGCGACCGACAAGCCGCTGCCCGGGCTGTGCATCTCGCCGGCGCAGGGCGACGAGCTCGTGCGACTGGCCAAGGAGCACGCCGATCTCAAGGCCCGCGTCACGGTTGACTCGCGCCTGTACGAAGGCACCATCCCCGCCGTGTCCGGCCTGCTGAAGGGCGCGACGGACGAAGAGATCTGCCTCATCGGCCACCAGTTCGAGGTCGGCGCCAACGACAACGCCTCCGGCTGCGCCGCCATCGTCGAAGCCGCCCGCTGCATCACGAAGATGGTCGCGGCCGGCGACATGGCGAAGCCGAAGCGGTCGGCGCGCTTCATGACCACGTCCGAGATGTACACGTCGGTCCCCTACGGTGTCGCCAACCCGGACATTATGAAGCGGATGCTCGCCGGGCTGAACCTCGACATGATCTGCCCGTACAAGGGCTACGAGAGCCCGATGGACTTCTACCAGAGCCCGGACGCCAACCCCTACTTCGGCGACGACCTGCTCGAGCTGATCATCCGCCGCGTGTGGGAGCGGCCTTCGAGCGCCTCAGGCCGCCCTGAGCCCGTCGAAGGGCGGAACGGCTCGCCGTGGGCCTGGAAGCGGAAGCGGACGCAGCTCTCGGACAACTGCTGGTGCGATCCGTACGTCGGCGTGCCGATGTCGTGGATCTCCTGGCACGGGCGCGAGTTCTGGCATTCCAGCGGCGACACGTTGGACTACCTCGTGCCCGAGGCCATCCGCGACGTGGCGGTCGTGACCGTGACGTGGCTGGCGTTCTTGCTCACCGCCGACGCGGCTGATGCGAAGTGGCTGGCGGAATTGGAGCTTGCGAAGGGGCGCGAGCGCGTTGAGGCCGAGGAAGGCGAGCGGCGCGACTACGTCCTCACTCGTGAGCTTGAGCGAATTCGGTCGATCTCACGCGTTGCTGACGTGCCCGAGGTTGACGCCGCGGTGACCGAACTGGCCGCCGGCCACGACGTGCCCGAGGAGTTCCCGGAGGATCCCGACGACGAGGCGGCACAGTCCGCGCCGGTTCGGAAGTGCGCGGCGCCGCTCACGTTCGGCCGCATCCCGCCGGCCGAGCGCACGTTTGGCTCGCCGCTGTGGAGCTCGCAGCTCAACTCGGCGCTGTACTGGTGCGACGGTGAACGCTCCATCCGCGAGATCGAACATCTCGTTCTGATGGAACACGGCGCCCTGCCGAAGGTGGACCTGCTCGCGTGGTTCAAGTTCCTCG
>CAZDHT010000040.1:0-14179 GCA_964505325.1 uncultured Planctomycetota bacterium | reverse complement strand
ACGATGAGCAGGCATTCTTCGAACAGGCTGCGGAGGGTGTGCGGCGTGCCGTCCTGGGGCGTCACGGGCGCGGGGATGTGAATGACGATCTGGGCCAGCCTTGCGATGGCGGAATCCGGCGCCGCCGTGATGACGGCCAGCTTCGCCCCGGCGTCGTTGGCGGCCCTGGCGAGTTCGGCCGGCACGGGCGTCTCTCCCGAGCCCGACCCCACCAGGACCAGGTCACCTTCCTCGATTGGCGCGTGGTCCGCCGGACCGAGAACGTGGGCCTCGACGCCGAGGTGCCCGAGCCGCACGGCCATCGCGCGGAGCATCGCGCCGCTGCGGCCGGTACCGATGAGGAACACCCGGCGCTTCGCGGCGAGGGCGTCAACCAGCGCATCGACTTGGCTCGGGTCGGCCGATTCGACGCATCTCGCGACGTCGGCCAAGACCGTCCGGCTCAGTTCGCCAAACTCCATGCCGCAATGTTACCCGTCCCCGGCCCCGTGTCAAACGGCTTTCGTTCCAGGCTCTCGCCTGGCCTCTCGGTGGCCGGCGGAGATTCAGATTGCGGCGCCGGATGTCGTTCAATATGATGATAGGTAACGTCGCTGTTGCGTTCGAGAGGAATGTGAGATGACCATCGGCCTCGGCCATGCGGACAATTTCATCAGCGAAGACGACATTCGGGGCGTTGTTGCCGGCGGCCTGGACGAGGCGAGGCTGGCCGGAAAGCGGGTCCTGGCCATCATCCCCGACAGCACGCGCACGATGCCCATGCCGCTGATGTTTCGGCTTCTGACCGAGCGGCTGCTGGGTTCCGCCGAGACGTTAGATTTTCTTGTGGCCCTCGGAACGCATCCCCCGATGCCCGAAGACGCGCTGAACAAGCTGGTTGGGATCACGGCCGAAGAGCGCGCGGGCAGATACGCGGACGTGAAGATTCTCAACCATGTGTGGGACGACCCGTCGGCGCTGCGGACGGTCGGGCACATCACCGCAGCGGAGATCGAGGAGATCTCCGGCGGGCGGATGAGCGAGGACGTGCCCGTCGCAATCAACAAGCTGGTCTTGGATTACGACGTGCTGATGATCGTCGGCCCCGTCTTCCCGCACGAGGTGGTCGGCTTCTCCGGCGGCAACAAGTACCTGTTCCCCGGCATCGCCGGGCCCGAGATCATCCATTTCTTTCACTGGCTGGGCGCGGTGGTCACCAATCCGCTCATCAACGGGACGAAGGACACGGTGACGCGGAAGGTGGTCGAGCGGGCCGCGGAGATCCTCGGAATGCCTGCGGTGTGCTTCGCGCTGGTCACGAAACATGACGGCGTGCACGGGATGTTCTACGGCACGCCACCCGAGGCGTGGTCGGCCGCGGCGGACCTTGCCGGCAAAACGCATATCAAATACGTGGACCGAACGTACGGCAAGGTGCTCGGCATCGCGCCGGAGATGTACGACGATATCTGGACGGCGGGCAAGGTGATGTACAAGCTCGAACCGGTCCTGGCGAACGGGGCCGACCTGGTCATCTACGCGCCGCACATCGACGAGGTCTCTTATACGCACGGCAAGATTCTCGACCGCATCGGGTACCACACGCGCGACTACTTCCTCAAGCAGATGGAGAAGTTCGAGGGGGTGCCGGGCGGGATCATGGCCCACTCGACGCACGTGAAGGGGATCGGGACGTTCGAGGACGGCGTGGAGAGGCCGCGCGTGAACGTGATCCTCGCCACGCGCATCTCCGAAGAGCGCTGCGACCGGATCAACCTCGGCTACATGGACCCCGACTCGGTCAAGGTCGAGGAATGGGAGGGCCGCGAGGACGAAGGCGTCCTCGTCGTGCACGAAGCAGGGGAAACCCTCTACCGCCTCTCCGACGGCACTGTGCCGAGGATTGAACAGAAAAGCTAAACGTCGAACATTCAACGTCCAACACGGGGAGGAAGATAATCCACAGATTGCGCAGATTCACGCAGATTTCTTTTTCTGTATCTGCGCGATCTGCGTAATCTGCGGATAGACTCTCGCGTTCGCTCGTGCGATGCGGCATTTGACAAGTGCACTGTTGCCTGCTATAAGTTCGGCATGATTTCGGGCAAAGACAAATCTGCAATTCTTGAGTTGGCGGCTCGCTACAGGGCGAAGCGTGTGCTCTTGTTTGGCTCCAGTGCCGATCCCGATCGCGAAGGGGACGATATCGACCTCGCGGTCGAGGGCGTCCCGCCGGACGACTTCTTCCGCTTCTACGGCGATCTTATCTTCCGCTTGTCCAAGCCGGTCGATCTCGTGGACCTGGCGGCGGACACGAAGTTTGTGCGCCTGATTCGGCGGGAAGGGATTGCTCTGTATGGCTGACGTTGCAGAACGGGTGGAGGCGGAGTTCGAGAACATCGTACGGGTTCTGTCTGAACTGCCTTCAGAGATGTCCTGTGACAGCTTGTCGCCACTGGAAAGGGCTGGTCTCGGAGCGCTGCTCCACAGCTTCTACAACGGGATCGAAAACGTCCTCAAGCAGGTTCTTGTCTCGCGTGGCGCCAAACTCCCGGACGGCCCATCCTGGCACCGTGACCTGATCAACGTGGCCGGCGATTCAGGGGTTCTTTCGAAGAACCTGGCAGAAGACCTGAGACGCTATCTTGCTTTCCGCCATTTCTTCGGCCACGGGTATGCCGTCGGCCTGCTCATCGACAGGATGGAGCCGCTGGCACGCGACGCCAATCGAGTTTTCAGCCGGTTCCAGAGCGAAATCAGGAACTGCCTCAAGACGTGACAAACCCCGGCGAGACACTCCACCGCGTGTCCGACGGCACCTTGCCGAGGATTGAGGATTTGTAGGGAAGGTGCGTTGACGGACGGGATTGGGACCAGCGGGGCAGCGCGTGGGAGCCGTTCGATCATTCTAGAGTCTGTTGGTCGTTTCGCGAATGCGATTCCGGTTCGTAGGAGAATGCAATGCGGAAAGAGGTCGTTAGGACAGACGGGGCGCCCGCGCCCGTGGGCCCGTACAGCCAGGCGGTCGTGGTCGGCGATCTGGTGTTCGCCGCGGGCCAGATTGCGCTGGTGCCGGGGACGAAGGAGCTGGCGGGCGACGACATCAGGGCGCAGACGCGCCAGGTGTTGGAGAACCTGAAGGCGGTGCTCGAAGCGGCAGGCTCGGGCCTGGACAAGGCGGTGAAGACGACGGTTTTCCTGAAGAACGTGGACGACTTCGCGGCGATGAACGAGGTCTACGGCGAGTATTTCGCCAAGGAACCGCCGGCCCGGAGCGCGGTCGAGGTCGCCCGCCTGCCGTTCGGCGCGCTGGTCGAGATCGAGTGCATCGCGCACAAGTAGGAGTCCAGAGCCCGGAGTTCGGACAACTCAGGACTCCAGGCTCAAGACTCGAGACTCCAGACTCGACACTCGAGACTTCCTATTCCCACGGCGGGTGTTCGGGCAGCAGCTTCTCGAACTCGGCGATGAGCGAAGCCTCGTAATCACCTGCATATTCGCCACTTAGGAACTTGCCGCACGCCTCTTCGTGGAAGCGCTGCCACGACTCCTCTTCGTGGCTGGGGTTGACCGGGAAGAAGAGCGCGTTGTTGGCTCGGGCGGCCTTCATGTCGCCCGGCGCATCGCCGATCATCAGGATCTTCTCAGGCGGGTACTTGCCGCCCGCGGCAAGGGCGAGGTGCTCGGACTTCTTGCCTCGCTCCTGCCCCGCGATCACCCCCATGTACTTCGCTACGTCGTGCTCTTCCCACTCGCGCTCCAGGGCTTCGTTGGGGGTGGCGCTGACGACGATCATGTCGGCCTCCGGGGCGAGCTTCTCGAGGCTCTCCCGCACGCCGGGGAACGGCGGCACGCCCTTGACGACCTTGGCAACGGTCGCGTTGATGGTCGTCGACCAGTCGAGCACGCGGGTCAGCTCTTCGCTCTTGGTGCGCTCGACCTCCGCTTCGAGGGCGGGGTTGCCCAGCTTGGTCTCGCGCTCGGTCCACGCTCTCAGCTCGGGCAGTTCGGGGATGGCGACGTTGCGGGCCCGGACCTCCTTCCGCTCGCGCAGGAAGTTGAGCACGTGCTGGAGGGCGAGGAACCGATTGCAGCCGCGCGTCTTCGAATACAGGTTGACGAAGTCCCAGGCCTCGCGCGCGTATTTGGACACCGCCGCCAAGTTGAACTTCCAGACCGTGGTGGGGCAGAAGCATTCCTTGTGCTTCGGCTCCATGGTGTCGAACGCGCAGCCGTCGGAATCGATCCCGACGAAGAACTCGTGCTGCGGCTGGAAGTCACGCAACGGGGCTTGCGGGTCCGGGGTCATTTCGTCGTCTCCTCGTGTTCCGGGCGCGGGTGAAGAGAAAAGCACCCGCGGCGGCGCCTTGGGTGCTTTCTCAAGATCGGGCCAGTTTCAGAAACCATCTCAGGACTTGGCGGCGCAGACGTTCATGCCCGCTCCGCCAAGGCAGCCGCTGCCGCTACGAAGGCGGGAAGCGGCGATGCCCCTCTCGCGGAGGCGGATTTTGTCCGCCCACCTCTTGAGATGCTCTCTCAGAGATCTTGGGGCTTTACCGTGGATCTCTTGTTTGCCTGGGTGCGCGCGACGGCTGCGTCCAGCATAGACGCCACCTTGTCATTCAGCGCGGCCAGAGCGTCGCCGGACGTCATGCAGCCCTTGCCCTTGATATACGCCTTCACCTTGCTCGAGACCACCATCATATCTGCCATTCCCTTGTCACCTCCCTTCTGGGTACCAGTGAACTCAGCCCGCCACCGGGCAACTCGGCCAATCTTCGAGGGCATTATACCGCGTGCATAGGCCGTATAAAAGCATTTTTTGGCTTTTTTCCGCCTTTTGAGCGCAGGGCGCGGGCGGCGCGCAGCCGGGCGCGGACCGGCGGGCAACCTACTCCGTCACCCCGCCGATCTTGCCTTCTTCGATCTCGAGGTCGCTGCGCTTCTCGATCCGGTCCACCCGGCCGTCGCGGATCCACACGATCCGGTCCGACGCGCTGAGCATCTTCATGTCATGCGTGGCGGTGATGACCGTGACTTTGGACGTGTCATTCATTTCCTTGAGCAGGTCGATGATCTCCGAACCGGTGTTGAGGTCCAGGTTCCCGGTCGGCTCGTCGGCGAGGATGACCGCGGGGCTGTTCGCCATCGCCCGTGCGATGGCCACGCGCTGCTGCTGCCCGCCGGACAGCTCGAACGGCTTATGGTTGAGGCGGTCGCCGAGGCCGACTTTGTCGAGGAGCATCGCTCCCTTCTCTCTTGCCTCGTCGGAGGTCAGGCCGGCGAAGGTCATCGGCAGCGTCACGTTCTCCAGCGCCGTCATCACCGGGATGATGTTGAACGTCTGGAAGATGTATCCGATCTTGCGGCACCGCAGCCAGGCGAGTTCATAGGCGTCGAGCTGTGCTACGTCGACCTCGTCGATGTAGACCTTGCCTTCGGTGGGCTTGTCCAGCCCGCCGATCATATTGAACAACGTGGTCTTGCCCGAGCCCGACGGCCCCATGATGGAGATGTACTCTCCGGTGTAGATCTCGAGATTGATCCCCCGGAGCGCGTGGACCTCCGTGTCGCCCATCTTGTAGACCCGTTTGACGTCACGCGTTCTGACTATGCTGTTTTCCAACCGCATTCCTCCTGCAAAAAGATAGCCCGACGGCTATTCGTCTACTCGCATCGCCACGACCGGGTCCATCTTGGCCGCCGACCTGGCCGGGAAGATCGCTGCGCCGACCGACAGGAGCGATCCGATCAACAACGTGCCAATCGCGGAGAACAGCGCCCCGCTGAAATCGTAGTTCTCGAACACCGAGCCGATGCCGAACGCGGACACCGCCCGGACCATTGACAGAAGGAAGCCGATGAGGATTCCCATCAGCGTGCCGGCCATCCCGATAAAGGAGGACTCCAGGAAGTACAGCTTGACGATGAACGACTCCAGCGCTCCCAGGCATTTCATTGTCCCGATTTCGCGGAACCGCTCGTGAACCGACATCAGCATCGCGTTCCAGATGCCCACAAAGCACACCAGCGACGCCAGAAGGGCCAGCCAGCGGTCCCGGGCGTCCATCTGCTTCAGCAGCATGTTGACGAACCCCATTCGCGGGGGGGTCGGGGTGCCGGGCCTGATTTCGAGTTCGACGTCGGTATAGCCTTCCTTCTGGAGCTTTCGCCACAAGAGCTGCCATTTGCCCTCGACGCGGACGAGGTCGGCCTTCGTGCGGAGGATCGGCCATTTCGCCTTGTCCTGGGCGATCCGGGACGGCTCGGACTGCAGCAGCACGTCAAGTTCGAGCTTCGCGACCGCCAGCTCGGCCTGGCCCAGCCGCTTGTCCAGGGCGCTGATCTTGGGCGCCTTCACAGCCTTGTCGAGCTCCTGAACGCGCTCGCGCGTCGGCTCGAGTGCCAGGTCTTCCGGAAACGCCAGGCTCACGTCGAACCCCTGCTGGGCCTTCTCGTGAATCTCCCGGTGCAAGATGACCTGCCGGATGGGTTCGGTTTTCAACGAGGTGATGAGCGTGGTGCTGGTGAGGATGGACATCAGGAACGCGATGGCGAGGACGATACTTGCGGTGGTGACCAGGGACCGGCCGAAGCGGATCTTCATGCTCTTGACGGCGATCTCGACCGCCTTCGACCACGGCAGCTTGATCTGCTTGCCGACCTTCCTCATCTCTGTTTCGTCGACGATTCTGCCCTCTTCGGGCATACCCAAGTCTCCTCTGCAGGTCAATGGCCTTTTCGGCGGCCATCGGCGCTGACGGCCAGCCCAATCAGGTTACGCCGGGCCAACGTCCTCAGGTACTGTGTCAGCGACACCTCACCCTCGCGGTAGTTGAGCTTGAAGCGCTTGCACAGCTTCTTGATCAGCGCCCGAACGTTGGTCCGGCCGTCACAGTGGTTCCAGACGAACGTGCCGATCTCGTCGAGTTCTATCTTCTTGTACTCGGGCACGCGTGTCAACCTTCTGGCCACTTTTGTCCACAAGGACGGGCGGACGGGTACGGAAATCTGGATCACTCCCTCCTCGGTTGTCTTGGCCTGACAAAGCCGGTTCTTCACGGGCACCGCGTCCAGCGCATCCCATTTGCTCAGCGAGGGCTTCTTCTTGCCGGTCTTTGCCATGTGTCCGCCCGAGCTGGCCGGCGCCCACCTCCTCTACTGGTGGCACACGACCCGTTCGTAATAGGCCGCGAAGCGGTCGAAGTTGCTGCGACGGGCCAGCACCGCGAAGAAGTAAAGTTTATCAGAGACGTCACAATGCCACAAGCGGCAAAGGTAGCGCTGGCGGCGGACAAGCCGGGGTGCCAGCGCCCCCAGCCCCTTGAGCCGCCCGGTCAGTTCCAGCCCCGGGTGGCCCTTGATTTCGGCCTCGCGGCCCTCGTACTTGATCTTCTTGAACCGTTTCCTGGCGAACGAGCGAAACCAGTCCTGAAGGGTCGTCTTCCGGAGAATCATTGACCCGGGCGCCAGGCGGCCGACGTCGATCCGGTCCTTCCGGTACACGAAACGGAAGTCGAGACTGCCGGGGTAGATCAGGGCTTGATCCAGCTCCACCGTCTCCGGGACGGCGAACTGAGCTTGATACGCCGCCCACACATCCGCCCCGTCGTATGAGTGGTCCTGCATCGAGCCGAACAGGCGTGTCGCGATCGGCCTCAGGTTCTCGCCGGGCGCGAACGCGATTCGGGCCATTACCAGCCGGCCGCACTCGCGGCAGATGCTGATCATATCGTAGGACGAGGGCCCTTTGCCATTGAGCGGGCGGCAGGTAAACGTCTCGCAGTCCTTGCCCTCCAGTTGCGCGAGGTGCGTATGCCGCTCGATGGCCAGTCTGCCCGCTTTGGCGATCTGCTTGGTCACCCGGTCCGCCACCGCCTCGAACGTAGTCACGCGCTTCGGCTTGTCCCAGCGCAGCTCGACCCGGGCGGCGTCCGGATCGGCCAGGCGTGCGTAGCCCTTCCGGCGCGTCCCATAAAATCGCGTAACGTCCCAATCAGGGGGCACATCGAACGTGATCCCCTGCCACCCAAAGCGGGACCATTCCTTGACTCGGGCCATCGGCAGCTCGGGAAAGAGGTACCACAGTTCGCCGGCTCAGGGCAAGGAGCGATTCTAGGCAGCTTGGCCGGAGTTGTCAAACGAAAAGGGCGTTCGGCGCCGGCATGCGTAACGCGGCGAACGAGTGGTTTCTCTCCCTTGCGCACGCTCCCGTTCGCTCTTTCTTGACGTGGGCAATCGCCCCTGATACACTCTGCTCTGTCAGCGGGGATTGGGCCGGACGAGGAAAACTGTATGGGCAAGAGGGCGATTCTGTTCCCCGGCCAGGGGGCTCAACAGGTCGGAATGGGCAAGGACCTGTATGATTCGGTCCCCGCCGCCAGAGAGGTGTACGAGCGGGCGAACGCTACGGCCGGTATTGACATCGCGCGGCTCTGCTTTCAAGGGCCGCAGGCCGACCTGGACGACACGGTCGTGTGCCAGGCGGCGGTGCTGGTGACGAGCATTGCGGCGCTGGAGGCCCTGACGGCAGGGGGCGGGGCGGCCGAGGCCGACATGACCGCGGGGCTGAGCCTGGGCGAGTATACGGCCCTGGTGTACGCCGGCGCGATCGAGTTTGAGGACGCCGTCCGCCTCGTGCGGCAGCGGGGCATCTTCATGAAGGAGGCCGGGGAGATTAACCCCGGGGGAATGGTATCCGTGATCGGCCTGTCGCGAGACGTCGTGATAGATGTGGTCGCCGCATGCCAGGGCGACGGGGTGCTCGTGGCGGCCAACTTCAATTCGCCCGTCCAGATCGTGCTATCGGGGGCCGTCGAGGCGGTCGATCGCGCGGCGCAGGCGGCGACGGAACGCGGCGCGAGGCGAGCGATCCGGCTGCCGGTAAGCGGCGCCTTTCACAGCCCTTTGATGGAGCCGGCGCGAGAGAAGCTGGCCGCCGAACTGGCGGGCACGGAGATTAGGACGCCCCGGGTGCCGCTGGTCAGCAACGTCTCCGCCCGTTACGTCACGACGGTCGAGCAGGTGCGCGAGGTGCTGTCGAAGCAGTTGACCTGCCCGGTGCTGTGGGAGGATTCGATGCGGTTCATGATCGCCGAAGGGATGACCGAGGCGCTGGAAGTCGGCCCCGGTCGCGTGCTGCGCGGCCTTCTGGCGAAGACCGACCGCGGCGTGGACACGTCGAACGTCGGAACGATGGACGACTTGACGGCATAGGTCCTATAGGACCTATGACGTGAGGAGGAGATGATGGATCTGAACGGCAAGGCGGCGCTCGTGACGGGCGGCGCGCGCGGGATCGGAAAGGCGATCTGCCTGGCGCTGGCGGAGCAGGGCGCCGACATCTGCATAGCGGACGTCATCGATGCGGGTGAGGCGGTCAAGGAGGTCGAGGCGAAAGGCGTCCGCTGCATCGCCAGGAAGGCCGACGTCACCAAGCTTGACGAGATGACGGCGGTTGCGAAAGACATCGTAGCCGAGTTCGGCAATCTCAGCATCCTGGTGAACAATGCCGGGATCACGAGGGACGGCTTGCTGATGCGGATGAGCGAGGCAGATTGGGACGCCGTGCTGGCGGTGAACCTCAAGGGAGCGTTCATCTGCACCAAGGCGGTGATTCGGCAGATGATGAAGCAGAAGTACGGCAAGATCGTGAACATCTCATCGGTGGTGGGGATCTTCGGCAATGCCGGGCAGGCGAACTACGCGGCGTCGAAGGCGGGCCTGATCGGGTTCACCAAGGCGGTCGCCAAGGAGTTCGGCTCGCGGAACATCAACGTCAACGCCGTCGCACCCGGCTACATCATGACCGAAATGACGCACGAACTGAGCGACGAGGCGCGCGAGAGCTTCGTCCGGAACATCCCGCTCACGCGGCCCGGGCTGTCCGATGAGAAGGCCGGCTACGCCGAGGACGTGGCGAGATGTGTCGCCTTCCTCGCCGGCGACGCCGCCGGCTACATCACCGGCCAGGTGATCCCGGTCGACGGCGGACTGGCCATGTAGGGCAGCATAGGTCCCATAGGTCCTATAGGACCTATACGACCTATGCCACTCACGAGGGCGCCAGGATGACTCCGAAAGAGCCCAACCTTATCCCCGCCCACGGCGGGTACCGCACGCTCAAGTCCTATCGGGGTGCGGAGATCATCTGCGACGCCACCGTCGCCTTCTGCGATCGCTTCATCCCCCCGCGCTCGCGCACGCACGACCAGATGGTGCAGGCCGCGCGAAGCGGAAAGCAGAACATCGCCGAGGGCAGTCAGGCCTCCGGCACTTCGAAGAAGATCGAGCTGAAGCTGGTTGGGGTGGCTCGCGCCAGCCTGGAAGAACTGCTGCTCGACTACCAGGACTTCCTCCGGCAGCACGATCTGCCGCTCTGGGATAAGGACCACCCAAAGGCGAAGGCCATCCGCAAGCTGGCCTATGCCGAGAATAGGTCCTATAGGACTTATAAGACCTATATCGAAGAAAGATCGCCTGAGGTCGCGGCGGACACGTTGATCTGCCTCATCCACCAAACGAACTACCTGCTCGACCAGCAACTGCGGCAGTTGGAAAGGGCCTTTCTCGATAAAGGTGGGTTCACGGAGCGCCTGTACCACGCTCGCCGGAAGGCGCGCGACAACCGATGAAGCGGCGCCTCGGTATGACCGGAGTCTGACCAATGTATTGTCCAACGTTTGAAGAATTCCAGAAGCTCGCGACGCAGGGCGCGGTCGTTCCCGTCTATCGCCAACTGCTTGCCGACACGCTTACCCCGGTGTCGGTGTTCATGCGGTTCGGGCACCAGGAAGACTGCTTCCTGCTGGAGAGCGTGACGGGCGGCGAGAAGATCGGCCGCTACTCGGTGCTGGGCTTCGGACCCGCCGCCGTGTTCGAGTGCACCAAGGGCGTGTGCAAGTACGAGCACGACGAGACGATTGACGAGTATCCCAGCGACGACCCCATCGCGGAGTTCGAGCGGCTCGCCACGCGCTCGAAGCCGGTGTCGGTGCCCGGCCTGCCCGAGCAGGAGACTTCGTTCACCGGCGGCGCGGTCGGCTATTTCGCCTACGACGTCGTCCGCTACGTCGAAGACCTGCCCAACCGGCCGGCGCGGTCACTCGGCCTGCCCGACATGTGCTTTATGTTCTACGACACCGTCATCGTGTTCGACCACGTGTACCATACCATCAAGGCAATCAGCAACGCTCACATCGACCGCGACGTGCGCGAGGCTTACGACCGGGCGGTCGAGCAGATCGATCTCGTGGTCGACAAGTTGAGCACGTCGGTCTCGTTCGTGCACGACGACATCGTGACCGAGGGCACCGAGGAGATCGAGTTCGAGTCGAACTTCGAGAAAGCCGATTACCTCGCGGCGGTTGACACGTGCAAGGAGTACATTGCCGCTGGGGACATCTTTCAGGTCGTCCTCTCGCAGCGGCTGCACGCCAAGACCGCCGCCGACGCGTTCGACATCTACCGCGTGCTGCGCGCGGTCAATCCGTCGCCGTACATGTTCTACATCAAGCTGGGCAACCTGAAGCTGATCGGAGCGTCACCGGAGGTGATGGTCAAGGTGGACGGGCGGCGCATGATCGTCCGCCCCATCGCCGGCACCCGCAAGCGCGGCAAGACCGAGCCGGAGGACGCCGCCCTGGCCGAAGAACTGATCCACGACCCCAAGGAGCGGGCCGAGCACATCATGCTGGTCGACCTCGGCCGCAACGACGTCGGCCGGGTATGCGAGTTCAACACGGTCACCCTCGACGACGTGATGATCATCGAGCGGTTCAGCCACGTGATGCACATCACCTCGCAGGTGTCCGGGACGTTGAAGGAAGGGAAGACGTGCTTCGACGCGCTGAGGTCGGCGCTGCCGGCGGGGACCCTCTCCGGCGCGCCCAAGGTCCGCGCCATGCAGATCCTGGACGAGCTCGAGCCGGACGTGCGCGGGCCGTACGGCGGCGCAGTCGGGTACGTGACGTACGGCGGCAACATGAACACGGGGATCATCATCCGCACGCTGACGCTCGTCGGGGACGACGCGTACGTGCAGGCCGGCGGCGGCTTGGTCGCCGACAGCGTCCCCGAAAACGAATACCAGGAGACGCTGAACAAGGCGCGCGCCGTGCTCCGCGCCGTCAAGATCGCCGAGACCCAGATGGGCGGGAAGCCGTGACCTCCCGCCCGTTGCTCATCCTTTTTCTCCCTCAGCGGCGACGCCTGCGCAGCGCTATCAGCGCCAGGCCAACTGCCGACAGCCCCGCCGGCTCAGCGATGGGCTCCGCCCCCTCGAAGTTGAACACGTGCAGCTTCGACGTCGACGTGTCCAGCACCCACAGCTTCTCCATGCCGTCCTGCTCGCCGAGCGTGATCCTCAGCGAGTGGCCGGCAGTGTCCGGAGCATAGTCCTCGGGCGAAAGGTCCGCTTCGGCGGCGCCGGGCGCCACCCACTTTGCGCCGTCCCACGTCATCTCGCCAGCCTCGATGTACCGCTTGTTGTTCTCGGTAGTGTCGTAAGAGACGTACAGGAAGGCCAACTTGCCGCCCTCCAGATACCCGACCTCTCCGTCGTCCGGGCTGGGGTAGTTACCTCGCATCTCGTGGTTCGTGTTCATCTGGCCGTGGCCGACCATGTTCTGGAACTCCTTGTCCCAGGAGGTGGCAGTTGCCCCAAAGAACCATCCTGGTGGGGTGTAGCCCCCGCTCGAGCTTGCCGTGAGGGTGGCTCCGCGGCCGTCTGGGCCGTTGTGCCAGATCCACGTGTACCTGTCGTCGCCGGGCGCGTTGCCGCTGTACGTGTAGAGGTTCCCGCCGACCCGGTCCTCTATCCACTTGGTAGAACTGTCATAGCCGCCGACGTGTTTGCCACACACTACGTCGTCGCCCTGTGAGGAAATCGATGTAATCTGCATCGAGTTGTTGACATACGAAGCGCTCCCGAGCGACCTGGTCGGCATGGTGACCGTGTCGCCCGCGTGGGGCAGGCCAATGCAGTAGACGGGGGGACCCGCGATCGTGCCCCGAGTAGCCAATACGAATAGCTCGCCGCCCGCCGACGCGTAGTTGACGTCCGAGAGCGTGTTCCCGCTGTTCACTCCGTAGTTCTTCAACGGGCTGAGGTCAACGTAGCCCTCGTAGTTGACCACATCGAAGCTGACCCCGGCCAGGGCCGAACCACCAAACACCAACAATACGACCACAATCACTGCCAGTCTGCTTTTCATCGCAGACCTCCTTTCCAAAAGAGTGAGAGAGAATGCGAGCGTGGAATCCCCGGTACACTCCGGGGTTCCCCAAGACTTGCTCTCTCCACCTGATCCGTAATCTCGCGTTCCTCAGACTACGATGCGGCCGCCGACCGGCGCGACCCGCCGGCGTGTTCCGCCGCGATGGTGCTCCTGCACGTCGGACAGTGCCAGAGCTCCACCGGCGGCAGTCTCCCCAGTTGCTGCACGGAATGGAACCGTGCGTGCGTATGCTGACACAGATGCCTCGGCACCATAGGCCGTCCTCCTTCAAAACAGGTAAGCGGTCCACTTGCCCAATCGCTGACTCACTGCGCCCGCGCGGCCGCTCTCGCGGCCGGACGGGAATATGGGCGCCGCGCGCAGCCGCAATCGCCTCGCGCCGGCCAGGGACCGGTCGGGCGAGCGCGGCGCAGCGGCGCGCTTCAACGCACTCAGGCTGTGACAGTCTCTACTTGCCCTATGGCCGTTCCCCCCTCAGCCGAAGGACAGCCAGATACACTCCGACCCTGGACAGGGCCTGGAGCCCGACGAGCGAACATGCGCGCAACGCCTGTAACGCGCGTTTGTTCGCCTCTGCTTATGCCGCCGCGACCGACCTACGGGACCGGTCCAGCGTCTCCGCCGACACGGTGCTCTTGCACTGCGGGCAGTGCCAGAGCTCCACCGGCGGGAGCCGACCGAGCCGCTGCACGGAGTGGAACCGTGCGCCGTCGTGCGTGCACGTTTGTCTGGGCGCCATACCGACACCTCCAACAACGCAACTCAATCCGTCCAGGGGGACGACACGCCAAAAGCCGCCCCGCAGGGGGCGGAGCGCGCGTTCCCCTGGCCGGTTGCCATCAGGCTCCTGTCCGTTCCCTCGCCGCGCTTCCTCCTTTGATGCGGCCAAAGACAACGGCGGCACCGCGCGCCCGGCGCCCCGCCTGTGCACCCTCCCGGCGGGCCGGCGCGCGTGCCTCTTC
>CAZDHT010000039.1:0-29353 GCA_964505325.1 uncultured Planctomycetota bacterium | reverse complement strand
CCAGCGCACGTTGCGGGGGCCGCTCGATGCCTTCGTCGCCAAGTTCACTCCCGATGGGTCCCGACTCGTGTACGCCACCTACCTGGGCGGGTCAAAGGAGGACGGGGGCGCGGGCAAACACGGCCTGGACGTTGACGCAGACGGAAACGCCTATGTGGTTGGCTTTGCTTCGTCCACCGACTTCCCCACCACGGCCGGGGCGTTCCAGGCCGCCTACGCGGGCGGGCGGACCGGCACCTGGGCCCAGACCGGCGATCGGTTCATCGCCAAACTCTCCCCGGACGGCAAGCGCTTGCTGGCCTCCACCTACCTGGGCGGCAACGCCCGCGATGGAGGAGAGGGCATCGCGGTGGACCGCCACGGGCAAGTCTATCTGAGCGGCTTCACGTACTCGACCAACTTCCCGGTAACGGCAGGTGCCACGCGGGCCCGCCGCGCCGGGAGAACGGATGGTACGCTTTCGGTGCTGTCGGCCGGCTTTACCCGGGAGGTGTTGTCCTCCTACTTCGGCGGCCGGGGGCAGGAGAACTTCCGCGCCATCGCCATGTGTCCGGATGGGGGGTTCGTGATCGTCGGCGAAACGAGTTCCGCAGACTGGCCGGTGTTGAAGGCCCTCCAGCCACGGAGCCGCGGCGGCGGCAACGATGCGATTGTGGTGAAGTTCGTTCCCGTTGCCCCGAAGTGATGATCCTGCCCAAACCGGCCAAGAGACCGGACCAGAACGGACTACCGCACCCAAGCGAGGAGACACTCCGCCTCTTCCGCGAGTACCAGCAGGTAGTCTATGGGCCCTGCGTAATACGCCATCAACTCCCGGAGTGCTTGTGGTCCACCAGTACAAGGACTTCTTCAACGACAAGCGTCCCCATCAGGGCATCGGTAATCGGACTCCGGCCACCGGCGACGATCAGCCTGGCTGCCCAAGAACCTGCTTCCGAATGTCCCGGGGATTTCTTGGACCCCGAGGCGACCCACGGGGTGTTCTCTGACGTCGACGAGCTGAGATGAAAAGCGGAAGGGTCAGCCGTCCTTCTTGTCCGATTTGGCGCGCTTGTAGAGCACTTCCTTTTTCGGCATCATGACGAACTGCACGACCCCGCCAATCGCGCCCAGAATGATGGTGCAGCCGAGGACGACGTAGGCGTCGTTGCCGAACTTCTGCAATTCGGTCAGCGCCTCGGAGGGGCGATAGCTCTTCAGCAGTGCGTACATTCCGAACATCAGCGCCATCGCACCGTTGAAAGCAGTCGAAAGGACCATGATGGTCTTCCGCAGGATCAGCGCCAGGACCCCGCCCATGAGCCCCAGAATCGCGACGACGATCAGATACGAGTTGGTCGTCGCCCGGACCATGGTCATGTTGGCCAGCATCGTGCCCAGCCAAGCGCCGAGCACAAACACCCCCACCTGGTGCATCAGGACGGACAGGATCGCCCCGGCCACGCCGCCGGCACCGGCCCAGACGGTCAACACGGTCCGGTCGGGCGAGGCCGCCAGCGCCTGGATAATATCGGGGTAGCTCTGCGCCGCCTGGATCTTGTCGGGGGAGGTCAGCGCCAGCGCCACGCACGCCGCCACGGCCGCGCCGCAGGCAAACCCGGCGACGCCGAGGGCGAGCCTGAACAGCCGGCAGCCGAAGAAGCACAGCGCCGCACCCCCCAGGATTGCGACGCTCAGGATGATCTTCGAGGCCACGTCCGGCGATATTTCCGCAAGCACCACGGCTTCTCACCTCGCGCTAATCGGTTCTCTGAGCACCGCGTGTCGCCCTCTCGGATGCAAGAAAATTATACAACACGGGAAGCCCCCGCGCTACTTTACTACGCCGCGGCGGCTATGGTTGACACGCCTCCGCCCCGCTGGTAGACTGCAAACAGTCGGATCACGTGGATCCCTGCGCCATACCCAACGGACTGGAGGACAACCGACCATGAAAAGCCGAGAGGTCACTTTCGTCATCGTCACCGTGCTTGTGCTGTCGTGCCTGACCATCGCCGCCGACAAGAAGCGCGACCTGTATCCCGAGTACGAAACCTTCTCGCGGATCGTCGCCAGCGTCACGGCCAACTACGCCGGGGAGGTCGACACCCAGAAGCTGTTCTACGGCGCGTACGAGGGAATGCTCCAGACCCTCGACCCGTACAGCGCCTTCCTCCCACCCGCGCAGAAGGAGGATCTCGAGGCCGAGACGAAGGGCGAGTTCGGCGGGTTGGGTATTGAGATCACGCTCGACAAGAACGGCATTCTGACCGTGATCACTCCGCTCGAGGGCACGCCCGCCTTCAATGCCAGCGTGCTCGCCGGTGACAAGATCATCAAGATCGAGGGCAAGAGCACCAAGGGCCTCTCGCTGCGCGAGGCGGTCAAGAAGCTGCGCGGCCCCAAAGGCAAGCCGGTGACTATCACGGTCTTCCACGAGGACGGGAAGGCCGAAGACATCACCGTTGTCCGCGACATCATCAAGCTGGAGAGCGTGAAAGACCCGGGGTTCGTCGACGACAAGCACAAGATCGCGTACATCCGCCTCACCCAGTTCCAGAAGAACAGCGTCGAAAGCCTCGACGAGGCCGTGAACGACTTGCGCGGCAAAGGGATGCGGGCCCTGGTGGTCGACCTGCGGTACAACCCCGGCGGGCTCCTCCGCTCGGCCATCGAGGTCGCCGACCGGTTTCTGGAGGAGGGCGTCATCGTCTCGACCAAGGGCCGCAGGAGCGCCGAGCGGGTGTACCGCGCCGCCAAACAGGGCACGTATTCGGACGTCCCGCTCGCTGTCCTGATCAGCGGCCGGAGCGCCAGCGCCTCGGAGATCGTCGCCGGCGCCATCCAAGACCACAAGCGCGGAGTGCTGGTGGGCACGCGAACGTTCGGCAAGGCCTCCGTCCAGACGCTCATCCCGCTCCAGGCCGGGAAGTCCGCCATCCGGCTGACCACCGCCTACTACTACACCCCGTCCGGCCGGCTCATACATCACAACTTCAACAACCCCGACCAGAAGGCCTGGGGCATCGATCCGGACATCGAGGTGAAGGTCACCCCGCGGGACGAGGTCGATCTGTGGACATACTGGCGCGACAAACACATGCGTGAAGTACGGGAGCGGAATAACAAGCCCAAGAAGGAAGGAGCCCCCGACAAGAAGGGCGAAGATCCCAAGAAGGAAGCCCCGCCCGTACCCGACCCGGAGAAGATCGGGCCCCCGCCCGAGAAGCCGCCGGGAACGGAGGACAAGGGCAAGAAGCCCGAGGAGTTCCACGACAAGACCCTGGAGGCCGCTGTCAACGCGCTCAAGGGGATGCTGATCTCGCGGGAGCGGGCGGCCGCGGCAGCCAAGAACGCGGCGAAATAGCATGCTCATTCTTGGCGTGGAGACCTCCTGTGACGAGACCGCGGCCGCCGTGGTCCGAGACGGCCGGGACGTCTTGAGCAACGTGGTCGCCAGCCAAGAGGACCTTCACGCGAAGTTCGGGGGAGTGGTCCCCGAGATCGCCTGCCGCGCGCACATCGAGGTCATAACACATATCATAGAGGACGCCTTGCGCGAGGCGGGGGCCGGGGCCGACGACATCGACGCCGTCGCCGTGGTCAACGGCCCCGGGTTGGTGGGCGCCCTGCTGATCGGCCTCACCGCCGCGAAGACGTTCGCCTGGCTCCGCGAGGTGCCGCTTGTCCCGGTGAACCACGTCGCCGCGCACGTCTATGCCGGCAACCTGCCGCCGTCGACGCTCGAATACCCCGCCGTCGGCCTGGTCGCGTCGGGCGGGCACACGAGCCTGTGCTACGCGAAGGGGCCCGCCGACGTGGAGTTCCTGGGGTCGACCATTGACGACGCCGCCGGCGAGGCGTTCGACAAGGTCGCCAGTATCCTGGGCCTGGGCTACCCTGGCGGCCCAGCCATCCAGCAGGCGGCCGAGACCGGCAACCCCTCGAAGGTCCGGTTCCCCCGCCCTCTGCTCGGGCCGGACTCGCTTGATTTCAGCTTCGCCGGCCTGAAGACCGCCGTGCTGTACCACGTTTGCGGCCAGGACGGCAAGGAACGGGATGCGTCGGCATGGAGCCGGCAGGAGATCGCCGACATCGCCGCGAGCTTCCAGGAGGCGGTCGTCGACGTCCTGGTCAAGAAGTCGATGTCCGCCTGCGAACGGCTGGCCTGTTGGCGTCTGACCATCGGCGGGGGCGTTGCGTCGAACAAGCGGCTGCGCCAGAGACTGGCGCGGGCGGCGAAACACGAAAACATCCGTCTCTCGCTGCCCGAGCCCAGGTACTGCACCGACAACGCCGCCATGGTCGCGGGCGTCGCCTATCATCTGCTCGAACTGGGTCGGACGGCGCCGCTCGAACTTAACGCCGTTCCGCAACTCAGTGAGCTGACACGAGGTGCGCCATGAACGAAGAGAAGCTCCTTTCCATCCTCGAAAGAGTCGCCGCCGGCCGGGTGAAGCCGGCGACCGCGGTCCGGCAACTCAAGCATCTGCCGTTCGAGGACGTGGGCTTCGCCCGGGTCGACCACCACCGGGCCCTCCGCTCCGGGGCGCCCGAGGTAATCTACTGTCCGGGAAAGACGGTCAAGCAGGTGGTCGGCATCGCGGCAAAGCTGGTCAAGGCCGGCTCCGACGTGCTCGCCACCCGGGCGGGCGGGGCCGTCTTCAAGGCCCTGAAGCGCCGCTGGCGCCGCGCGAAGTTCTACGAGGCGGCGCAGATCGCGGCGATCCTCCAGCCGAAGCGCCCGAAGCCTGTCGGCAATCTGCTCGTGGTGTGCGCGGGGACGTCGGACATCCCCGTGGCGGAGGAGGCGCGAGTCACCGCCGAGGTGCTCGGCAACCGGGTGGCGACCGTGTACGACGCGGGGGTCGCCGGCATCCACCGCCTTCTGGCAAACGCGCGGGAGATTCAGGAAGCGAACGTGATCGTCGTGGTGGCGGGGATGGAGGGCGCCCTGGCGAGCGTCGTGGGCGGAATCGCCGGATGCCCGGTGATCGCCGTGCCCACCAGCGTGGGCTACGGGGCCAGCTTCGGCGGGGTCGCGCCGCTGCTGACGATGCTCAACAGTTGCGCTCCCGCGGTGTCGGTGGTGAACATTGACAACGGATTTGGGGCGGGCTATATTGCCTCCGTCATCAACCACCTGGCGGCCGGCAAGGCCAGGTAGGGCCCCGAACACATCGCAGGAGCGCGGCAATGCTGGGCTTTCACGAGGTTGAAGAACCGGCTGTTCCTGAACGGCGGAGGCGCGAGAGCCACAAGGGAGATTTCGGGCACGTGCTGGTGGTTGCCGGCTCGCGGCGGATGATGGGCGCGGCGATGTTGTGCAGCGCCGCCGCCACCCGCGCCGGCGCCGGCCTGGTCACCCTGGCCTGCCCGGAGAGCCTGCAGCCGCTCGTCGCGGAAGCCTGGCCGACTACGATGACGCTCCCCCTCAAAGAAACGCCCGACGCGACCATCGCACTCGGCGCCTGGCCGGAGATCGAGGCGTTCTGTCGAAACGCGACGGTCATCGCGGCGGGGCCCGGGCTCGGCCGGAACCGCTCCACCGACATGCTCGTACACCGGCTCGTCGAGCGCTCCCCGCTGCCGCTGGTGCTGGACGCCGACGCGCTCAACGCCCTGGCCGGCAACGCCGACGTGCTCCTCTCCGCCCGCGTCCCCTTCATCGTCACGCCACATCCGGGGGAAATGTCGAGACTCATCGGCCGGCCGGCCGCCGAGGTCCAACGCGACCGCCGGGGCGCCGCCTGCCATTTCGCATCGCGCTACGGGACGGTGGTCGTGCTGAAAGGAGCCTTCACGGTCGTTGCCGGCGCAGGCAAGCTCTACATCAACACCTCGGGGAATCCGTACATGGCCGCCGGCGGCGCCGGCGACGTGTTGACCGGGATGGTCGCGGGCCTGCTCGCCCAGAAGCTCAGCCCTTTCGACGCGGCCCGCACAGCGGTGTACTGGCACGGACTCGCCGCAGACCGCGCCCCCAACGCCGCCGGGCCGGGCGCCGTCACCGCCACCGACATCCTCGAGCAGATCCGGCGCTCCGCGTCCGACATTGACTGGTACAACGAGGAGCTCAGTCTGGACGAAGGCCAGGTCTTCGACCCGGACAGCGAAGACGCGGAACGAGAATCCGGTTCCTGGTAAGTCAAGGAGGACCCATTGCTCCAGGAAGTTGTACTCCCCAGGCTCGGCCAGACGGTCGAAGAAGCATCCATCGACAAGTGGCTGGTCAAGGAAGGCGACGCAGTCGAGAAGGGGGATATCCTCCTCGAGATCACCACCGACAAGGCGACCCTCGAGGTCGAGTCGTACTTCGAGGGGACCGTTCTGAAGATCCTCGCGCCGGCGGGGCAGCAGGTCCCGGTGGACACGGTCATCGCATACGTCGGCGACCCGGAGACCGACCAGGCGCCGGAGACCCCTCCGCCTGCTCCCGAGCCGGCCCGGACCCCACAGGCTGTAGCGCCCTCCGCAGCAGCTGCGCCGCCGGCGCCGGCCGCCGCGGCTGCCGCGCCGTCGGGCCGCATCGTCATCTCGCCCCGCGCCAGGAAGCGCGCCGAGACCGAGAAGGTCAGCCCGCTCGCCATCCGGGGGACCGGGCCGGGCGGCCGGATCGTCGAGGCCGACGTCGCCGCGTACGCCGGCAAGGTCGCACAACTCCGCGTCTCGCCCACCGCGAAAGAGGTCGCGTACACGCGCGGCGTCGACCTGCTCACCGTCAAGGGCACCGGCACCGGCGGGCGGATCATGAAGGAGGACGTCGAGAAGGCGGCGCTCCTGAAGGTACAGCCCGTGGCGGGTGCCCGGGTCAAGCTGACCGCGATGCGCCGCATCGTCGGCGAGCGGATGGCCCAGTCGAAGCGCGAGGCGCCGCACTTCTACCTCCAGATGGAAATCGACATGACCGAGGCGGTGGCCCTTCGCGAGGAGCTGGCGGCCGCCGGAACCAAAGTCTCGTACAACGACCTGATCATCAAAGCCATCGCCAGCGGGTTCGAGGCGGTACCCATGATGAATGCCGGCTGGGCGGGCGACAGCGTTGTGGCCTTTTCGGCCGCGGACGTGGCGCTGGCGGTCGCCATCGAGGACGGCCTGATGACGCCGGTGGTCCACGGGGTAGAGCGGCTCGGCCTGGCGAACATCGCGGAACAGACGGGCCGCCTGATCGAGAAGGCCCGCACCAAGCGCCTCGCCCCGTTCGAGTACGAGGGCGGAAGCATCACGCTGTCCAATCTGGGAATGTATGGGATCGAGAATTTCCTGCCGATCATCAGTCCGGGCCAGGGCTCGATCCTGGGCGTGGGCCGGATCGCCGACAAGCCGGTGGTTGTCGACGGCGGCATCACGGTTCGCAAGATGATGGGAGTGACGCTTGCGATCGATCACCGCGTCGCCGACGGCGCCATCGCCGCCGCGTTCCTCCAGGCGGTCAAGGACGCCCTCGAATCGCCGCAAGACGCTCTGGCGCGATAACCAAGGCGCCTCGCTGGGGGCTGTACACCGGCGGACGTACGCGCTAGACTGGCGAGCACGCATGGGACACGTGTGATGGCCAGAAAGACTGCGAGGCAACTCGGGCTGAATCTGAAGACCGACGAGCGGCGCGCTCGCTCAGGCAAGCGGAAATCTCCAGACGGAGTCGCAACGTCGGACCTTGTGGTCTCCGCGTACGTCGGTGACAACTCCACCGTATTCCCCGAGATCCTGTCTCTGCATGTGCCCCCGGGGTCGATTGTGGCAGACGTGACCTACGGGAAGGGCGTCTTCTGGCGAAGAATCCCGAAAGGCGAGTACGAACTGCGCCCCACGGACATTGCCACCGGGGTGGACTGCCGTGATTTGCCTTACGAGGACGAGTCGATCGACTGCGTTGTTCTTGATCCACCCTACATGGAGGGTTTCTACCGGAAGCGGGAGGCGCAGGCAGCCGGAGGCGGAACACACACCGCGTTCCGCTCCTACTACTCCAACGGAAAGCGGGCAAAGACGAGCGGCCCGAAGTATCATGCGGCAGTGCTGGACCTGTATTTCAAGGCGGGCCGCGAGGCGCACCGGGTCCTGCGTGAGTCCGGAACCCTCATCGTGAAGTGCCAGGACGAGGTGAGCGCGAACATGCAGCACCTGACCCACGTGCAGATCGTCAACGAGTACGAGAGCGTCGGGTTCTATGCCAAGGATCTGTTTGTTGTCGTTCGAGCCAACCGGCCCGTCGCAAGCAGGATTGTG
This sequence comes from uncultured Planctomycetota bacterium, assembly GCA_964505325.1. Classification (GTDB taxonomy): domain Bacteria; phylum Planctomycetota; class PUPC01; order PUPC01; family PUPC01; genus CAZDHT01. The sequence goes on along the minus strand of CAZDHT010000039.1, from coordinate 21,145 downwards.
AAGCAGGAGCACGCGCGGAAGAACCACTCGTACTTCCTCGTTTTCGTAAAGGACGGCAAGAGGAAAACCGCACAGCAAAGGTACAAGACATGGGGATTGTGAAGGACTGGGACGTCACGCTGGAGGAACTCGACGACATCGTATCGCACAGGCCCAGTTTGCGGGGCTTCCTGTTCGGGTACATCACCGAATACAAGCTCAGAAAGCTCTGGTTCTCCGATACGCGGATCAAGGACTTGACGGTTCCTGATAACCACGACAGGAAGCATAAGGCCGATCTTCACTTCATCTACCGCGACGTGGAAATCCGCGTCGAATGCAAGGGGCTGCAAAGCAACTCCGTGGAATCTCGCGACACGGGATACTTCGGCAGATTTCAGTGCGATGCGAGCGACAAGAGAGAGGTCACCCTGCCGAGCGGCAAGAAGCTGCAGACGACGTGCCTCGTAGTTGGCGAGTTCGATCTCCTTGCCGTCGGGCTCTTTCAGTTCGGCAGCAAATGGCGTTTCGCCTTCGCGAGAAACGAGGAGCTGCCACGGACGCGTGCCTACCGCTACAAGAAGAGCGAGAAACAATATCTGCTGGCCGGCACCATGGACATAAGCTGGCCGTTGGAGCCCCCCTTTCGGGAGGAACCGTTCGCGCTGCTGGACGAGATAGTCGCTGCAAAGCGAAGCTCCGGCGGCGCAGACACCACCCACAAGACTTGAGAGGCGCTAAGCATGGCCAAGGTCTACTTCGCCACAACGGAAGTGCCAAGCCTGACCCGCAAGGTGACGCTGCCCGCGAAGTTCATGCGGATGATGGACAGGCTGAACTTCAAGAAGCGGTTCAACGGGAAGACGGTCGCCGTGAAGATGCACCTCGGCGGCGGGCTGGGCTACACGACGATCCGGCCGCTGTTCGTCCGCCTGCTGACCGACAAGATCCGCGAGGCCGGCGGGAAGCCGTTCATTACCGACGGCACGTTCTCCGTCTGGGACACCGCCAAGCGCGGCTACACCGAGGAGGTGCTCGGCGCGAAGATCATCCCCGCCGCCGGCGTCACCGAGAAGTACTTCCGCACCGTGCCCGCCGAGTACTCGCACCCGTGCGGCGCCGAGCTGACCGAGCTGCACCTGTGCGGGAACATCATCGACGCCGACGCGATGGTCGTCCTCAGTCATTTCAAGGGCCACGGCGAAGCCTCGTACGGCGGGGCGATCAAGAACCTGGCGATGGGCGCGGTGACGCGCGCCTCCCGCGCCGCGCTGCACCACCTGGAGATCGGCTCCTTCACGTGGGACGCCGACAAGTGCATCCACTGCGGCCGGTGCATCGAGAACTGCCCCACCGGCTCGTGCACCGAGAACGACCGGGGCGAGATCGAGATCGACATCCACAACTGCGTCTACTGCAAGCACTGCGTCAAGAGCTGCCCCGTCGGCGCCATCGAGGTCGACGCGAACAGCTACAAGCGGCTCCAGGACGGGCTCGCCATCTCCGCACGCGAGGTGGCCAAGCAGTTCGACCGCGGCAGTATCGTCTACTTCAATCTGGCGATGGACATTACCCCGCTGTGCGACTGCTGGGGGATGACGACCCAGCCGCTGGTGCCGGACGTGGGCATCTTCGGATCGACGTGCATGCCCGCCGTCGATAAGGCCGCGCTCGACCGCATCAAGGTCAAGAACTTCATCAAGGGCAGCCTGCCCGCGGGGCGCAGGCTGATGGGCAAGTCCGGCCACCTGTTCAAGCGCGTCTGGGGCACCGACCCGTATTACCAGATCAAAGCCGCCGAGAAGTTCGGCCTGGGGAAGGCGGATTACACAGTCGAAGAAGTGGACTAGCGTCCGTCCAGACTTGATCTTGGACGTCCGAAACCCATGAGAGCGATCCAGTACGTCCTGCGCAGACTTCATCCGCGCGCCGCGTGGCTGGGCGAGGCGTCCGGCCGGCTGGTGTACCCGCCGCACTGTGTGGTGTGCGGCCGGCCTACGCAAGAGGACGAAGACCGGTACCTCTGCCGCGATTGCATCGGCACGATTCGGTTCGTCAACGGCCCGACCTGTCGGAAGTGCGGCCACGAGCTCGGCCCGTATACGGCGGCGGGGACGCGCTGCGCCAATTGCCGCAACATGCCGCTGCGGTTCGATCGGGCGGTCGCGGCGGCCCATCACGCCGGCGCGGCGCGTCACATGGTACTGGCGTTCAAGTTCGCGGCGCAGAAATACCACGCCTTCCCGCTCAGCAAGCTCCTGGCCGCGTGCCTGAACGACACCGACATCCCGGAGAAGGCCCAGCTCATCGTGCCCGTCCCGCTCCATCGCAGCCGCCTGCGGTCACGCGGCTTCGACCAGTCTGAGCTTCTCGCACGGGAGCTGGGCGACCGCCTCGGCCTGCCCGTCTCGACCAAGATCCTCCGTCGCATCGTCAATACGCCGCCGCAGACGCGGGCCACGTCACGGGCGGGCCGCCGCGCGAACGTCAAGGGGGCGTTCCGGGTGAGGAGGTTCGCGGCGCTGATCCGCGGGAAATCGCTGCTGCTCGTCGACGACGTGCTGACCACCGGCGCGACCACCAGCGAATGCGCCGGGGTGCTGAAACGTGCGGGAGCCAAGCGGGTCTACGTCGCCACGGCCACCCGCCGCATGCACACTCCGCCCCGGCAAGGCGCCCCGCTTGCATCTGACGAGTTGGAATCCCTGATCGAACCCGGCGCGTGAGCCGGCGACCCCTCTCCACCGGTGGGGCGGACATTCCTGTCCGCCATCGGAAGGGAGTGACCGTCTGCCCGGTCACACGAACACTCCCAGACCGCCACCGGGCGCGCCTAGGGCTTCGGCTGCGCCGGGAGCTTGACGTCGGTCAGGCGGAACGGCACCTCAAACTGGCGGAAGTTCTTGAGAACGGTGACGACGATCCTGGTCTTCGCCGGCACTTCGCCTTTGAAGAGTCTGGACATGCCCGCCGTCATCGCGCGACCGGACATCCAGCGTTGAGATGAGCGCAGCCGCTTGCCGTCCGTGCCATAGACGATCATGTCTGTCAGTTGCCTGTGTGGCATCTTCATCTTCACGGACAAGATAGTCACCGGCTCACCTCGAAGCATTTTCGTGCTGCGCTTCAGCGTCGCCCCAAGCTGCGGGCGCTTGACCTCACCCACGGCGTCGACCGTGCCGAGGTCAATCTCCTCGGTCCCGTCGGCCGCGACAACGTTCAGCACCCCGGTGACTTCCTTGAGCCGTTTGGTGCCGGGCTCCGGAACCGCCACGTGCACATCGAGGAAGACCGTGGTCTTATCGCGCCCGGCCCGCCGTTCGGGCCTCTCCCTCACGCGGTTGGGGTGACCGATGCGTGGGAAGACTACCTCGCCGGTATCGGTGGCCGCACTGTATAACTCGCCGCTCAGGCACTCGTAGATGGGTTTCGACAGAACGGCGTCGATCTTAAGAATGCAGGCCTTCGGATTCTCGCGCCCCCTTATGAACACCGGCGTCTCTCCGTAACTCACATCGGTCACGGTGATCTTGTCAAACACGTAACCCTCTGTGGGCGGTGGCAGCTTTGCTGGAATCACCCCCGCCTTGCGGAGCATGTCGGGGTAGCGTGTGTTCGCGGCAGCCACCTCAGCGGCGTAGTTGAACTGCGGCTTCATCGGAGCAGCCACACGCGCGCGGATGGGAGCGTTGGAGCCAAGCACCCTCTCGAGCAGCTTACGGCTGAATGTGGGGCCCGAAGACTTCTCGCCAGCAAGCACGACCTCGCGCATCGCCGCGTCGTCGGCCACCACGGCGTTGTAGGCGACCAGCATCTTGACTCCGTCGAAAGCGATTCGCAGCGCCCCGTTGCGACCACGCACAAGATGGGTCGTCTCGGTCACGCGCCCCGGAAGATGGAACAGTATCTCGGTGGTCATGGCGCCAATCAGGTACTTGTCGACCATCGGGGCGCGCTCTGCGCGCTGATCTCGCATCTTCTTGATTCGCGCGGCAATCTGCTCGTCGGAGAGCGGGCCGGGCTTGTTGGCATCCGTGCGGACCTGCCGTGCGACGGTCACAGCCATCCCGCCGCGACCGTCAACAGTGCACGTGGGAAGGAGCCACGAGCCGATGAAGGGGAGATTGACTTTCGATATATCCTTGAAATACACGGTGCCCTTGACCCACCGACGCCTGTCGGGGCGCCGGCCGCAGGCGATGTCGGCCCACGCGTCCACGCCGCTGGGCCGACTGATAGCTCCCTGGACGGCCCGGTGCAGTTCGCGCGGCCCATCGGGCTGATAGTCGGCGGGGATAATGGGGCCGATGTACTGGCACACGACCTTGCCGCTGCCATCGGGATTGAGTGTATACTCGGCCCGACGCGCAACGCCATCGGGCGACTTGGGAACTGCGAGCTGATCGTCAGCGCCGCACCCGGCGCACACCAACGCGAGACACGCGAGCAAGAATCGCAACAGCCATCCTGGCACGGTGAAGTCCTCCCAGAATGAAGCGACGCACCGCGAGAAGCTCCCGCTAAGTACGCACCGGTCAGGTTATGCCGGTTCGACGGCGGTGACGCCGGGCACTTTCTCTTTCAGCCGGGCCTCGATGCCGCGCTTGAGGGTCAATTGCGCCATCGGGCACCCGCGACAAGCGCCGGTGAGCTTCACCTTTACCACCCCGGTCTCGGACACGTCGACCAGCTCCACATCCCCGCCGTCCGCCTGCAAGTGCGGTCTGATTTCGTCAAGTACTGCGGTCACCTGTGCTTTCAGGTCTTCACCGCCCATAATGCGGCTCCTTTCCTCTCGCCCAGAAAAACCGACCAAATCGCTATCTATTCCTTTTTTATAGCAGAATCGGCCCGCTCAGTCAATTAGCTTTTGACTTCGCGCCGGGCGTGGGGTAGCATCCGCGTCCAAAGACATCGAGGAACTCACCGCGGCCTGCCCTGCCTGTCCGGCGAAGCCACAGGCGAAGCCGGGAGCGAAGTCGAAGGGATGAACACGAATCAACACGGATGAGGAGAGAAGAATGAAGCGACGCCCCAAGGTGGCGGTGATCGGGTTGGGCATGGGCCGCGGGCACGCGCGCGCCGCGGCGGATAATCCGAAGGCGGACCTCGTCGCGGTGTGCGACATCGACAAGGGCAAGCTCGAGCAGTACGCGACGGAGTTCGACTGCGCCGGCTACGGCGACTACAGGAAGATGCTGCGCGAGCAGAAGCTCGACATCGTCTCCGTCTCGCTGCCCAACGTCCTGCACAAGCCGGTGACGGTCGCGGCGCTGAACGCGGGCGCCCACGTGATCTGCGAGAAGCCGATGGCGATGAACACCCGCGAGGCCGAGCAGATGGCGGCGGTCGCCAGGGCGAAGCGAAGGAAGCTCATGATCAACCTGTCGTACCGCTTCACCGGCGCGGCGAAGGCGCTCAAGAAGGTGGTCGACTCCGGCACGGTCGGCGAGATCTACTACGGCCGGACCGGATGGCACCGGACGCGCGGGATCCCCAAGCTCGGCGGCTGGTTCGCGCAGAAGAAGCTCTCGGGCGGCGGGCCGCTCATCGACCTCGGCGTCCACCGCATCGACCTGGCGATGATGCTGATGGGCGATCCCAGGCCGGTGACCATCTCGGCCGGCACGTACGACCGGCTGGGCAAGTCCATCGCCCGGAAGGCGCGAAAGAAGTTCGACGTCGAAGACCTCGCCGTGGGGATGATCCGGTTCGACAACGGGGCGACGCTCCTGGTCGAGGTGAGCTGGGCGCTCAACACCGAACGCCGCGAGGAGATGTTCACCTATCTCTACGGCACCAAGGCCGGCATCTGCCACCGGAACGTCGGCCAGGGCTACGACTTCGAGGCGTGCCTGTTCGGCGAGTGGAACGGCACGTACATCTCGTCGAAGATCGAGCGCATCCCGAAGAACGAGAACTCCATGGACCACTTCATCGACGTCATCGTCGACGGCGTCAAGCCGGTCACGACGGCCGAGAACGGCGTCAACGTGATGAAAGTCCTCGATGGGATCTACAAGTCGGCAAGGCTGGGCAGGGAGATCAGGGTTTAGTCATTGGTCATTGGTCATTGGTCATTGGTCATTGGTTATTGGTCATTGGCGATGGGGCGGACGGCGTGGCCAACCTAATGACCAATGACTAGTGACCGGTCACCGGCAGCCTGCGACGGCGCAGGAAGACCCAAGTGTGGAGGCGGATACCGTGACAGCAGGACGCGTATGGCCGGCGGAATGGAGCGAGTATGAGGACAAGACGACCGGGGCGAAGGTGAAGCGGCTAACCAGCTACAAGGGACACAGCCACCACCTCTACTTCACCAATCCCGGCTGGCACGACGGCGGGCGGCGGATGCTCTTCGGCTCCGACCGCGACAACCGCACCAACCTGTTCAGCATCGACCTCGAATCCGGCGAGATCACGCAGTTGACGGACCTGGACCGCGGTGGGCGATTCCTGGGTACGACGGTCAACCCGACGCGCCCCGAAGCGTATTTCTGGTGTGGGCGGGGGCTGACCGCCGTCGGCCTGAACTCGCTTGAGCTGCGCACGCTGTGGGAGCACCCGGACGGGTTCCGCCCCTCGATGATCAACTGCACCGCCGACGGCAAATACGTCTGCGGCAGCATCTCCGAGGACCTGTCCCAGCGGTTCAACGCCGACTACCACGAGAGCCGCGACGGCTTCCGCGGCACGTGCGAGGCCAAGCCGCTCAGCCGCGTCTTCCGCGCCGCCACCGACGGGAGCGGTTGCGAAACGATCTGGGAGGAGAACTCGTGGATCGGCCACGTCAACACCTCGCCGACGCAGCCGAACCTGCTGACGTTCTGCCACGAAGGGCCGTGGGCCATCGTCGACAACCGGATCTGGGGCCTCGACCACAACATCGGCGAGCCGTGGAAGATCCGCGAGCGCCGCGACCCCGACGAGAACGTCGGCCACGAATACTGGTACGCCGACGGCGTCCACGTCGGCTACCACGGTACCACGGCCGACGGGCAGCCGTACTTCGGCCACATCAAGCACGACAACACCGGCCACGTCGAGGGGGTGTCCGCCGGCGAGACGGGCCACATCCATTCGAACGACCACACGCTGATCGTGGGCGACGGCGGACGCGGCAGCCCGGGCGTCAAGCTGTGGCACTGGAACGGCGAGAGCTACGACGGCCCGCGGCTCTTGTGCACCCACCGCAGCAGCTTCCACATCCAGCAGTTGCACGTCCATCCGCGGTTCGACGCCGACGGCACGCACGTCGTCTTCACCACCGACCGCTCCGGCTACGGACAGGTCTACCTGGCCACAGTGCAGGAGTTCGAGTCATTACCGGACACGGAAGAGGGGACCTGACTACTAGCTCTGCGGCGGCTGAGCCCCCTTTATCACTTGACGCGCTTCTGGCCGTGAGATAAGCTCTTACGCAAACATGGATTTGCCCGCTGCGTCGTTTCTTCCCGGGAGGCGCACATGTCACTGCTGGTCGCCGCCGCCGCGTTCCTGCTCTACCTGATCGCCTACAACACGTACGGCCGATTCCTGTCGAAGAAGATCTTCGCGCTGGACGATTCGGCGCGGACGCCTGCCCACGAACTGGAGGACGGCGTCGACTACGTGCCCTCGCGCAAACAGGTCGTGTTCGGCCACCACTTCACTTCGATTGCGGGCACCGGGCCGATTGTAGGGCCGGCCCTGGCGATCATCTGGGGCTGGGTGCCCGCGCTGCTGTGGGTGGTGTTCGGCTCCATCTTCATGGGCGCCGTTCACGACTTCGGGGCGTTGGTGGTCAGCCTGCGCAACCGGGGCCGGAGCCTGCCCGACGTCTGCGCCAAGCTGGTCAACCCGCGGGTCCGGGTCCTGTTTCTTTCCATCGTCACCCTTGCCCTGGTGATCGTGATCGCCATCTTCTGCCTCGTGATCGCCAACATCTTCGCGATGTGGCCGGAGTCCGTGTTCCCCGTATGGATGGAGATCCCCATCGCGATCGGCCTGGGCCTGATGCTTCGACGGTGCAAGACGACGAAGGCGGTGATCCTGTGGACGATCCTGGCCGTCGGGCTGATGTACGTCACGGTCTGGGTCGGGTCGACGTTTCCGCTGAAGATGGGGTCGCTCGGCGTCATCGGCCCGGTTGTGATCTGGTCGGTCATTCTGCTGGTCTACTGCTTCTTCGCGTCGGTCCTGCCCGTGCAAACGCTGTTGCAGCCGCGTGACTTCATCAACGCGTACCAGTTGTACATCGCGCTGGCGCTGCTGGTGGTGGGCGTGGTGGTGGCGCGGCCCGACTTCGTCGCGCCGCAGGCCAACCTGAGCCCGGCGGCGGCGCCGAGCCCGTGGCCGCTCCTGTTCGTGACCGTCGCCTGCGGCGCCATCTCCGGCTTTCACGCTCTGGTATCCGGCGGAACGACATCGAAGCAGTTGCAGCGGGAACCCGACGCCAAGGCGATCGGCTATGGCTCCATGTTGCTCGAAGGCGTGCTGGCCGTCCTTGTTATTGTGTCCGTCGGCGCCGGGCTGGGGATCAAGTACGACCTGGCCGCCAAAGACGTTGCCGCGTTCCGTGACAAGAACCCGCAGGTCGAGGTTCATGAGGAGACGACGCCGGACGGCAAGACCGTCCGCTACGTCGAAGGCAAGCCCGCGTTCGCTTGGCACTACCGCGCGTGGGGTGCGGCCAAGGGCCTCGGCCCCAAGGTCCAGGCGTTCATGAAGGGCGCCGGCAACATGATCCACGAGGTCGGTCTCCCGATGATCCTGTGCATAACTATCATGGGCGTGTTTGTCGCTTCGTTCGCCGGCACCACCCTCGATACCGCCACCCGCCTTCAGCGCTACATCATCGCCGAGTTCGGCCAGGCCACCGGGGCGAAGTTCCTGGTCAACCGGTACGTCGCCACGTTCGTGACCGTGTTTGCGGCGGGCGTGCTCGCGCTGTGGGACGGCAAGGGCGCCGGAGCGATGGTCCTCTGGCCGCTGTTCGGAACGCTGAACCAGCTCATCGCCGCGCTCGCCCTGCTGGTCATCAGCGTCTACCTGCACACGAAGAACAAGCCGATCTGGTTCACGGCCATCCCGTTCGCCATCATGGTCTGCCTGACCGGATGGGCGATGGTGACCAACCTGCGCGACTTCCTCTATGGCAGCACCTACGTGGCGAAGGCGCCGCACTTGTTCGGCATCGGCCTGGTCGTCAGCGCCCTCGAAGTCTGGATGATCGTTGAGGTAGTCCTGCACGTCAGGAAGGCTCCGCGGGTGAAGACCTCCGGATGAACGCACTGCCGGACGACAAGACCGGGCTGATCGAACGCACCGAGGGCGGCGGCGGGCGCTTCCGCGTCGGCGAGAACGGCGTCCGCGCCGTCTTCTCCACCGCCGATGAGGTGGTCGATTTCATCTGCTACGACGGCCGGACCGATGCGGTCGTCAAGTCCAGGATGGGATACCCCGCGACCTACCCGCTTGAGCCGGCACGAATCGACCGGCCCGTCCGGGCCGTGCTGATGGACCTCGACGGCACCAGTGTCCGCAGCGAAGACTTCTGGACCTGGATCATCGAACAGACCACGGCGCAGTTGCTTGGCGATCCGGGGTTCAAGCTCGAACCGGAGGACGAACCGTTCGTCTCCGGCCACAGCGTGTCCGAACACCTCCAGCACTGCATCCGGAAGTATTGCCCCGGCCGCACGGTCGAGGAAGCGCGGGCGATCTACTTCGAGATCACCCATCGCGAGATGAGAGCGATCAAGGAGAGGCGCGGCCGGCCCGACGCGTTCACGCCCAGCCCCGGGCTGAAGAAGTTCCTCCTGGCGCTCAAGGAGCGGGACATTCGCGTCGGCGTCGTGTCGTCCGGCCTCTACGAAAAGGCGTGGCCGGAGCTGGTGTCCGCGTTCGACGCGCTCGGGATGGGCGAGCCGGCGGACTTCTACGACGCGATCGTCACCGCGGGCCTCCCCATCCGCAAGGGCAACGCCGGGACGCTGGGCGAGCTCGAGGCCAAGCCGCACCCGTGGCTCTACGCCGAAGCAGCGCGGGTCGGTCTCGGGATCGACTTCGCCGACCGGCACCACGTCATTGGCATCGAGGACAGCGGCGCCGGCGTCGTCTCCATCCGCCTCGCCGGGTTCGCGGTGATCGGCATGGCCGGCGGCAACATCGAGCAGAGCGGGACGAAGTGCCTGCTGCACGACTACTGCGAGGACTTGGAGCAGGTGCTGCGTCTCATTGACCAGGAGCCGTCTTGACCGCTGAGGGGTCATTTTCGATTTTCATAAATTCATAAATTCATAAATTGCGAAATTTGTGAATTCATAAAAAGCGAAAAGAAACTCGTTCGCTCCAACAGTTGTGCATCACAGGGACCTGGCAATGGAACTCAAGCACGACCTGCACGTTGTGTCGCTCACGCACTGGGACCGCGAGTGGCGCTTCCCGTTCCAGAAGACGCGGATGATGCTCGTCGAGATGATGGACGGGCTGCTCGATCTGCTCGAGACCCGGCCGGAGTACAAATACTACCACCTCGACGGGCAGACCATCCTGCTCGAGGACTACTGCGAAATCCGTCCGGCGAACAAGGGGCGCATCCGCAAGCTCGTCGAAGCGGGCCGGCTGCTCATCGGCCCGTGGTACACGCTGCCCGAAGAGAACCAGCTTTCCGGCGAGTCGCTGGTCCGCAACCTGCTGTTCGGCGAGAAAGTCGGCCGCGAGTTCGGCGGCTGCATGGACTGCGGCTATTCGCCGTGCTCGTGGGGGCAGGTCTCGCAAATGCCCCAGCTCTTCGCCGGGTTCGGCATCAAGTCGGCCATCTTCTATCGCGGCATCTCCGCCGACCAGGTCGCCGGCAACTTCTACATCTGGGAATCGCCCGACGGGACCGGCGTCTTCAGCATCCGCCTGGGCGACCTCGCACGCTCCGCGTTCTTTCATCGCATCTGCCGACCGGTCATCCACAACCGGTTCAGCGGCGACTCGTCCCACCAGTGGGAGCGCGGCGGCAAGCCCTTCCGCATCTGCGGCACCGGCACCGTCCAGCCCTATTACTTCTGCAACCCGCCGATGGGCTGGTACCCCGAGAACCTGGAGGAGGCGCTCCGCGGGTTTGACGACGACGAGATCGGCCCCAACTACGAACTGCCGTTCGCGCTGGCGATGGAGTGCGACGACAGCACCGGGCCGTTCCCCGAGACGCCGCAGCTCGTCGACGCGATCAACCAGATCGCCGAAGGCCGGCACAACGCGAAGCAGGCCACCCTCACCGAGTTCGTGGACCGGGCCATGGCAGAACTCGACCTCGACACGCTGCCCCGCCTGCGGGGCGAGATGAGGAACACCCAACGGGCGGGCGTGTGGACCGACCTCTACCCCGAGGTCCAGGCCGCCCGCATGCACCTGAAGTACCTCAACCGGCAGACCGAATACGACCTTCAGCGCTACGCCGAGCCGTTCGCAGCGGTCGCGTGGATGCTCGGCGCGAGCTATCCCGTTCCGTTCCTCGAACAGGCCTGGCGGATGCTGCTGGCCAACCACGCACACGATGCGTTCGGCGGCTGCGGAATGGACCTGGTCCATTACGAAACCGAGTTCCGCGCCCGCCAGGTCCGGATCATCGCCGGCCACGTGCTGCAGGACGCCCTGATGTACGTCGCGGGCCGCATCGACACGGGGCGGCTGGACGTGAACGACATCGTGCTGTACGTCTTCAACAACCTGCCGTATGCGCGCTCGGGGGTGGTGGACGTCGAGATCGACTTCGACCAGTCCCGCGGCGTTTCCGGCGTGTCCGTCACCGATGCCGACGGCACGCCCGCCGCCAGTCAGTTGCTCGGCAAGCAGGAGCTGCTGATACCGTTCCAGCATCCCAACGAGTTGCCCTGCCGCCTGCGGGCAGACCGATGGAAGGCGGCCGTCCAGGCGCACGACGTGCCGGCGTTCGGTTACAAGTGCTATGTAGTCCGCGCAGCGCGTGGCACGGGCGTCTCGCCCGTGAAGAGTCACGGCCAAGATGGCCGTGCCACACGTGGCACGCCGAGCACTGTTACCGGCGAGCGTTCACTCGAGAACGAGCACCTCGCCGTGAGCGTGAACGACAACGGCACGTTCGACCTCGCCTGGAAAGAAGGAGGGGTCACATATCCCGGCCTGAACCTGTTCCACGACCAGGGCGAGGTGGGCGATCCGTGGGTCGGCGCCTTTCCCGAGAACGACCGCACCATCACGTCCGAGAACTGCGCCGCCGACGTGAAGGTCCTCGAGGACGGCCCGCTCTCCGCCGCGCTGGAGATCACCATCGTGATGGACCTGCCCGTCGGCTGCACGCCTGACCGCAAGGAGCGTCTGGCCGAGACGGCGCCCGTCCGCATCACGTCCGTCGTGCGCCTGCGAAAGGGCGAGCCGTTCGTCCGAGTCGAGGCGACCATCCACAACGTCGTCACGGATCACATCCTCCGCGTCTTCTTTCCCACGCACATCGCCGCCGGCACGGTGCAGGTGGAGATGCCGTTCGACGTGGTGACGCGGGACATCGAGCACCCGGACACCACCGGCTGGCGTGAACCGTATCGCCCGGTGCAGCCGCAGCGCAGCTTCGTCGACATCAGCGCCGAGCATCGCGGCTTCGCGGTGCTCAACGCCGGCAACGGCCAGTACGAGGCGGTCGACTCGCCTGCGCGGGAGTTGGCGCTCACGCTCCTGCGATGCTTCCGCCAGTGGAACTCAATCCGGGTCGCCGAGTATCCCGACCAGACGAGCTCGCAGTGCCAGGGGACGCACACGTTCGCGTACGCGCTCTTTCCCCACGCTGGCGACTGGGTCGAGGGCGACGTGCTGCGTCAATCGCGCCTGTTCAACCTGCCGATGAAGGCCGCAGCGGGCGGACCCGGCGGCCCCACGGTCGTTCGGCCCCGAGCCGGGTCGGCCGGCGAAGGCGGCCTGCCGGTCTCGAAAAGCTTCATCGAGATTGACGACCCGCGCGTCGAGCTGGCCGCCGTCAAGAAAGGCGAATGGGACGACTCGCTCATCCTGCGCCTGGTGAACCCGACCGACGCCGACGTCCCGGCCTCCATCCGCCTCGGCTTCCCCGTCGCCTCCGCCGAACTGACGAACATGAAAGAGACCGACCTGCTTGGCGGCCTGCCGGTCGCCGACAACCGCATCGCCCTTACCGTCCCCGCCAAGAAGATCCTGACCGTGAAGCTCGGGATCCGTGATGAATCAGACGGCGCCGTGTGCGAAGAGGGTGCGGAGCGGCTCCGCGCCCGTGCAGCGGCGGGCGTGCGGGGTATCCGGCGGCACGTAAATACCGACGCCCGGCCGGGCCTCAATAATTACGTGGCCGACGCGCACCTGCCCGACGCCTGAGATGACGTAGAGCGCCTCCTGATCGTCGTGGGCGCGCAGTTCGCCGAAGTCGGCGGAGCCGGTCGCCGACACGCCCATCGTCTTCTCGCCGCTGGGCGCGGCGTGGGTGTAGACCACGTAGACCGGCTCGTCGCCCGTGCGCCGCGTGGCGTGCGGGGTGCCAGGCGGCAGCAGGAACGACGCGCCCGGCTGGGCGTCGTGCAGTTCGTCGCCGATGCGGATCTGACCGACGCCCGACACCACGTACACCTCCTCCTGGTCGTCGTGGAGTTGCAGCTCGCCGAACTCGGGCGCGAAGTACTCGGCGATACCGAGGCTGAAGCCCGACGTGGTCGGCACCTCGGGCCCGCCGATCAGGTCCTTGCTCCAACGGTCGGGATACTCCTCCCGCTCGACCTCCGACTCGTGCACGCTGATCCTGTCGCCCATTCGTGTTCTCCCGTTGTGGCAAGAGGTGTCACGACCCGAAAAAAAAGAGAAAGTCCGCCGGGTTATTGGTAAAGCGACCGGCGGCGCTGACGATAACAGAAGTAGGCACCCGCTGAAAGGCGCTTCACGATGAACAATCGATTTCGACGCAGATTCCGAAGATCGGTTCGAGCGGCACGCGCCAGATACTCGCTAACCCGGCCGTGGTCGGGCACGGTGCATCTGGACGACCCGGCCGAGCGCCACGCGGTCGGGCGCCCGAATCGTCACTCGGACAACTGAGCATCCGGGCTTGACGCGCCGCCCGCCCGGGCTGCGCCATTCGCGCTACGCACTTCAGCTCAGGACCCGCCCGAGCCTTCAGCGATCAGCTTCGTCCCGTACTCGAACGCATCCTTGACCGCGGCCGGGCGCTTGGCCGCGTCGCCCCGCGCGTCCAAGCCCGGCACGAACAGGCTGCCCCGGTAGTCGATGTCCAGAATGAAGTACCAGGACCGGACGATCTGCTCGGTGCAGGCCAGGAACCGGTCGTCCTTGAATCCGCCGCAGGAGACGAAGCCCCCGACCCGCCCGGCCTTGGGCGGCTCTTGCTTCAGCACGTACTTCCTCGCCCAGTAGGGCTGGCAGCGATCGATCATCGCCTTGGCCTGTGCGCACAGCGAGCAGAAGTAGATGGGCGACGCGAGCACGATCACGTCCGAGTTGTCGAGCGCATCGTAAATCACGGTCATGTCGTCCGTGATCCGGCACGTACCTTTGCTCGAGCAGGATCCACAGTTCTGGCAGGGAACGAAGTCGAGGTCCCGGACGTGGAGGCGCTGGATTTCGGCGCCGGCCTCTGTCGCGCCCTCGAGCGCCGCATCCAGCAGCGTGTCACTGTTCCCGCCCTTGCGCGGGCTCGTGTAGATGCCGACGACCGCCCTGCCAGTGCTGTCTGCCATGGTCTGTCTCCGCCGCTCACTTACAGCATACCGGAACAACGGCGCCGCGCCAAGCCTTTAGCGCCGCTTCGTATGCCGTGCGAAGAACTCGAACACAAACTGCCACATGTCGCGGCTCATCCCACAGTGGCCGGCGCCGGGGTAGAGCCCGCCCAGGTGGATCCCGGGATCGTAGACCCCCCACTCCCGGTACTGCTTGATGCCCTTGACGAACAGCCGGTTCTCGCTGCCGGCCTGGAAGGTGACGCGGGGAAGCTTCGCGGTCTTCCGCGTCCACAACTGGGCCCCCTGGCTGTACGGCGCGACGGCCGCCCACGTGTCGAGCATCGAGTTGCCGAGGTTGCCCGTGGCGTCGGCGTTGAGCGAGCCACCGGTGCAGTAGAAGCGCGACCGGTCCATCTTGAGGAACGTCGTGGCGTCGGCGATGACCCGGCGAACGTCCTCCGGGTTCCCGCTCCGCGAGTAGGTGTTGGTGTGGCCGGGCCCCAGCAGGAAGTAGCCGAACGTTTCTGCGGCGCCCAGCCGCGTCACGGGGTCGGGGCCGCTCGGGACGGTCCAGGCCGCACCCGGCGAGAGCAGGCTGCCGTAGGAATTGGGATCAACCAGCACGGGCCGCGCGGCCTTGCCGTCATAGGCGGACGGCACGTAGACGGAATAGCCGCGGTGCCGTTCGATGTTGTCGGTGTAAAACTTGATCAGGCCGCCGAAGGGGAAGCGGAACTTGCCCCGCTTCCAGCCGTCGTCGGGCCACTTGTCGATGCGGGCGAGGACGTCGTCGAGCCACGCGTTCATCCGCCTTGCGGCAGCGGCGGCGTCGCCGTCGTCTGCCCGGATGCCATGATCGAGGGCGCGCCGGCCCAGCAGATAGAGCGCCATGTACCAGCCGATGTCCTTGGACGCCTTGGGGCGCTTCGCCAGCGCGTCGACCTTGGCCTTGAACGCCCCGAGCTTCCGCTCAAATCCTGCGTCCTTGAAGGGAACCACTTTCGCGCCGTAGCGGGCCAGGTCGTAGCAGAAGATGTGGCCGCCCGGCTTGACCTCGGCCGCAGGGTCGCGGCCGGCCAGCACGGTCTCGGCGCAGCCGATCGCGTCCCGGAGCAGGTGGATGGCCTCGGTAGTGCTCCCGTACGCGTCGTCCAGTTCCTTGCCGTGGCAGAACGGCCGGTAGCGGTAGTCGCCGGTCTCCTGCAGGTTCACGGCGTACTCGATGCGCTTGTCGATCCATGGCAGTGCGAGCTTCGCGTGCTTCAGCCGCCCGCCTTGCCCGCGGATCTGTGACGCCAGCCTCCCGGCCTTCGCCCGCAGGCGCGGGACGCGCGGGTCGCCGCGGTGGTGGTAGCGGACGGTGTGTGCGCCAGCGAGCAGTTGCTCGCCGCCTGCGGTGAGGGTGTAGCGCGCCGTGAACGGCCCGGATACGGCGCCGATCTCCAGGGCGGGGAACACCAGCCACGCGCCCCCGCCGGGGGCCAATCGGGCCTTCGCGGCCACGGTGCGACCATCCGACAGGTGCAAGGCGCCGGCGGCCTCCACCGCGGGCGGGCTCTTCGTGAACGCGACGGAGTTGAGCGCGAGGCGGACGTCGTCGCCGGCGCGGTACTCGGTCGCCGCCCGCGCCCAGGGCCGCGTGCGGCTGTAAACCAGGCGCGGCTCGCCCACCAGCCCCCACGGCCGGAGCGCGTTCTGACCGCGCGGATAGCGTTTGCCCACGGCACTCAGGTTGTCCAGGACCAGCTTGAGGCTATGCGACGACGCGGCCGCGCCCGCCAGCTTGACCGCGTCGGCAGCCTGGCTGAACGGACAGAGCCGGACCTTCAGAGTGACGCTCTTCCCGGGCGGCAGCGGCCGCTGCTTCTGCAGCAGCGTCAGTGCACAGATCGTCGCCCGCCACCGGCTGCCGCGGTACCCGCGGATGAGCTCGACCTCGGCCGGGTCGAACAGGATAAGCAGCTTCTCCCCTGCGCCGGGGTCGGCCACCACCCATCCCGCGCCGGGCTCGACGCGTCCCATCCCGCCGCACGCATCGTAGAGACCCAGCCGGCCGCCCTTGATGGGCACCGCGACCAGCGGCCATCTGTCCTTGCCGATGCGAAACTCCGCCCGCAGGCCGACGCCGGTCTCGATCGCCGCCTTCGACACGTTGCGGTACGTGACCTCGATGGTCGCGCCCTCGCCGAGGGTCATCCGGCGGGTCACCTCGACGGCGCCGCGCCGGCACGTCACCGTGATCGCGTCTTTGCCCACGCGGACGTCATAGGGCGCGCACTGAAAGGAGCCCGGATAGCCGCGACGGCCGTTGTCGACGACCACGTCGAACAGCCCGCCGGCCATAATGAGGAATCCCTCGCCGATGCCCATCTGCCGGTAGAGCTTGAGGGCGGCGGGGTCGAGCAGAAGGTGGTTGGCGCCGGTCTGCTTCGAGCGCAGTTCGACGATCCGGCCGCCGATCTCGGGCAGCACGACCAGCCGCAGGCGGCCGTCGTCAATGGCGGCGGTCTTCAGGCCCGCGTAGGGGTCGACCGCCGGCAGATCCTCCGCCCGGGTGTGAGCAGGCCAGATGCACACCACCACAAGAACGACCAGCGGCAGGCTTCCGCGGCGCATGCGGTCACTCCTTGTCGCCGGTGGCGGGCAGCTCGCTGGTGGTGTAATCGCAGTCGGGGTACTTGGTGCAGCCGAAGAAACCCTTGCGGCCGCGGCCTTTGCCGCGCTTGTAGATGAGTTCTCCGTCGCAGCCTTCCTTGGGACAGGCGATGCCGGTGGGCAGGGCCTTGGTGTTGCGGCACTTGGGAAACCCCGAGCAGGCCAGGAACCGCCCCTTGGCGCCCGTCCGGATCACCATCGGCGAGCCGCACTTCTCGCACACCTTGTCGGTCGGCTCGGGCGGGGGGACCGGCTTGCCGTCCGGCCCGATCTTCTTGGTGTTCCTGCATTGGGGATAGCCGGAGCAGCCGAGGAACCTGCCGCGGCGGCCCATCTTGATGACCATCGGCTTCCCGCACTTCTCGCAGACCTCGTCGGTCTCGGCCGCCTCTTGCCCGCCGTCGCCGGGCTTGATGTACTTGCACGCGGGATAGCCGGAGCAGCCGAGGAACTTGCCGTACTTGCTCCATCGCTCGACCAGCGGCTTGCCGCACTCCGGACACACCTCCCCCTCGACCAGCACACCCTTCACGCTCTTCATCTCGGTTCCCGCCCTGTCCAGGTCGGCCTTGAAGAGCTTGTAGAACTCATCCAGCACCGCGACCCAGTCGGTGTCTTCCTCCTCGATCTTGTCCAGCTTCTCCTCCATCCCCGAGGTGAACTGGACGTCCATCACGTCGGGAAAGCTGCCGAGCAAAAGATCGGTCACGACGATGCCGAGATCGGTGGCGAAGAACGCGCGCTTCTGCTGCTCGACGTAGCCCCGGTCCTGAATGGTGGAGATGATGGCGGCGTAGGTGCTGGGGCGGCCGATGCCCTCGCGTTCGAGCGTGCGGACGAGCGACGCCTCGGTGTAACGCGGCGGCGGCTTGGTGAAGTGCTGCGACGGGTCGAGCCCGAGCAGGTCGAGCTGCTGCCCGGTCTCCAGCAGCGGCAGGTCCTGGAGGTCTTTGTCGTCGCGTGCCGGCCAGACCTTGGTGTAGCCGTCGAACTGGCACACCCGCCCGCGGGCCTTGAGCAGGCCGTCGGCGGCGCGGACCTCGACGCTGGTTGCCTCGTAGGTGGCGTCGCGCATCTGGCTGGCCACGAACCGCTCCCAGATGAGCCGGTAGAGCTTGAGCTGCTCGTCGCTGAGGTACGGCTTCAGTTGCTCGGGCGTGCGGCTGACCGAGGTGGGCCGGATGGCCTCGTGGGCCTCCTGGGCGCCCTTGCGCGACTTGTAGATCTTCGGCTTGTCGGGCAGGTACTGCTTGCCAAACCGTTCGGGGATCAACTCGCGGCACTCGTTCTGGGCGTCGGCGGCGATGCGGAACGAGTCCGTCCGCATATAGGTGATGAGGCCGACGGAGCCTTCGTCGCCGATCTCGATGCCCTCGTAGAGCTGCTGGGCGATGCGCATCGTCCGCCGCGCCGCGAAGCGGAGCCGCGTCGAGGCCGCCTGTTGCAGCGAGCTGGTGTGGAACGGCGGACCGGGCGAGACTTTCTGCTGCTTCCGCTCGACCGCGCCGACGACATAGTCGGCCGCCCGCAGGGCCTCGGCGACCGCTTGGGCCTCCTCGCCCTTGGCGGGGCGGAACTTCTCGCCCTTCCACTCGGCCAGCTCCGCCTCGAACTGTTCCGCCTCGTCCCGGCTGCCCGCGGGTGCCAGCTTTGCCAGTATCCGCCAGAACTCCTCCGGCACGAAGGCTCGGATTTCCTTCTCACGTTCGGCGATCAGCCGCACGGCGACCGACTGCACCCGTCCCGCGCTCAGGCCCTTGGCCACTTTTTTCCAGAGGAGCGGGCTGAGCTGGTAGCCGACGATCCGGTCGAGGATCCGCCGCGCCTGCTGCGCGTTGACCTTCGCCATGTCGATCTTGCCGGGGTCCTTGAATGCGTTCTTGACGGCGCGTTTCGTGATCTCGTTGAACGTGACTCGGAAGACCTTCGACTGCGGCAGTCGGAGCGCCTGGGCCAGGTGCCAGGCGATCGCCTCACCTTCGCGGTCCGGGTCGGGGGCCAGGTAGATGGCATCGGCCCCCTTGGCAGCGCTTCGGATCTTCTTCAGCGTGGCGGCGCGGCCGCGCAGGTTCTCGTAGGTCGGCTTGAAGCCGTCCTCGATGTCCACCCCCAGCGTGCGCTTGGGCAGGTCACGCACGTGGCCCATCGAGGCGTGGACGGTATAGCCGGGGCCGAGGTACTTCTGTATCGTCCTCGCCTTGGCGGGCGATTCGACGATGACGAGGGATTTGGCCACTAGATCGGCTTCCCCTTGAGCCAGCCGAGCCGGGGGAATCGGCCCACGAGCGGCAGAGCGTAGTCACGGAAGGCTTCGGTGATGCCGTTGCCCTCGGCGTTGATGTATTCGTCCGGCATCCGGCGGTGGCCCGCCGCGACCGCCTCGAGCGGCTTCCACACATAGCTGACCGCGTAGGTCTTTGCCGTGCCGGTCCGCCGGATGGTGATCGTGCCGTTGAGATGTTCGTCCGTGACGGCGACCCGGGCGGCCTCTCGGCCGACCCGAAGGGCCTCATCGGCGTCCACCTTCGAGACCACCTCGGGGAAGCACCGCTGGAGGTAGCCGAAGGTGTCGGCCCGAATGCGGAGCTTCTTGCCCGTCCGCTCCTCGACGACCGGGCCGAGATGGTTCTTGATGAACGCGGCCAGGTAATCGCCCAGTTCGCCGGTCCCGGAGAGCTGCCGGTGGCCGAACGAATCGGTCTCTTCGCTGGTCTGAATCGGCTCGTGGCCTTCCGCTACGATGTTCTCCTGGATCCGCTCCTGGATGCCCTCCGCGACCGCGACCACGCAGCGGCCCAGCTCGTCGTGCACCTGGGTCACGTCCCGGAGGAACTTGTCCAGGCTGAACGGCCGCTCGGGCACGTAGATGAGATGGGGGCCATCGTCGCTCCGCTGCTGAGCGAGCAC
Organism: uncultured Planctomycetota bacterium; assembly: GCA_964505325.1. Taxonomy (GTDB): domain Bacteria; phylum Planctomycetota; class PUPC01; order PUPC01; family PUPC01; genus CAZDHT01. The sequence goes on along the minus strand of CAZDHT010000039.1, from coordinate 893 downwards.
CGAGGCGGCGGTCAGGAACCCCGCCCGGCGGCCCATGATGACGTTGACCTTCACGCCCTTCAGCGAGCGGTTGTCGAGCTGGTCGCCCATCGACGCCAGCGCCACGAAACGGGCGGCCGAGCCGTAGCCGGGGCAGTGGTCGTTTTCGAGCAGGTCGTTGTCGATGGTCTTGGGGATGTGAAAGACCCGCATGTCATAGTCGGCACCCGCGGCGGCGTCGGCGACTATGCCGGAGGCTTTTGCCGTGTCATCGCCCCCGATGTAGAACAGATAGCGGACCTCACGCTTCTTGCAGATTTCGAACAGCTTGAGGCAGTCCTCCGTCGTCGGCTTCGTGCGGGTGGAGCCGAGCGCGGACGACGGGGTCCGGGCGATTCTCTCCAGCGAACGCGGCGTCTCGGCCCGCAGATCGATGAAATCCTCCTCCAGCATCCCGTCGATCCCGTGGAGCGCGCCGTAGATATCGTTGATCTCCTTCGACCGGACCAGCTCCCTGATGGCGCCGACCAGGCTCTGGTTGATCACGCACGTCGGCCCGCCCGCCTGGCCGATGATGACATTCCCCTTCAACTCCACCCTGCCTACCGAGGCATCCGGTGCTCCCGGCGTCTTTGGCGTGTTTGACACGGTTCGTCCTCCAACCCGGATATCGCTCCTGCCACTGTCGCAGACATTATAGGGTGGACCCATCCCATTGCAAGGCCCTTTAGCCCTGAGTCATCCCCGGTTTTCGAGACGGGGCGAGGAGCGACAGCTCCGAGAATAGGCCCCGCCTTCAGGCGGGGTCGAGCGGGCCGGGCCTCATGTTTGGCCTTAAGCCCCGTTCACGGGGCTTGTCAGAGGGCTTTAGCCGAGACGGACAAGCCCCGTGAACGGGGCTGAGCATAGAAGGA
>CAZDHT010000038.1:0-29379 GCA_964505325.1 uncultured Planctomycetota bacterium | reverse complement strand
GCGGAAGTGCTCGGGCGGACCGGCCCGGCCGCCGCTGCGGAGGCCGTCCCCGCACTGACCGCGGCGCTGAACAGTAAGCGCCACAAGTGGATACGGCACCATGCGGCCATCGCGCTCGGCAAGATGGGCAACGCCGCCAAGTCGGCCGTGCCGGCCCTTGCCGCCGCGTCGAAGGGCCCGGACCACACGCTCCGTGTCCACGCCGAACGGTCGCTTGAGCGCATTACCGGCCGGCCGCAGGAGAAGTAAAGTTTCCGGCGAACATTTCGCCGGAACACATGCCGGCCGAGAGCGTCTAAAGGATAACCCCGGCCGAAAGAGAGGAGCGAACAATGAAACGTGTATCGCTGTGCATGATGTTGGTCGCCTTGATGGCGACGGCGCCGGCGCAAGGGGCAGATCAGCCGAAGCCGCTGATCCAGATGGCCATCCTGCTCGATAATTCCGGCAGCATGAGCGGCCTGATCAACCAGGCCCGCACGCAGCTCTGGAGCGTCGTGAACGAGTTCGCCACCACCAAGAAGGACGGCCGGATCCCCGAGCTTCAGGTGGCGCTGTACATCTACGGCAACCCGCCGCCGAAGCAAATCCTTGCGCTGACCAACGACCTCGACAAGGTCAGCGAGAAACTGTTCGCCGTCACCATCCGCGGCGGCAGCGAGCACTGCGGCCAGGTCATTCAGGAAGCGGTCGACAAGCTCGCGTGGAGCAAGTCGAAGGGCGACCTGAAGGTCATCTTCATCGCCGGCAACGAGCGGTTCACGCAGGGTCCGGTGGATTACCGCAAGGCCTGCAAGGCGGCCATCGAGAAGGGCATCGTCGTCAACACCATCCACTGCGGCCATGAGGCCCAGGGTGTGAGTGGCAAGTGGAAAGATGGAGCGATGCTTGCCGACGGCTCGTTCATGAACATCGACCAGGGCCAGGCCGTGGTTGCCATCAACGCCCCACAGGACAAAAAGATCGCCGAGCTCAACGCGAAGTTGAACACGACCTACGTGGCCTTTGGTGCGAAAGGGAAGGAAGCGGAGAAGCGGCAGCAGGTGCAGGACGCCAACGCCGCGAAGTCCGGCAGCCTCGGCTCACGGATCGCCGCCAAGGCCTCGGCTCAGTATCGCAACGCCGGCTGGGACCTCGTCGATGCGCTCAAAGAGGGCAAGGTCAAGCTCGAGGACGTGAAGGACGAGGATCTGCCCGAAACCATGCGGAAGATGAGCGTCGCCGAGCGGAAGAAGCACGTAGAGGCGCAGCGCGCCGACCGGGCGAAGATCCAGACGGAGATCCGCAAGCTAAACGAGGAACGGAAGAGCTACGTCGCCGCCGAGCTGAAGAAGCGCGGCACGGCGGATAACAGCCTGGGCGCCGCTATGCTCAAGGCCGTCCGCGAGCAGGCGGCGAAACAGAACTTCGACCTGAAAGGCGGCAAGTAATCCGGCTCTTGTATGAAGGAGGAAGACCGATGAAAGGGATGAAGGGGACAGCGGCAGCGGCACTGGTCGTCGGGGCGTTGCTCGTGCTGGGCTCGGCGGACGCCGCCGTGTTCTTCGCGGGCAAGTACGAGGACGGGAAGTTCGTCCCCGACAAAGACGTGAAGAACCCGTGCTTCGGCATCCGGTACAGCACGATCTCGACGCGCATCGCCGGCGGGCGTGCCGTGACCAAGATCGAGGAACACATCACCGGGCCGGCAACGGGGAGGGTCCAGACGATATGCCTCGTTGCGCTCCCCAAGGGCGTCAGCCCGGACAGCGTGAAGTTCACCGCAAAGGAGGCCGGCGGTCTGGAGGGCGGCCTGCACACCAAGTTCCTCACGGTCGACGAGGCGCGGAAGGTCTACGAAGCGATCGCGAAGGGGGTGGGCTCGGCGCGCGTGCTGTCCCTGGCGGGCACGCCGGCGCTGCTCGTCTCGCACTTCATGCTTTCGCTCAACGACGAGGTGACGGTCGAGTTCAGTCAGCCGGTCAAGGAGTCCGGCGGGCTCTTCGAGTACGAGTGTCCGATGCCGGCGACCGGTTTCGCCATCGGGCCTGTCGCCCGGCTCACCCTCAACGCCGTCGTCCGGAGCAAGAAACCGCTGCGGGGGATGTTCAGCCCGACCCACGAGACCACCATCGAACGCAAGGGGCTGTACGAGGCCAGCGTGCGGGTGGCCGCTGACAACTGGAGCGGCGCCGGCACCCTGCGGCTGCTCTACGTCGCCGACGACGAGCCCCTCGGCCTTCGCGTGCTCACCCACCGCGCCGAAGGCGAGAGCGAGGGCTACTTCATGGTCCTTGGCAACCCCACCGGCAGCGTCAGGAAAGAGAAGGTCATCGAAAAAGACGTCCTGTTCGTCCTCGACACGAGCGGCAGCATGCGCGGCGAGAAGATGGAACAGGCCCGTTCGGCCATCGAGTATTGCCTCAAGGAGCTCAACCCCGGCGACCGGTTCAACGTCGTCACGTTCGGCACCGAGGTGAAGAGCTTCCGCGACGGCCTGACCGCCAAGACGGCCAAGAACCTGAAGGCGGCCGGCGATTTCGTCGACGAGATCGTTGCGGTCGGCCGCACCAACATCAGCGGCGCGCTCGCCAACGGCCTCGCCGGGAAGCCGCAGAAAGGCCGCCCCAGGATCATGATCTTTCTGACCGATGGCACACCCACCGCGGGCGAGCTCGTCCCCGAGAACATCATCAAGAGCCTCGCCAAGATGAACGAGTCGAAGACGCGCATCTTCGTGATGGGAATGGGAAACGACGTCAACGCCCATCTGCTCGACCGGCTCGCCGAGGACACCGACGGCAGCTCAGAGTATGTCGGGCCGGAAGAAGAGATCGACATCAAGGTCGCGGCGCTCTACAACCGCCTGAGCCATCCCGTGCTCACCGGCGTCCAGGTGGCGTTCGGTGAGTTGATGACCAACTCCGTGTACCCCAAGAAGGTACCGGCTCTGTTCCGTGGCAGCCAGTTCATCATCACCGGGCGCTATCGGGGCAGCGGCACGCACGCGGTCACCATCTCGGGAACGCTGGCCGGCGAAGAAAAGAAGTACATCTGCGCGGCCGAGTTCCCGGGCAAGGCCGCTCCGGCGAACGACTACGTCGCCCCCCTGTGGGCGGCGCGGAAGATCGGCTATCTGCTTCAGGAGATCCGCCTGCACGGCGAGAAGAAAGAGCTGATCGAGGAGGTGGTGCGGCTCAGCAAGAAGTTCGGCATCGTAACCGAGTACACCGTGTTCATCGCGACCGCCGGACGCGACATGTCCGTCGGCGAGATCGCCGCGGAAGCCACGAAGCGGGTGGGCGTGGCACGGCGGGAGAAGAGCGGGCAATGGGCCGTGCAGCAGGCCATGAACGATGCCGCGCTCCAGCAGAGGGCCACCGCTGCGCCCACGGCCAACGTCTATGTCGATCGCCGTGGTCGGGTGGTGAAGGCCGACAACATCCGCCAGATCGGCCGGCGGGTCCTTTACTTACGCAACGGCCGGTGGGAGGACGGGGAAACAGCGGGCGACCGGAAGGTCCGGAAGGTCAAGCTCTTCAGCGAGGAGTATTTCAAGCTGGTGCGCGAGAATGCGGACTTCCGGAACGCGCAGTCCGTGGGCGCGAATCTGTCGATCAACGTGGGCAAGGAACGGATCGAGGTCGAGAAATGAAAGGGAGAGTGAACATGGTGCGCAAGTTGACGATTCTGTTGCTGCCCGTCGTCCTGACCGGCGCGGCGGGCGCCGAGGACGCGAAGCTGCGCGACTGGAAAGGGCTCCAGGTCAACCGGCTCGTCAATCAGAGGGAACAGATCGGGCGCCGTCCCCTCCCTCACCCCCGGAACCAACAGGCGTTCCACGAGCCGTTCAAGGAGCCCATGACGGCGAAGAAGATTCGCATTGCCATCGACGACGCCATCATGTACCTGCGCTCGCAGCAACTGCCGAGCGGCGCCATCGGCGCCCAAGGCGGCACTACCGCTGTCGGCGGCACGGCGCTCGCCGCGCTCGCCATGCTCGCCGCCGGAGCCGATCCCGCCAGCGACCCCGGCCTCCGCCGAGCGCTCGACTGGCTCGCCAAGCAGGACATCGACCACACCTACTGCCGCGGCATCAGCGCCAACACGTGGGAGTTCGCGCTCCGGAAGGTGCCTTACGACAAGGGCATCCGGGCGGCGCTGAAGAAAGACTTCGACTGGCTGATGAAGGCGGCGGGCAACAACCCGCGCGGCGTCTGGCGCTACCGCCAAGGCTCCCGCGACTTCGACAACTCGTGCTCGCAGTACGGCGTGCTCGGCATCTGGGCGGCGCAACGGGCCGGCTTCGACCCTGGCGACGCCCTCTGGAAGAAAGTCTCGAAGCATTTCCTCGCCACTCAGAGCGCCAACGGCGGCTGGGGCTACACCTCCGGCGCCACCCCCAACATGACCACCGCCGGCCTCGCCAGCATGTTCCTCGTCTTCGACATGTACCACGGCAAGGCGTGCTACACCGCAAAGAACCCGCGCACGTTCACCGAGGGCGACGCGGCCAAGGTGCTCGCGTCGCTCGAACGCGGCATGACGTGGCTCGGCAAGGCCAACAACCGGCAGAAGGAGACCGCGTACTACCTCTACGGAATCGAGCGCGCGGGCGTCGCCAGCGGCCGCAAGTACTTCGGCGGCGAAGACTGGTTCAAACGCGGCGCCCTCGCCGTCCTGAAAGCCCAACATCCCAGCGGCGCGATCACCATCGGTAGCTGGGGCAACTACGTCGTCCGAACAAGCTGGTGCGTCCTCTTCCTTGTCTACGGCGGCGCCCCCGTCGCCTTCAACAAGCTCGAGTATGGGAAGGGCGCGGACTGGACCCTGAACCCGCGCGACCTCGCCAACCTGAGCAAGTACCTCTGGTCGGCGTACGAGCGGCCGCTCAACTGGCAGGCGGTCAGCATCCAGGACCCGGTCAGCGAGTTCGCCGCACCGATCCTGTTCATCAGCGGCAGCCAGGCCGCCAAGTTCAGCGAGAAGGAAGTGCTCAAGCTGCGCGAATACATCGACCGCGGCGGCACTATCCTCGCCGAGCCCAGCGACCACAGCAAGGCGTTCGCCGACAGCGTGGCGGAACTCGTCCGCCAGATGTACCCCGACAACGTCTATCCGTCGTACAAGCTTCAGCCGCTGCCCGCCGATCACGGCGTCTACACCGTGATGAAGCAGACCTGGAAGAAGCGGCCGGAGCTGCTCGGGGTGTCGGACGGCGCCCGCACGTTCCTCTTCGTGTCGAAGGAGTACATGTCGGCCGACTGGCAGATGAACAAGACCGAGACCGATGCGTTCAAGCTGGCGATGAACCTGCTCTTCTATGCGACCGACCTCGCCACCCTCGAAGGGCGGTTCGCAACGATCCTGCCCGACACGGCCGCCGCCAAGGCGAAGAAGACCGCAGCGGTGGTCGCCCGCGTCAAGCAGAAGGGCACCAAAGAGTATCCGCGCGACTGGGCGGCGGGCGGCTGGATCTGGAAGGCGTTCGCTCCGTACATCCGCCACGTGGCCGGCTACAAGCTCGAAGAAAAGGCCGCCGTGAACGTGGCCTCGGACGACCTGAGCGGGATCCGGATGTTGCACCTGACCGGGCGCCGGACGCTCCGGCTCTCGGAGGTGGAACGCGCGGCGCTGAAGAAATACGTCGAGGCCGGCGGCACCCTGCTGGTGGATGCCTACGCCGGGTCGCAAGAGTTCGGGGCGTCGGCGCGGCGCGAGATCGAAACCCTGTTCGGGAAGCTCGAGCCGCTGGCGGCGGGCTCCGTACTCGCCTCGGGCAGGTTCGAGGGCGGCGTGGACCTGTCCCGCGGCATCCGGTTCAAACTGCCGGCGCGGCGGCGGCTCCGGGAAAAGGGTCAGTCCGTTCGCGGGCAGAAACTCGAAGTCGTTCGCATCGGCAGGCGACCTGCGGTCGTCTTCTCGGCCTTCGACCTGACCGGCGCTATTGCCGGGATCGACAGCTACCGCTCGGCCGGCTACAAGCCCGGATCGGCGCACAAGGTGGTTGCGAATGTGGTGGCCTATTTGATGGCGGACTGACCGGGAGGCCTGGCGCCGGTATTGACCGCGGCGCTAGAATAGCCGCCACCGACAAGGAATGGATTAGGGAATAAGGGCGAGCCATGCAGAAGCGAAAGATCCTGGTCGTCGAGGATGATCGGCCCATTCGCCGCGGAATCGTTGACGCGCTCCAGTTCGAGGGATACGCAACAACGGAGGCAAGCAACGGAGATGACGGCCTCGACATGGCGACGAAGTCCGATCTGGACCTCGTTCTGCTGGATCTGGTCCTGCCGCGGCGCGGCGGGCTGGACATCCTGCGCGAGGTGCGGGTGACCCGGCCCACCCTGCCAGTCATCATCCTCACCGCTCGGGGCGAAGAGTCCGACCGCGTCGAGGGCCTCCGCCTGGGCGCCGACGACTATGTCGTCAAGCCGTTCAGTGTCAAAGAGCTGCTGGCGCGGGTCGAAGCGGTGCTCCGCCGCTCGCCCGAGCGCCCCACCGACGTGACGAAGGTCAGCTTCCCCGGCGGCGCCGCGTTCCTCCAGCGCCGCGAGGTGTGCTACGATGGCGACGGCGGCCGCTGCGAACTGTCCGAGCGCGAGGCCGAGCTGCTCCGCTACCTGGCGTGCAACGCCGGCCGGGCCGTCTCCCGCGACGAGATCCTGTCCCGCGTCTGGCGCATCGACGCACGGGGGGTCGAGACCCGCACCATCGACATGCACATTGTCCGCCTCCGCGAAAAGCTCCGCGACAATCCGGCAGAGCCCTCGGTCATCCTGACCGTACGCGGCAAGGGCTATATGTTCGCGGCCGGGGACACAGCGCAGGAAGCAGAATGAACCCTACCAAGCGACAGCTTGTGGTTGTCGTATGGCTCGCCCTGGGCGGCGCCGCAGTGGCGGGAGAACGCTTCACGGCGATCCCCTGGCCGAAGGAGGGGAAGCCCGCCCGGTTCATGAGCCGCGTGGGACTCGCTCGGCTGGATCCCGCCTCCGCCGAGATCATCCTGCTCAATGCCGGACAGGAAGGCAAGGCGCGCCAGGGCGTCCAACTGAAGTCGGCGAAGGACGCGTGCGCGTACCTCACCCGCAACCTGAACATGGCGGTTGCGCCCAAGTGTGTCGCCGTCTATCGCGGCCGACCAACGGCCTACTACATCTTCCCCTTCCCCGCCAATTATGTTGCGCGCGCCACCGGCGTCTCTCGGGGCATGGTCCTGTCCGAACGCGGCCAGATGCGAGCGTACCAGGTATGCTGGAAATTCTTCGATGGGCTCGACGCGGCACTCGCCGCCGACTTGCCGGAGCCGATGCTGCGCACCAGCCCGTATCACAAGTGGGCTGGCGGACTGGACAAGCTGCCGACCGGGGCGCTCGATGTCGAACAGAGGAACCTGCACCGGACGTTCGTCGACCTGTGGAAGTCCATCGTCAGCCTGCGCGCCCACGGTTTCGTGTGCAACCGACCGTGCGTGTTCGAGTGGCACCTGCGCACTCTCCTCGAGACCGAAACACATCACAAGGCTCCGAACCGGATCGCTGGCGCTGTCCCCGCCAGGACGTTGCGCATGAACGCATGGGATGCGACCGTGTGGCTCTACCGAAGGGGGAACCGGCCCAACATCGACCCGCCCGCGTTCCGCCATTACCTGATGACGGTCAGAGCGCCCAAGTGGTGCCCAAGCATCCGCTACGTCGCCGCCGGCGTGCTCGCCGGCGAGGGTGATTCCGAAGGGATGCGCGTCCTCGTCGAGGGCGCCCGCCTGGCGCTCGGCGAGCCGCGGAATCGCGGGTTCCACGCGTGGGCCTTGCGCGAGGCGGCAGCGGGAGCGCACACCGAGGAAGCGCTGTGCGTATGGAACACCGCCCTGAGCGACAAAGACGAGAAGGTCCGGCTGTGGGCGGTCAACAACGTCGCCCACATCAAGACGGACGAGGTCGTGCCGCTGCCGCCGCCGACCGCACCGCCGTTTGTCAAGACCGATCGGGCCACGCGGTTGCTGATTGCCGCGCTCAACGACAAGTCCTACCCCGTGCGGAGAAGCGCGGCAATCACCCTGATGAAACGGGACCGCCAAGAGGCCACACCGGCGCTTCAGGAAATACTGACCAAGGAACTCGGAGGTTACCTCGAGCGCGACGCGGCGACGTCGGCGCCCGTCTGCTGCAAACTCGAGCAGTGGGGCGTCAAGGGCGTCCCCTGGAACAAGATCGAATGCCACCTCACCGAGAAGGCAAAGAACAACGCTTCCGCCTGTCGCTTGGCTGTGACGATCGCGGGGCAGTGCCTCGCTGCCGGGCGCGAGGAGAAATCCGTTCCGTTCCTGAAAGACGTCATGCGGCACAAGAACGAATGGCTTGCCCTTCACGCCGCGGGGACCTTGCTCAGGAACGGCAGCGCCCTCGGCCTCGAACGGATTCGCCGGTACATGGCGTCCGCGGAGAACCAAGCGGGGAGCAGTTCCCCCTATGAGTGCCTCAAAGCTCTGGCGGAGTTCATGCGGCATCCACGGTGTACGGTGCAAAACAGAAAAGCCGCGCTCAGCGTCGCCCGCGCGGCGTTCGAGAGAAGGGACGCCCTCTTCCGCAGCTACTCCGGGTACCTGCTCGATCCGTTTGGCGAAATGGGCGCACTCCACCGGGTGAAGAAAGAGGGCGACATCTTGCACGTCGAGGAGTTCATCGCGGTTCCCTATGACATGAAATGGGGCCGCCCGAACCCGGGTCTCGTGATGGGACACCTCTGCAAGGCGCGGCTGCGCTCCGTCCTGGTCTCGGCAAAGCAGCAAGGGATTGACCTGCCGGAAACCTGGCTGATGAAATACGAGGGCAGACAGGGCGCCATCCTGTCGAAGTTTGCCGAGTCGGGCGAGCGGGCCACCGCGGAGTCCGCGAAGTACGCTCTCAGAAAACTCGAGGAATGGACGTGGGGGCGCCGGCCCGCCAGAGCAGACCGGTTGCTGGCCGAGGCCGTTCGAGCGTTCCCGCCTGGAAAGGGCATCGCCCCCGACGCGCTCTACAAGCATCCGGCAGGCGAGGCACTGTTGAGCGTCGGAAGGCGCGGCTTCCCCGCGCTGATCGCCGACGGACGCTTCGGAAGAGCCCTGCCGGTTTATAATCTCGACACCTTCGAGCGCTTCAGGCAGATGACGCCCGGACCGCGCACACGAGCGGCGTACAACGCATACGTGAAGGCGGTGGGAGAATATGAGCGACGGCGGTGCGAACTCGTGCAAAAACGGTGGATCATTCGCCTTGTGGCGAAGAAGCTCGGACGACCAATTGACGCGAAGGGAAAAACGCCGTGAAGCGCCCCTGGCACATCTGGATCGCGTTCGGCGTCTGCCTGGTGGTAGCGCCGGGGTGTGTTGAAAGCTCCGCGCCGACGATTCGAGCCCCGGGCGGCAAGTCCGAAAACGCGGATCGGTTCAAGGGCGTTACGGAGATCACGGGAGCTGCGTTCGACGAGCTCGGCAAGCAGGACTTCATGCGGGCAAACCGGATCGAACAGGTCAAGATCGCGCCGGCCGACGCCGAGTACGCGCTGGTCATCGTGATGATTCGCCCGACCCACATGAAGGTGGCGGCGCCGGACCGGACGTTCAAGATCCGACTTACCCCCAAGATCGCCGCGATCCTCAAACGCCGGCAACAGGCGGCGGCCCGTCGGCGAGAGTTGATTGCCGCGGGCGAACTGGCCGAGGGGATGACCGCCGGCCAACTCAACAAGCTCAAGGGACGGCACCGCAAGACTGCCTACTGCAACTGCGTTCAGCGGGCTGGGTTGGTGGCCTACCGCTACGACGACGTGACCGTCCTCGTGTATCGGGGCAAGGTCGAGTCGTTCTGGAAGAGCGTGCCGAACGACAAACGCCTCGCGGAGTTCACGAGCGCCAAGTGGGGAGACCTGGAGTACGAAGACGACAGAAAGCCAGGCGAACGCGTGTGGGTGGGTCCGCTCCGCCCGTGGCCGGACGACCGCCGGGCGGGGTTGGAGCAGAGGGTCGCCGCGCGGGTTGTCGCGCTGATCAAGGAGGGCCGCTGCCGCGAGGGACTGCCGCTGGGCGAGGTAACGGTGCACGCGTGGCGCCACGCCTACGCCCTGCCTCCTGAAGGTGCGGGAGTTCACTACGGGATCGGCCCAATCCCTTCGCGCACCGCAAGAGCGGGGGCCTCACAGATCGCCAAGGCCGTACAGGGGATCCGCGACCCCCAAGCGGTGTCCCTACTGCTCAAGCACGAAGGGCTGCTCGCGAAGCACGCGTGCGCCGCAGCAATGGCCATTGGCCTGGAATTGTGTAAAGACCGGAACCGGCTCGACGGCCCCGCGCTGGTGGTTAGAGCGTTCAACGTATGGCGAACTCGGCAGCCGCCGAGGAACCCGAAGAAGATCGTCTATCCGCACCTGCCGCCGAAGGCTTCGCTGCCCGCCGGCGTCTGGCGGTACCGGGACATCATATCCGGCCACGACCCTCGGGCGCTGCTTGCCGCCTACAGGGCCGCGCCGCCCAGGAGAGAGCCACCCGACATGTATCCGTTCGCCGAGTGGATCGTCGAGGCGGCGGGCAAGGCGGGCCCGGCGGACAAGTTCACGCGGGACCCGGCCAAGGTCGCTCGGCGCTCGCCGATGGTCATGCTGGCGGCGCTCGACGACCCGCGCTTCTGGATTCGCCGGATCGCGGCGACGCAACTCTCGGGCACGAGCTGGCAGTTCTATTTCCGGTGGACGGACCGCGAAGCTGTCGCCCGGGCGCTCATCGCGCGGCTGACAGACAAACACGCGGACGTCCGGCGGGCCGCCGCTAACAGCCTCAACGAGCGCGCCCGCGCCGGCCGGATGGGCCATATGCCGAACGACGAATGCATCCCGCCGCTGGAGGCGGCGCTTGACAAGGCCCGCCGCGACAAGGACCCGGCGATGGTGCGGAACTGCGGCTACGCTCTCGAGGCGATCCGTAACCGGGGCAAACAGGCCGTCTCAGCGGCGAAGTAAGACGATGGAATGAGATTGATGAAACGCCCCTGGCACATCTGGGTTCTGTTTGCGCTGTGCTTCACCGTTGCCCTGGGGGCGTCGCCGCCCGCGGCGGCTCGTGCGGCGGACCCGCTCGACCTCCTGGAGCCGCTCTACGGGCCGGACTCGAAGCTGCCACCCGAGGTCCAGTACACGAAGTTGTGCTGCATGCTGGCGCCCACGGTCGCGCTCGTCGAAGTTCTGTCCCCGGAAGCGGCGAAGCCTTATCGCATGCCGGGTGGCTTGCCGGTCCGCGTCGTGGAGGTATTCGGCGGCCGTCACGCCCCGAAGACGATCGTTCTCTGGGGCCTGATGGGCGAGGACCTTCGGCGTTACCCCGCGGGCAGCCGCTGGCTCGTGGCGTTCGACGCAACGGGGAGCCATCTGTCCGCAAGTGTTCTCGACATTCTGCCCGACAGCGCGGGCCACCGCCACGATTTCCGAGAATGGACGGTGCCCGGTTGGAAGCTGTCCCCAATCGTGCTGGTGGCGCGCCTGGCCCGGCGAGAGAAGACCAATGGCATGGTCAAGTTGTTCTTCGTCGCGGACGAAGCGCTGCGCGGCGAACGCCCCCGTACCGAGATCGTGTATTGGCGGCGAGCTTACCCCAAAGCTCGGCCACTGACGCCGGGACGGGCCAAGTTCGTCTTGGCGGTCGACTCCGTTTGGCCGTCGAAGGACGGCAAGGTCACCACCGTCGCACTGCGCAGCCTGGAGCGGGTGACCGACCAGGATGTCGCTCGTATCAAGAAGGAGTTGCAGGCCGATCCTCTGGGCGACCTCCAGAAGACGCTTCGGGCCGAGCATGATGCCATGCAGCGGCTTGCGCTGGCCTGGCGGTTCTTCCGCGCCCCGCTCGTGGCCGAGGTGAAGGTCAGCAGTCGGGCAGGTGAGATCAGCGGGCTGGGGGGCGTGCATCTCGCCTACCATTCGACACGGGTGCTGCGCGGCAAGGCTCCCGCGACACCGCCCCCAGCGCCAGGGCCGGCCTTTCCGCTGCTGATGGGGTTGGGCCCCGGCCTGGTGTACGGCGGCGGCCACGGCTACTACGGGAAGGAGAAGATCGGCGACCGGTTCGTCGTGGGCACCGCCAAGGCGGGCGCCCACGCCCATGTGCGCCTGCCGCACACGAAGGCGAATGTCGCGTTCGTCGAAGCGGTCCTTCGGCAGCAGGCGGCGCCGTTCGCCTGTCGCCCCGTCACCAACAAGCTCCAGGGGACCGGCCCCTCGAAGAAGAAGGGCAAGCGCGGGAACGACAGGCGGGGCCGTGGTCTCTTCCAGCGGAGCGTCTCGCTACGTGCGGCGTTGATGCGTCTGCCCCGCGGCATTCGTTTCCAGATCACCGCGGCGTGGTCGAACCGGCCGGGCCCCACCAGCCTCGGTGTCGTGCGGGCGCGGTTCCTTGATCCCGTCGCCCACTACGTGAGCCACAAGCGGAAAGAGATCGTGTGGCAGTTCGAAGAATTCCCGGTGTCCGGCGGCGTGTGGCGCACCCACAGCCAGTGGCGGGGCGCGTGGCTCGACGATGGTCTGAACCCCGCGCCGGCAGGACAGATGTTCGTTCCCGGTCTCTTTCTGCCGGCCCGATTCCCCGTTGACGAGTACAAGCTTGAGTTCCTGGCTCGGGGGCTCAACCGCCTTCGGACGCGAGCCCCCGTGGACATAACCAAGAGCAAAGCCGTACAATAGGGACAAGGCCGAATGAAACGTCCTTGGCACATCTGGGTTCTGTTTGCGCTGTGCCTGGCCGTCCTGCTGGCGGCGATGGGATGGGTCAGCGTGACCGCGCTCCGGCTGGACCGCGCCGAGCGCGACGCACGCGGCCAGGCGGAGCTCGAAGAGAGCGTCCGCCTCGCGCTGTGGCGGATGGACTCGGCGCTGTCGCCGCTCATCGCGCAGGAAAACGCCCGGCCGTATTTCGCATACACCGCATTCTATCCCGTCGAGCGCGCCTACACGGCGATGTTCGCCAAGATCGGCAAGGGCGAGGTCCTTACCCCGTCGCCGCTGCTCACCCAGGTCTCGCCGTACATCCTGCTGCATTTCCAGTTCGGCCCGGCGGGCGAGCTGACGTCGCCGCAGGTGCCGACCGGCAACATGCGCGACCTCGCGGAACTGGGCTATGCCACGCACGAGACGATCCTCGCGTCGGAACGCCGGCTGGGTCAATTGAAGGCCTTCGTCAGTAGAGAGGCCCTGCTGGCCACGCTCCCCCGGGGACAGCGCCGGCCGGCCGCCCCCATCCCGCCTCAAATCACCCAACTCATCAACAACAAGGCGATCGCGCGACAACAGGGCCGCAGCCAGGCCGAATGGCGGGCGCGGCGCCAGACCATCTCGAAGCTTGCCGAGCAGGCGCCCCAGCAGGCCCAGGGTATCGCCGCCGACCTGCCGAGGGCGGACGAAGTGCTTGAGGGCCTCTTGAAGCCGATCTGGCGCGGCGAGGCCCTGGTGCTCGCCCGGCGGATTTCGATCGGTGGCAAGGACTACGTCCAGGGCTGCTGGCTCGACTGGCCCGCGATACAGAAGCGCCTCATTGCAGAGGCCCGGGAACTGCTTCCCGCCGCTCGCCTCGAACCGCTGAAAAACGGTCGCCCTGACGGGCAGACCCGGATGCTGGCCGCCCTTCCCGTCCGACTTGTGCCGGGCGCGGTCGACCTTCTGTCCGATGGTCCGTTCTCGCCGATCCGGCTGTCGCTCATTATCGCGTGGGTCTGTGTGCTGCTGGCGGCGACGGCGGTGGCCGTGCTCCTGCGCGGGGCGGTGGTTCTGAGCGAGCGGCGCGGCGCCTTCGTCTCGGCCGTGACGCACGAGATGCGCACCCCCCTCACCACGTTCCGGATGTATACCGAAATGCTCGATCAGGGCATGGTGCGGGATGAGGACAAGCGGCGCTACTATCTGGGCACGCTGCGCACGGAGGCCGAGCGCCTGAGCCACCTGGTCGAGAACGTCCTGGCTTATGCCCGGCTGGAGCGCGGCCGGACAAAGGGCCGCACCGAGAGCGTCACCGTGCGCGGCCTCCTCGATCAGATGAAGGAGCGGCTCGCCCGTCGGGCAGAAGAGGCCGACATGAAGCTGGTCGTCGAGGCGGATGACGAGGTGCTGGATGTCTGCGCGCAAACCGACGCGTCAGCCGTCGAGCAGATCCTGCTCAACCTGGTGGACAACGCGTGCAAGTACGCCGCGTCGGCCGGGGAGCGGCTCATTCACGTCGAGGCCGGCCGCACGGACGGGGCGGTGGCTTTGCGCGTCCGAGATCATGGCCCGGGAGTATTGCGGAAGGACGCGCCGAACCTGTTCCGGCCGTTCCGCAAGTCGGCACGCGACGCAGCCAACTCCGCCCCCGGCGTCGGCCTGGGCCTGGCGCTCAGCCGCCGCCTGGCCCGCAGCATGGGCGGCGACCTCCGCCTCGACGAGACCGTAAAGGACGGCGCCTGCTTTCTGCTTACCCTCCCCGCCCCTTCGGGCTCCTCCTGAGCGGCGGCGTCCCAACGCGCTTTGTAGAAATGCGCATCCGGCTCGTGGAGGACGCCTTCCGGCTCCAAGAAGCGGATTGTCTCCGCCCACCAGTGTTCCCCTTCCGCCTGGACGTAGGCGATCTGCCCGCTGGCGGGATGAACGGACACACCCTTGACGCACGGCACGTTCCCGAGCAGAGGGTGCGGGGCAAAGCGCCGCTCGTCGCGGTCGAACTGGTACACGTGCTCCTGGGCGGTTACCACCAGCAGCGGCGTGTGCGGCACGGGGGAGAGGTCGTGCCCGCCGGGGTCCGGCAGGTCAAACGTGGCCACGCGCGACAAGGACGGGTCAGGCGACGCCCAGTCGCGCAGTTCATAGGCCCGCAGCTCGTCGCGGCCCAGCGCCCACAGGACCTCTCTTTGCGCATCCCACACGACCCCGTGCGCCCAGGACATCTCGTCCGTGCAGACCGGCTCCGGCGGGCCGTTCAGATTGAACACCACCAGGCGGTTCCCCTCCTCGGCGCCGGAGCTCGCCACGACCGCCCGCCCGGCCGGCAGCAACTCCGCCGAATGTGCGTTCGGGACAACCGCGTGGAACAGGACGTTCCCCGTTTCCCGCTCGGCCAGCGCCACGCCGCTGGTGGAGGAGGTGATGAGGACCCCGCCGCCCCGGACGGGCTTGCATTCGTCCGTCGTCTTGAAAAGCTCCCTCGAATGGGCGGGAAGATCCGTTCGGTCTTGTGCCTTCCAGCTCCAGACCTTCGCGGGCGTCTGCCGGTGCTCGCGTTTCAGGTGCAGAATGAAAACCTCGTCCCACCCGCAGACGACAAGTTCATCCGCCTCTGCTTCACTTCCCTGAAGTGTTGCGAACTGATGAGGAGTGGTCATTGGTTCTGTCGCGCAGTTCGTCCTCGGGCAACTCGGGGGGGACGATATGGCCGGGCTTCGGGAACAGCACACGGGCGCCCGCGCGGCTGGCCAGCCAGGCGCCGGCTCCGACGATGAGGATATCCCAGAAGCGGAGGCAGAGCAGGAACGCCATGCACTTCGCCAAATGGTGTTCCTCGGTCAGGCCCATCAAGGCGAAGGCGCCGATGAGGCCCGTATCCAGCACGCCCGCGCCCGAGGGCGTGAGCTGCACGGCGAGCAGGGCCTGGCCCACGACGAAGAGGAGGCACAACTGCCCCAGGGTCAGGCCCATGCCGGCGCCCAGGTAGAAGAACAGAGCCGGCTTCAGGAAAATGGCCACATGCCCGAGCACATGGACGCCGAACGTCTGCGACGCTGCCGCCTTCTCCTCACGGACGACGCGCGACACTTGGTCCTCCATGTCACGGGTCCGGCGCAGGAGACCCGGCAGCCGCTGTCGCAGAACCGGCAGACGGGCCAGCGTGCGCAGCAAGCGCGTCAGCGGGCGCCATCGCCGCGACAACGAGAACCACATCGCCACGCACAACGCCAGCAGCGCCGTCGTGAAGACGGCAATCGCTACGCCCGCACCGAGATACGGGCCGAACAGCGACTCGCGGTAGCTCACCATCGCGACGACGGTGCTGAAGCTCAGCAGCAGGATGAAACTGACCGCCTCGAGGTACTTGCTCAACAGTACTGTGCCCGCCACCTCGTGGTAGGGCAAACGCGCGGCCCGGGCGACGTAGAGGATCTTCAGCGGCTCGCCGCCCACGTAGGTCGACGGCGTCAGGATGTTGCCCGCCACGCCGACGATCGAGCCCTTGAGCAACGTGAGGAACGGGACGTGGTGCTTGATAGGGCGATTGAGGATGGCCCACGCGACGGCCTGGATCAGCAGGAAGGCCAGGGTCAGTCCTCCCACGACGGCAAAGGCCGGCACCCCCGCGTCGGCGACGGCCTTCGCCGTCCGCTCGAACCCGACGGCGAAGACAATCGCCACCAGGATCCCGGCCGAGAGGGCGATCATTATGCTGATGTGCACTGCCCGGCGCACGGCAGCCCCCATCTCCACAGTACTTGGCAAAGACGCACAGAATGTAGGCGCTGCGTGCTCGCCCGTCAAGTCAGGAACTGCCGAGGCCGGCGCATATTCTTGACTTGGGGTGCGGCGGGTGCTTCACTATGGGCGCTTACCAGACACACCGGCTCACAACAGAGGCTGGAAGAGCGTGAAGGCACTGGTCACCGGAGCCAGCGGTTTCGTGGGCAGTCATCTGGCCGAGCGGCTGCTCGCCGAAGGCGCCGAGGTCGTATGCCAAGTCCGAGCGACGAGCCGCCGGGTGTGGCTCGAGGGCCTCGATGTCGAGTTCCGAACTGCGGACCTGCGGGACGCGGATGCCGTGGCCCGGGCGGCGGCGGGCGTGGACCACGTGTTTCACGTCGCCGCGCTCCTGCGGGCGCGAACGGCCGAGGCATATGCCGCCGTCAACGTCGAGGGGACTCGTCACCTGCTCCGGGCGGTCGAGCGGTCGTGCCCGAACTTACAGCGGTTCGTCTACGTGAGCAGCCTGGCGGCGGCCGGGCCGTGTCCCGGCGTCGAGCCGCTGGACGAGATGGCCGAGGCCCGGCCGATCAGCCACTACGGCTCCAGCAAGCTTGCCGCCGAACGGGTCGTCCTTGACGCAAGGGATCGCCTCCCAGTCACCGTAGTCCGGCCCCCGGCGGTGTACGGCCCGCGGGACGAATCGTTTCTGTCGCTCTTCAAGATGGCGCAGCGGTTCCGCCTGGCGCCCGTTATCGGCAGCCCGGGCAAGGAGCTTTCGCTGGTCCACGTCGCCGACCTCGTGGAATGCCTCTGGCTGGCGGCGGCCGGCGAGGCCGCCAGGGGAGAGGTGTACTTCGTGGGCAGCGGGACCCACACCTGGGCTCGGATCACCGACGCGCTGGAGGCAGCCTTTGGACACCGCCTTCGCCGAGTGCGGATTCCGAGGGTCGTCGCTCGCCTCATCGGCGAGATCGGCGAGTTGAAGTGGACGCTGACGCGCAAGCCCCAGGTCATCTCGCGCCGGAAGATCCGGGACATGCTTCAGGAGCGCTGGACGTGCTCTTGGGCCAAGGCCGAGTGCGACCTCGGCTACCGGCCTCGCGTGCCGCTGGATGAGGGAATGCGGCAGGCCTTGAAATGGTACGCCAGCCGGGGCTGGATCAGGCCGCTGAAGAAGCGCGGGGGCTCGGTCGCGGGCCGCGGCCCGAGATAGGTCCTCCGTGCGCATTGCCGTCTAGGGACGCGGCGGCTGCCGCAGGCTCTTTGACAATTCCTGAAGCTCATCGACCATCTCCTGGGAACGGGCGACGCGCGGCACCTTGTGCTGGCCGCCGAGCGCATCGTAACGGCGGGCCCATTCGTAGAAGGTGCCCGGCGCCAGCGGGACCACGAGCGGGCTGAGCATGCTGACGTCGTGGTTGCGGAGGGTCCGATAGTCGAGGCCCTGTTCCGTCAGGCCGGCGTCGAGTCTCTCGGCGAACGCGGCCGGCGCCGGTTCGGGGCCGTCAAACTCGATGAGCCACAGGTGCCGGCCCCGAGGGTCCTGGGCCGTGGGCGGGACCGGGAACACGGTGAAGTCGCTAGCTCTGGTGCGCAGGGCGTTGCACGCCCCAACCAGTGCCTGCTCGAGCTCCTCCTGGATGACGTGTTCTCCGAAGGTATTGAGCGTGAGATGCGTGCGGCCGACAACCACGATCTTCGGCGGACGCAGCGACGTGAACCGGATCACATCTCCCACGTCGTAGGCCCAGATCCCTGCGGGCGTGCTCACCAGCAGAGCATAGTCCACCCCCGTCTCGACCTGCTCGAGGGTAAGCCGCGGCGGATCGGGCCGTTCGAGTTCCTCGGCGGGGACGAACTCGAAGAAGGCACAGGTGTCCAGCTCGAGTTGCATTCCGGGGTCGGCCGGGTCGGTCTGGATGGCGCTGAAGCCGCCTTCGGAGGAGGAATAGGAGTTGATGACCGGGATGCGGCGGCCCATCAGCTCGTTGAACTGCTCACGGTAGGGCTCGAACGCCATGCCGAAGCTTACGAACACCCTCAGCTCCGGCCACACGTCGTCAACGGACGTGATCGATTCGCTCCGCTGTTCGCGGGCCGCGTCGATCAGGCGTCGGAAAAGGATCAGCGTCCAGGACGGCAGCCCGACGATGACGCGGACGGGGCTGCGGAGGTATCGATGGCAGATGGCGTCGATCCGGGCCTCCCAATCGGCGATGGCGGCCACGTCACGTTCCGGCAGGCGATAGCGCCACGTAAACCCGGGCATCCGGGCCGCGTTGATGCCGCTGGAGTCCCCTTCCCAGCAGGCCCCGCGGCGCTGGAGCCGGGTGGAGCCGCCGAGGTACAGGGTCTTGCCGGCGGCCAGGGCGGAGCCGGGGGCCAGTCGTTCACACAGGCCCAGCAGGGTGGCGCCGGAGCGGAAATTGGCGCGAATCGCCTGGCGCGAGACGGGCAGGGCCTTGCACTCGGCCGTTGTGGTGCCAGAGGACAGAGCGAAGTACTTGATGTGTCCCGGCCACGTCACATCGCGGGCGCCGTCGAACGCACGGTGCCACAGTGGGGCGAGATCTTCGTAGCAGGCGATGGGCACGGCCTGCTGGTAATCCCGCGCGGAGCGGATGCGGTGGTAGTCGTGGTCGCGGCCCCATTCGGTGTTCTTGGCGTAGCGGACCAGCCGGAGCAGGAGCCGCTCCTGGGTGGCGGCGGGGTCCCGGACGGCCGCTTGAACTTGACGGAGGCGCAAATAAACCGCCTTCTTGATTATCCAGCGTAACATGTTCATAATATGGCGGTCCCGGGTCCGTGGGGATTCGGGCGCGATGTTATGATACCAAGGCTGCCTGTAGTTGCAACAGGCGGAGAGCGGAACCACCGAGCCGGGGCCCTGCGGGATGCGGCTCTCGGCCAGGAAGGGAGAGGACCTTGGCTGATATTTTCGATAGGTGTATTCACTTCCTCAGCGAGCAGCGCATTGCCACGCGCGAAGAGCTGCCCGTCGCGAGGCGCGTGCTCTTCGACGAGTCCCCCATTGAGAACGCGGGGCCGGTGATCGAGTTGAACGGTCGCCAGGGCCTCCAGTTCAGCACCAACGACTACCTGGGAATGAGCGTGCACCCCGAGGTCCGCGCCGCGGCCGCCGACTACGTGACGCGCTACGGCATCGGCTCGCCCATGGGCGCCCGGCCGCTGACCGGCACGATCGGCTTGCATCTGGAGCTCGAGGAGCAGATCGCCGACTTCAAGGGCACCGAAGCCTCGCTCACCTTCTCGATGGGCGCCGGTGCGATGATGGGCGCCATCGCCTGTCTGGCCCGGCCGGGGGACCTGCTCATTTTCGACCAGCTCGCCCACGCCAGCCTGGTGTGCGGGGGCAAGATCTCGGGCGCGGGCAGCAAGTACTTCCGCCACAACGACCCCCCGAGCCTCGAACGAGCCCTCGAATCGACCGACCCGGACCAGGCCAAGCTTGTCGTCGTGGACGGGGTCTACAGCATGAACGGCGACATCGCTCCACTGCCCGAGATCTGCGACCTGTGCGAACGTTATGGCGCCCGCCTGTTCGTGGATGATGCCCACGGCAACGGCATCTGCGGCGAGAACGGACGCGGCGCGGCCGAGATGCTTGGCGTGGAGGGCCGCATCGACGTCCACGCCGGCACCTTCAGCAAGGCGTTCGGCACGTACGGCGGTTTTGTCGCCGGGCCACGGGAGGTGATCTTCTACATCCGCTGCCTGGCCCCGACCATCCTGTTCACGAAGGCGGCGCCCGCCTGCGTAGTCGCCGCAACGCTCAAGTCACTCGAGCTGGTCCGCAAGGCCCATGACCGCCGCAAGAAAGCCTGGGCCAACGCCCGCCAACTCCAGTCCATGCTGCGCAAGCGGGGCATCGACGTGGGCGCGACGCAGACGCCCATCACCCCGATCAGCTTCGGCGGTAACAACACCCTCCAGGTGGCCGACGTCCTCCGCCGCAAGTACGGCGTCTGGATCTCACCCGTCGTTTACCCGGCGGTCCGTCGCGGCGGGTCCATCCTTCGTGCCATCCCCACCGCGCTGCACACCGAGGAACACGTCACCTATCTGGTGGACTCACTCATGTCCGCTCTCGACGAATGCAGCGTAGAAGTCAGCAAAGATGCGGAGGCGCCTTCTGCCGGCGCGGCTTCCGTCGAACAGAAAGGGGCGGCCGGGTCCGAGTGAGCGTCTGCCGAAGCGCGACACGGGCCGGCGCGGGCCCCCTCTGGCTCATCGGCTTGATACGGTGAGGACATGGCCGACGGGAATCGGCAAGCGGCAACCAGCAACTCACGGGCAGACGTCGAGGTTCATCAGGTAGCTGATCGCCGGGAACGCAAGCTCTTTCTCCGGCTGCCCTGGCGTCTATACGAGTCGGATCCCCTCTGGGTCCCGCCCCTGTTGGGCGCCGTGAATAAGCAGCTCGACCCGCGGCGCCACCCTTTTTTCAAACACGCCGAGGCCCGCCTCTACCTCGCCTGGCGCGGCGCCCGGCCCGTCGGGCGTGTCGCCGCGATCGTCAATCACCTGCACAACTCGTATCACGGCGAGACAACCGGGTTCTGGGGTTTCTTCGAGACGGAGCCCGATCCCGGTGTCGCGCGCGCTCTCCTTGACCGCGCGGCTGACGACCTGCGTGGCTGCGGCATGACCGAGATGCGCGGGCCCTTCAATCCATCCACCAACGCCGAATGCGGCCTCCTCGTCGAGGGCTTCGACCGGCCACCCGCCATCCTGATGCCCTATAACCCGCCGTACTATCCCGAGTTTGTCGAGCAGGCCGGCCATCGCCCCATCAAAGAGCTTTACGCGTATGTTCTCTTTGCCGAGCAGGTTGCCGGCGACCAGGGGACCCGGCAGCGCCTCGAGCGAATCGCCCGCGCCGTTCAACGGCGCCACCCCGAGATCACCGTCCGCTCCCTCGCGATGGCCCGGTACAAGGCCGAGGTCGCCGCTCTGGGCGAGGTGTTCAACGCCGCACGCCGGGACAACTGGGGTTACGTCCCCACGACCGACGCCGAGCTCCAACTAATGGCCCGGGAGATGAAGCCCATTGCTCTGCCCGACCTGATCCTCATTGCCGAGCTTCGCGGCAAACCTGTGGGCTGCTTGATCTCGCTGCCCGACATCAACCCGCTGCTGCAGAAGCTCAATGGGCGGCTGTTCCCGTTCGGATGGGCCCGTTTCCTGTGGGGCAAGCGCCGCATCCGCCGCTTGCGGGTCTTCGGGGTCGCATGCCTGCCTGAATACCGCGGCCTCGGTGTGACGGCTCTCCTGTTCGACCGTTTTATCCGCAACGGGCTTCGTTGGGGCTGCCCGGAGGCCGAGCTTTCGTGGGTGGCCGATGACAACCTCCAGTCCGTGCGCACCCTTCAGTCCGCCTTCCAGCCGCGCCTGTACAAGCGGTATCGGATCTACGGCCGCGAACTGTGAAGCGGGCCGCCGCTCTTTTCCGCGCCCCCCCGTGGCTCCGCGGTGAATCCGCCTATGCCTGGTTCTTGTTCACGATCCGGATGTCCGTCGCGTCGGTCGCTGGATCGATGGACTTGACCAGGAGCGAGACTTTGTTGCCGTCGTTCAAAGCGCCCCAATACAGGTCGAGCGTGGCGTCGATGTCATCCAGGAGTTCGAGCATCTGTGGCTCGCCGTCGAACGCGGGGAGCGGGCTGCCGTCGCCGCTGTAGGTGGCGATGAAGTGTCCCACGCCGGGGATCGCGCTCTCGAAGCTGTAGATGTGCCGGACGGGGCGCCCGGGGTCGTTGCCGATGGTCTTCAAGATGCCGAGTTTGTAGGCGTGGACGTCGTCCGGGTCGATGACGCCCGCGATGCGCGGCGTGTAGTTCGGTTCGTCGGGCTCGAACGTCCGCGTGTACAGCGCGGCCTCGAACGTCTCGCCATTCCGGATCGCGTCGTAGATCGTGTCGGTCTGATCCCCGTTGCTCACGATGTGGATGCGGTCGAGCACGCGCGTGCAGTTGTAGATGATCAGCGACGGGTCCGCGACCTTGGACTCGTCGAACGGCGCGGTGCGCACCACGTCGCCCTCCCGGACGAACACGCGGTTCCGGCTGTTCTCGCTTCGGCCCATGATCCAGTAGACCTGTACCATCTTCGAGCCGTCGGGCGTCTGCCCGATTACGATCCCGCGCCCGGGATAGACGTTCGCCCGCAACGCGTCCATGTTCGCCTTGACGGCAGCACTGATGTCCATCGTCGTCTCCATCTGATGATAACGGACGTTCCACAGAAGGCGGGATTATAGCCGGTTCGCCGGCGCAAGCCAAGTGCGAACGTCGAGGGATGGAGATCAGGCGTCGGGGCCGAGCTTGCGGCGCCACTTGGGATGGGTCGCCGCCGCCTCGACGTAGTCGGGATGCCAGTTGGCGGCGTGACGAACGGCGACGTGCTCGTCGGCTTCCGCGTGCGCCTTCTGCTCGGGTGTGAGTTTCCGCCACCGGCGCAACAGGCACACCGCCGCTTTCCGCTCGGGCCAGTGCTCGGACTCGAGCATCCCTTCGGCAGCCGGGATGGCATCATCGCCGAGGCGGTGCATTTGCCAGAATGCCTCCTGGGCGACCTTACGCGGCCTGCCCTCACGCAGACAGCGCCGCAGCTCGGGGATGAACGCCGCGCCCCTTTCGCGGGCGAGCGTCCGCACCGCGGCCATCCGGCTCGACGGCGTGCCATGCCGGAGCAGGTCGTCCGGCGTGCCGCGGCCCGATGCGAGCCGGACCTTCGCCAGCGCCCACGCGACCTGCGGCCGGTCGGCCGGCACCCGCTCCGCGTCCGCCCACCCGCACAGCTCGTCCGGATAGTATCGGACCACGGAGTGGGCGATGATCCGCTGCCACTTCCGGTGCTGGTACCCGTCGAGCAACTCCGTCATCAGCGCGTCGAAGACGTCGGCGCGGTGTTCGCGCTCCAGGGCGAGCGCGGCCGCGGCGCGCTCGTCCGGCGTGCCCGCGCGGAGCAGCTCGTCCAGCGCGGTGCGGCCCTCGTCGCCGTGCCGCCGCAGTATCTCACCGGCCATGCGCCGGCTGTTTGGCGCGACGTCGCGTGCGAGGCCCGCCACGCACGTCTCAATCGGCAGCACGTAGCCGTTCCGCGCCGCAACCCACCACGCCCATCCGCTGTGGCGCCGGATGGCGGGATCGTCAAGGGCCGCGGCGACGAACTGCTCGCCGCCCTCCTTGCGCAGGCGGCAGACCGCCGCGAGCGCCTGAGCGCGGATGCCGTACGGCTGAGCCGCATTCCGGAACAGAGCCAGCAACCGGCCGTAGACCTCTTCGTCGCCCGGGGCGTTGGCGAGAATGTGGATCGCCCACCACCGCTCGTCGCCCTCGGCCTGGTCAAGAATGCGAAGCAGCTCCTCCCGCATGCCCGGGATGGCGAGCACCCGCCCGCGCGAGAACAGCTTATGGTGGCGCCACGAGTCCCTGGCGCGGATCAGGCCGAGGATGGGGCCCAGGGCGCGTTCGTCGCCGATCTTGCACAGGGCATAGGCCGCCGCCCGGCGCACGGCGACACGTGGATCGGCCAGCGCCTCGCACAATGGCCCAACCGCCGGGGCACCCATCTCTGCCAGGCGATTGACGGCGACCTGGTACTCCCAGCCGTGCTGTGCCGCGGCATCGAGCAGACGACTGATCTCCGCCGAGAAGTCTTCAGGCAACTTGTGCTTGTCGAACGTGTCCTTGACCATCTTCAGTTTCCTTCGCAATGCTTCCCGTCCTCGCTGCAGCCGCCCTTGCACGGCGGCCTCGGTCACGCCGAGGAAGCCAGCGATGTCCGTGTAGGACAAGCCGTCGACGTAATGCAGGCCGACGACCTCGCGGTGTGTCCCGCTCAGCCGGTCGAGCGCCCTCAGCACGAGCGTGCGGACCTCGGCATCCTCGGCGGATTCGTCCGGCCCGGGCGAGGGGTCAACCATCGCGACCATGTGGCCGGCCGCCTCCGCCAGCGCCCGCACCTGCATCCGTTCGCGCAGGGCGCGGAGCGCCAGGTTCCGCACGATCCCGTGCAGCCAGCCGGCGAAGCGGTCGCGCTCGCGGCACTTCCTCAGACCGCCGTACACGGCCAGGAACGCCTCCTGGACCACGTCGCGGGCCAGGGTCGAAGTCGGAGAGCACTCCGGCGGCCGTGCCGTAGGCGTGGTCCTGGCAGCGCCGGACCAGAGCGGCGAAGGCGTCCCTGGCTCCGGCGAGCGCCTCGCCCACCAGCTCGGCGTCGGTTCTCGTGTCCATCGCGATGGCTGTTCAATGAAGGAGCCCGGGCAGAGGAGGGACTCGGACCCCCGACCTCACGCCGAAGCGTGCGCTCTTCCCTCTGAGCTACTCCGCCCGGGCATCTGTTTGTCAATCGTCACTATTATGTGCCGTGTGCCGCCGCGCGCCTAATGCGAAATCTAGCGGGAAGTGTTGAGAGCGAAACCGCCCGCCCAAATGTCACGTATCGCGCGGCCTTGGTCAGCCGCTTGCCCGGTTTGCCGACGTCAGCGATGGAGTGCATCCGGCCTTCCCGCCGCCGCTTGAGCACCCGGCCGACGGTGACGAGGCCGAAGCCCGGCACGCGAAGCAGTCCCTCCTTGTCCGCGTGGTTGACGTCGACGGGGAACCGCTCCGGGTGAGACCGCGCCCACATCTCGTTCAGGTCGAAGACCAACGACAAGCTCCCGTCCGGCTCGAACGGGATTTCCTCGGCCGCGAAGCCGTATTTCCGCAACAGCCAGTTGCGGCGCCGGTTCACAGAACCGGCCTACAATGCCTGCCCGTTGCGCACGCTCTCCTGTAGGCCCGTTCTGTGAACGGGCGTCTTGTTCGCTATGCATGTGTGTGCATCCGTGTTCATCCGTGGCCAAGCATTTCCCTCAGCCGCAGCGCGTCGTAGACCGCGTGGCAGTCGTAATCGTTGTTGAAGTAGGCATAGACGTCGCGGCCGGCGGCGAGATGCTCGCGGATGCGCGCCGCGAACGGCTGCAGCAGCTCGTCGCCGTACTCGCCGTGGTACTTCTCGGCGGCGGTCCCGTGAAAACGCAGATACGCCCAGTCGGCCGTGAGCACGTCGGGGTGATCCTTGATCAGGTCGTGGACGACGAGCGCGGCCTTGTGGGCGCGAAGCACGGCGTACACGTCCTCGCACAGCCAGCTCAGGTCGCGGAACTCGACCGCCCAGCGATAGTGCGACGGACAAATATCGAGGAACTTGTCCAGTCGGTTCGCGTCGGCGTTGAACTTCGGCGGCAGTTGCACCAGGATCGGCCCCAGCTTGTCGCCGAGCAAGTCGACCGATTCGAGGTACGACGCGAGCAGCTCTTCACAGTCCACGAGCCGACGGCGGTGCGTGATCCCGCCGTAGAGCTTCATCACGAAGCAGAAGCCGTCGGGCGTCCGTCGCCGCCACGACTCGCACACATTCGCCCTCGGCATGTGGTAGTAGCTGTAGTTGATCTCGACCGTGTCGAAGTGCTCGCAATAGTATTCGAGCCACGCTCGCTTCTTGACCTCGGGCGGATAGAACCGCCCCTTCCAGTCGTCGTAAGTGAAGCCCGACGTGGCGATGTATGCCTTGGGCGTCATTGGGCAAGCTCCCGTCTCCAGCCGTACGTCCAGTCGCAGAAGCGGTAGCCGAAGTTGCTGTAGAACACGAACGCGCGGTCGTTGCCCAGCGACGTGCTGATGATGGCGTGGCGGTAGCCGGCGCCGCGCATCTCGGCCAGCGCGCGGCGGAGCAGATGCTTGCCCAGGCCTCGGCCCTGCATTTCGTCGGCGATGAAGAGCCCGGTCGTCATGAACCAGTCCTGCGCTTCTGGCGCTGAAGTGAGTTCGCCACACGATTCACACTCGCACTCGCCGATTTGCTTTCCGTCGTGATGCGCCAAGACCTTGACATTTGGGCGCGTGCCGCGGCTTTCGCTCCACTGGACGCTGATGTCGGCCGGTGCACCGGCAGGCGGCGGATCAATCGGCTCGAAGTCCGGCCAGTCGAGATAGACCTCGCCTCGGACGCGGCGGTAGCCGTTGAACGCGAGCAGCGCGCCGGCGTGCGGCAGGCGGTCCGACAGGTACGCCGCGTGCAGGTGGTAGAAGTCGTAACGGTATTCCTGGGGGAACGCCTCGGCTTCGCGCATGCCCACGTCGCGGAGGCGGGCCTCCGCCCGGGCGAGCAGCGCCTGTCCGACGGCGCGGCGGCCGGGCTCGTACCAGAAGAACGGGATCACCCCGCACTCGGTATATCCCTTTCCGTCCACCATCGGGCCGCCGACGGCCGTGTCGATGAAGCCAAGGACCGTGCCATCGTCGTCGACGACAAACGCCGCTTTCGACCGCAGCAGTGGATTACTCTTCGCCTGGCCAGCCGTCTTGGCCACGGCGGCGGCGAACGCCTCCGCCGTCGTCGGATAGCAGTGCGGCACGGGCTCGACGGCGCGGTTGTACATCGCAGCCAGATCGCCCGCCATCGGCGGTTCATAGGACAAGATGTCCATTGTCGGGTCTATCCTTTCAGGTAACACTTTAGCCAAGTGGGGTACTGACACGGCATCTGTATTGCGATTCACTACTGTCCGGCTAGAAGTTGAAGAGTGGCAAGTGGTTATGACAACGGTCTCCTTCAATCTGGAACGGATCTTCTGTAAGTGCTTGTGTGATATGAATTTGCTCGAAGATCGAAATGCTGAGGATTTGCAGGATTTGCGGAAGGCTGCGAGAGATCCCGAGGCGCTTCTTGACGATGGCCACAAGCACATACACGCTGACCGCGACCCAGACCTGCGTCTTTACCGCGTTGGGCTCGGCGAGCTCCAGCCAGGGGCGATGGAAATGCTCGCCGAAATGTACAACGAAGTTCAAGTCGCGAAAACTCATTCTGGCGCGTAACGCCTTGTCCTTTCATGGCTTGCGCCGTCTTGCGAAGCCGTTAACCGGACAGTAGTGGATCCCGTTATCTCGTCTTCCGCTTGGCCTTCTTGGTTGGCTTCTTCCTGGAGGATCTCTTTGTCGCCTTTTTCTTCGGCTTGGTGCCCGCCTTCAGTTCCAGTATCCTCCGCACATCCCTCCTGCCCAGCTTCCTCAGAGCGACCAGAGCCGTCCTGTTCAGCCCCGTCGGCCGGGTCCTCCCTTGCTCCCAGAACCCGACGGATGCTGAACTGACCCCGACCACGGTCGCCAACTGTCCTTGGGAGAGGCCGAGCCGCTTCCGCAGGCTACGGATCAGCCTCGGCGAGAAGCGGGCGGCTTCCACCTCCTCCTCGGAAGCTTGAAGTATTGTCCGCTTCTCCCTCACCTGTTCATGCCAGAGCGCAGCGACCTTCTCCAAGGCGAGCACCACCTTCCGCAACTGTGACACCGTCCGCTTCAACTGCCGAACATCCCGGGCGAGCGGCTGGCAGACAGCCCGGATCTCCTTCTTGGCGAGTCGGGTGATCTCTGACTTGACCGCGGTTTCGATCTTGCCCATCTAACGGCTCCTTTCTTTGGTGGCCACCGTTCCTGTTATGACTGGCTTGGCGGCTTCGTCGTCTCTGAAGCGTGCCGGGAGTGATGGTAGGGCAGGTCTTCGGCGGTGTCAAGAATCGACATCGAGCCCGGATCAACATATGGCACACCGTCGTCACCGGACGTAGCCCCTGGCCTTCTCCTTCTTCAGGTTTCGGTTGATCGCCTTGATGTCGAAGGCTTCGGGATCGAAGGAGCCGCCCACCCATC
Organism: uncultured Planctomycetota bacterium; assembly: GCA_964505325.1. Classification (GTDB taxonomy): domain Bacteria; phylum Planctomycetota; class PUPC01; order PUPC01; family PUPC01; genus CAZDHT01. Next base: position 1,240 of record CAZDHT010000038.1, on the reverse strand, counting down.
TCAACATGTCGTCGTGCTCCTCGTGTTCAGGGTCCCGAATCCCCTCCAAGAACTCCTCGTACCCCGGAGTTCCGCCGCAGTCCTCCGGCGGGCAAGCACGCTCTCCTCCCAAACACACCGGATAGGTGCCCCTCGGTTCTGGCTCCAAGATCTTCTGCACCAGGATCTCGTGTTTCCAGCCGTCGCCGAAGTCGTACAGGTATGTGAACTTCATCCCTTCGTTGGCAGCGACCTGGGCGAGGGTGACCTCATCGTCCTCCGTCACATCTTCCGCAAGGTCAGCGTCGTCATAGAGAGTGCTGTACCGGGCGTCGCCGAGGATGAATTCATGCAGGTGGCATTCCTGCCAGCCCATGACGATCTGCAGGACACAATGGACGTCGTAGAGAGTGCTTTGGCCCAGGACTTGGAAGTGTCGCCAGATGGGCGGCTCGACCTCCAGGAGCGTGACCTTCAACTGATACACATGCGAGTCCGGCCCCGGGACGAGTTCCCCGGTCGACTGATCCGCGGCCGGTGTTCCGTCCTCCGCCGGGATGTACGGGATGAGCCCCTGCCGGTAGGCGGCTTCCTGAATCTCGCGGGGTACGTGACGGATGTCCATCATCATTCCGTTGACGCTGAGCATCCACACCAGCAAGTTGTCCGCGATCCGGCTCGGCAGGCACCACTCCGGGTCCATCTGCATCATGTGGAGGGCGTCGCGAACCGCCTTGGACTTGGCGGAGCCGGTGGCCTGGCTGACCCCAAAGCATTCGCAGAGTTCGGACGCCTTCATGTAGGGCGGCTTGCTCTTGTCGAAAAGGAAGTTCACAAACCCCAAGGCGTACACAACGCCGCACGCCCACACGGCAGGCTTGCCTCTTGCCAATGGCGAGGGACGTTTCCGGCACAGTGCGGCGGTGAGTTGACGGGCGAGTTGCCGGTACTCGTCGTTCAGATGCTCCGTGCAGAAGCGATCCGTCAATGCGGTCACGGCGTCGAACGTGGACTGCATCTGCTTCGGGACCTTCTCTGATTTGCCTGTCATTTTCGCAGGGACCTCCTGTCGCCGCCCTCAGTCCAGTTCGTAGAACGACTCCTTCCCCAGGTGCTTGACGAACTGGCCCACGAGGAAGAGCAGCGGACCTTCCTGGCCGATCGGGATCCAGTCGTCGATTCCACCCATAAAGCAGAACCGCTCGGTCTGAAACGTCCTCTTCTCTCTGTCCAGAAGACAGAACCGCATCATCGCCGTGCA
>CAZDHT010000037.1:0-29554 GCA_964505325.1 uncultured Planctomycetota bacterium | reverse complement strand
AGGTCCACCGAGGCGGCGCGTCTCCGGCGTTATGGGGAGTCAAACGGTCGGCATCTTGTGACTTCCTGCACACACATGCGGCGCCAACGTCAGGCAACGTGCAACGAAGGAGCGTCCGCCACCCCCGGAGTACGATGCCTCTGGCAGCTACTTGATCTGCAGCCGGACAGGTCCGTCCTCGACGGTGATTCGCTTCCTCTGCGTCTTGCCGCCGGGCAGGGTCCACTCGACGGTGACGGGGCCGGGCTCTTCCCGTCCGAGGAACGCGGCACCGGTCCCCAGAGCCACGTTCCAGGCCCCCAAGCACCGCGGCTTGCCCCCTCGCCTGCTGCTCTTCACCCACCCGACCACCGTGACCGGCCCTTTGGAGGCGCCCTTGACCGGCAGCAACGCGGTGACGTTGCAGGTGCCGCCGTCCCCCGCGTCGCGGAAGAAGACGTACACGTCGCCATTGGGAAGGGCAAGGGCCATGTCCTGAGCGCCGTCGCCGTCGAAGTCGCCCAGGCAGCCCGCACGCTGGCCGGACCCCGCGGCCTTGAGCAGCTTCTTCTCCGACACGTCCAGCATGTGCGAGTGGCCGAAGCTTCGGAAGCCGCGGTTGAAGAAGATCTGCGGGCCCTCTGTCTCGTAACAGATCAAGGCGTCCTGTCGTCCGTCGTTGTTGACGTCGCCAGCCATGCAGTCGATGCCGCCGCCTTGGCTGATGTAGGCGATCTCGCCCGAGGCATTGAGGAGTTCGGCGAACTTGCCGCCGCCCTGGTTCTGCCAGATGCGGCAGTTGTCCTCCGCGACGGTGAATATGTCGAGCCGGCCGTCGGCATCGAAGTCGGCGAGACACCAGTTGCTCCGGCCCCGCCCGAGGTGCACCGCGCATGCGACGGCGGGCGCGAACTTGCCCGGCGCCCGGCCCTTGAAGAACAGGCTGCCTTTGGCGAAGGGCTGGATGATGTCGGGCAGGTGGTCACCGTCGAAGTCGGCGACGATGCAGTCCCCGGCCCTTCCGTGCTTGGCCACATCGACGCCCCTCGTCGTCAGCGCGGTCACGACCGGCTTCGCGTTGGCGCGGAAGACGACCAACCTTGGGGCGGAGGCGCCGCTGACGAGCAGACCGGAGAATCCCTCGCGGCCCGCGTCGAGCGCGGCCAGCCCCACGCAGTCCCTGGCCAGGGCGGCCGGGAGGCCGAGGGCGGCCGGCCGGAATGCACCGTCGGCCTGCTGCGCGTGCAGGCTCAGTCTCCCGCCGCTCAGGCTGATGAGGTCGAGCGTCCCGTCGCCGTTGAAATCGCCCCACGCGAAGAGTTGTGACGCAGAGCTCAGCTTCTTCCGGGCGGTGACGTCTTTGAACTTCCGGGTCTTGCGGTCGCAGACCAGCAGGCGGTCACCCTTGTCCGCCGCGACGAAGAGGGCGAAGCGGCCGTCCCCGGCCAGGTCGATGGGCTTGACGGCGCGGATCCTGCCGGCGAACGTCCCGATCCTGCTCGGCTTGCCGCTCCAACTGACGCCGGTTTTCACCGGGACCTGCGGGTTGTCCTCTCCGAGGATATAGTCCACGGCGCGGCGGAGCATGTCGGTCCCGCCGGCCCAGAGCTTCTCTCGAGCCGTGGCGAGCACGGTCAGGTGCCAGACGGTCCCCGTCCCTCCCGCGAAGTCGCACCACTTGGCAGCGACGTGGAGATAGCCGACCCTCCTGGGCGGGTCGCCGCCCATCCCGCCGGCCCCCACTTCGTCGGTGAGGAACGTGCCCACGAAGAACAGCGCCGGCTTGTCACCGGAAGCCTTGACCAGCCCGCGGAACGCGTCGGCGTGTTGTTCGTTCGCCGCCCTGGAGAGATCGAACGAGAACGCCTTGAGGGCCGTCTTGCCTTTGAGGACCTCGCGCACGGTGCCGAGGTACTGGTCTTTGGTCTTGCCCGGCTTCAGATCAAGTTCGAGGATCAGCGCCGACTGCTCGACCAGGTGAATCGGCGTGAAGTTCGGATCGATGATAGCATGAGCCTTCGCGGCGAAGAGGGTCACCAGAACAGCGACGACGCAGGCAAGAGATCTCTTGAGGGCCATGTGGTCTTTCTCTGCAGTCGAGTCGTGGTCAGTGACCGGGCTTCACGACGGCCTCGGCGGCCTCGGCGGCGGCCCGGTAGAGCGCCGCCGAGCGGGCCTCCCATCCGCTGTAGGCCCAGAACAGCCGTTCCTCGCCGCTGACGCGCAACTGGACGCGGTGCCATCGCGTCCGCTCGTCCAGCACGGCCTGGCACTTCTTGGCCACCCCCGCCGGCACCGGGCAGGGCTTGGCCGTCAGGAGCTTCTCGAGGAAGATGCGGGCCTCACACTCCTGGATGTTCTCCTTGATCATGACGTAGCGGAGCGTTGGCACTGGGCCGTTGGGGCCGGGGTAGAGGAGCTGCCCGGCGTAGATGCCCAGGTTCCCCTCACTGGTGCCGGGGAACCGCCCGACCATCGTGTGGGTCGGCCTGCCGTCGTGGCTCTTCACCGGCCAGAAGTCCGCCCCGATCTGGCCCAGGCCGCGGCGGTTGGCCAGCAGCGACTGCTCGGCGGCGGTGCGGAACTGCGGGATCGGCGAGGCGTCGAACAGGTCGCGGTCCAGCCACGTCCGCAGGCTGGGCCGAGCGGGATACTTCCACCCGTAGATCCGCATGCAGTCGGGGTCGTGGTTGTCCCACCCGCCCCAGACGTTGGCGTGGTACTTGACCGGCACCCTGGTCGATTCGCCGGCCAGGTGCTCGCAGCCTCTCCCGCCGTGACGGGTCGACTGCCACGCCGCCTGCGGCACGACCTTATGGAAGTTCTCGACGATCTTCTTGCTGGGCAAGACGTCGGCGGCGTAGCCCAGCAGCATCCGGCCGGCCAGGCCGCGCCGGGCAAGGATGTCACGAACGCCCCTCAGCACCGGCTTCCAGAACTCGATGCTCTCGGGCGCGTCGTACTTCGGGCCGTCGACGTTGCTGATCTTGCCGGTCTTGGAGTCCCGTACGGATACCTTCGGACACTTGCGCTTCATGGCCGCGGGCGCGTAGCAGTGCATGCAAGAGTCCCACACGCCGCAGACGACGAACGTCGGCTTGGGCATCTTCTTCCGCGCCAAGTCCAGGTACTTCTCCAGGGGATCGAAGTCGTAGGTATACTTGCCCTTGTTGCCCTTGACCCACAGGACCATCGACCGCTCGTTGCCGTACTGGCTCTCGGCGCCGAGGGGCAGGTACAACACCTTGCCGCCGGTCTGTCCGACCAGTTCGAGGCTCCGCCCGACGAGTTCGAGGTGCCGGTCCGACCACAGGGGCACCTGGTAGGTGAGGGCCACGCCCTCGGGCGACTCGATCAGACCGAAGAAGTAGGTGTAGTCCGCCGGGTCCGGCAGCGTCCAGTCGATCACTTCCATGTGCACGGGGACGGTGACGGGCTTGCCGAGCCCGTCCATAGTGATCGTCAGTTCGCCGGCGTAAGCGCCGGGGGCGGCGTCCTTGGGCACGTCCACCGTCACGTCCACCGGCTGCACCGCGCCTGCGCGGCCCCCCTTCCTCGTGAGCGGCACTTCGCCGGGGGGCGTGTCGATCACTGCGTCGTCGCGCCGAACGCGGATCCTGCCGTACATGATCCCGTCGTAGGGGAGCGCCCCGCCCCATCGGCTCCCGCGGTGGTGGTCGAACCTGCCGTACCCGACGCGCACCGCCGAGGCAGGGATGCTCTTCCCGCCGGGGCCTTTTAGAGCCGAGGCCCGGGCCAGGAAGTTTTTCATCGGTTTGTCGGACCCGACGGCCACCCGGCCGGTGTAGCTGCCGTTGCGCGCCCCGGCCAGAGCGATCGGCCGCAGCGGCTCGTTCGGGTCGCCGTATTCCACGTCGTACAGGTGGGCGCAGACGTTCGTGTTCCACACCTGCACGCCCGCGGGCCGGGCAACGTTCGGCACCAGCCCCCCGGCGCCGTCGGCCCGGAGGCGCAGCGAGATCAGCCCGCACGCCCCCCAAGGCACGCCGGTCTTGCCATATTCCTCAGGATAGGTGGACTGATGAATCTCCACGGCCAGGACGTTGACGCCCTTGCGGAGCGCCCCGGCCGGGACGGCGACGTTCTCCAGCTTCCGCTCGCGCCGGGCGAAAGCCGCTTGCGCCTCCTTGTTCGACGGATACCAAAGCTGCGGCTTGCCGTCGGCGCGGAGGTAGATGCTCTTCTCGTACATCTCCGCCGGCGAGCCGGGCTCGATCGTGCCGGCCGGGAGATGCGCCCGGGCGATCTCTTTGCCGTTGACGCGCACGACCACGCCGCCGCGGTAGGATATCGAGAGCTTCAGGCCCTTGACCGCGGCCGGGTCGGTCACGGCGAACTTGCCCCGGAGGCTCAGTTGGCGAAGCCGCGCGCTGGCCATGCCGCCGCCGGCGCGGTGGTCGCTCTCGCCGCTGACCCACCGTGCAAGGAACGTCCGGCGCACCCACGAGGAATCGTCGAACTCCGGCGAGGCCCAGCCGTCGGCGGGATAGCGAGTCATGTGGTTGAAGTTCACGTCGCACTTGCAGACTCCCCGGCCTGGCCGGGCCCTCAGCAGGATCAGGCCCTTCTCGGTCTTCGCCACCGGCCAATCCCAGGAAGACAGCAAGCGCCAGTAGCTGGTCGAATCGAGGACGGTCACCGCGTCGGCAGCCGACAGGGGCGCGGGTAGTGCCAGCGGGATGACGATGAGAGCAGCAGTCAGGACCCACAGGATGTGATGACGCATTTCAGCTCCCTTGCCCTGGTTGCCTTGTGCTCGACGTGCCGTTGCGGAGCCCCTGGCCGAAAACGCTTCGGCCGGGAGAGCCGGCTCCGACGCCGCATCGCACAGCGGAGTGTAACACGGTTGCTCCCGTCCCGCAACCTGGTTCAGCGGTGAGCCCGCCCTAACAGCGCTCCCACCTTGTGCTTACAGCATCGCGCGAAAGGCTTGTGGCACCAGAGGGATTGCATCGGCGAGCGGATGGCGCTAGACTGCCACCTGAGCCGGCCGCAGCGTACGGAGCAATCGGGTGATCAGACACCAAGCGACGACGGTCACGGCTCTTTCCATCTGTGCGTGTCTGATCTGCGGGACACTGGCGCAAGCCGCCACCGGCCCTGTCGCGGCCGCTTCCCCGGCCGTGACGGTCCTGGACGGCAGCGGCGTGTGGCGCGTGTTGCACTCCTGGGGCCCTCCCACCGGCCACGTCGAGAAGGGCTTCGTCGAACTGCAGGGCACCAAGGTCTTTGATTTCCTCACCCGGTATCCGGCCGCCGGCTGGACCGAAGTCGGCTTTGACGATTCCCAGTGGGCCCGGCAGCACTTCTTTGTGAAATACTCCAAGGGCGAGTTGGACGGCCGGACGGGCAGCGGCTCGCCCAGCTTATATCTGCGGCAACTCAACCTCCGCGGCAAGTTCACCGTTACGGATCCCGCCAAGGTGAAGAGCCTGTGGCTCGACGCCGCCTACCTCGGTGGGATCGTGGTCCACGTCAACGGCAAGGAGCTGAAGCGCCAGCATCTGTCGGCCAAGGGCCTCGCGCACGGGGTGCCGGCCGATCTCTACCCGAGGAAGGCTTACCTCAAGCCGAACGGCAAGCCGTGGAGCTGGTTCTCCGACGCCGACGCCATCGCCAAGGAGGGCGTGTACGAGGCCCGCGTGCGGCGGGTGGAGAAGCTCATCATCCCGCCCGACGTGCTGGTAAAGGGGACGAACGTCCTGGCCGTGGAGATCCACGCCGCGCGGTATCCGCCCGAGTATTTCAACCTGAAGGGCCGCATCCCGTGGGCCACCTGCGGGCTGGTCGAGCTGCACCTGCGGACCGACAGCGCCGAGGGCATCGTTCCCAACGTCGTTCGCCCGAAGGGGCTGCAGGTGTGGAACGCCAACCTGGCCGCCGAGGTAACCGCGCACCACTGGGGCGACCCGCACGAGGCGCTCGGTTCTATCCGCTTGGCCGGCGCGCGGAACGGCAGCTACACCGGCAAGGTGGTGGTCAGCAGCGACCAGCCGATTCGCGGCCTGAAGGCGAGCATCGCCGACCTGACGCCGGCCGCAGGCAAGGGCGGCAAGCTTCCCGCGTCGGCGTTGCGGATCAGCTACGGCCGGTTCTGGCGGGTCGGCCGCAGCCGGCTCCGCCAGGACGCGCTGGTCAGGACGCCGCTCGCCGAGGTGCCGGTCGCCAAGTCGGCCCCGGGCCGGCGGACCGTCAGGGCCCGTCAGGCCGACGGCCTCCCGCCGCTCCGGTCGGGCGCGGTCCAGTGCGTGTACGTGACCGCACGCATCCCCAAGGACGCCGCACCCGGCGAGTATCGCGGCACGCTCGTCCTGTCCTGCCAAGATCTTCAGGATGGCAAGCCGGTCCGGATCCCCGTGGAGCTGAAGGTCATCGACTGGACGCTGCCCGATCCGGCCGACTTCACCTACTGGTTCGGCCTGATCCAGTCGCCGGAGGGCGTCGGCCTGCACTACAAGGTGCCGCTGTGGTCCGACAAGCACTTCGCGCTGATCGGCAAGAGCATGAGCCTGATCGCGCAGACGGGCGGGCGGGTGCTCTTCATCAATTTGATGGCCGAGACGGAATACGGCAACGGCCACTCGATGGTGCTGTGGGACCGGCCCCAAGGCGTCCCGCTCACGGGGCAGTGGTGGACGAAGTGCACCCCGGACCTGACGCGGGTGGAGAAGTACGTTGCCCTCGCTGTGAAGCATCTCGGCAAGCCGCGGTTCGTGGTGCTGGGCGTGTGGCAACCGTGCGAGCGGAGGACCGGCCCGCAGGTGTCCGTGCGGGACGTGAAGACGGGCAAGATCGAGAACGTCCGCGGCCCGAAGCACGGCTCGCCCGAGTCCCGGACGTTCTGGCGGCCGGTGCTGAGGGGGGTGCGTGAGATCGTGACCAACGCGGGCCTCGACCGGCGCAGCGTCCTGCTCGGCTATGGCTCCGACGTGGTGCCGGACCTCAAGACGACACGGGTCTTCTGGGATATTCTGCCGCGGGCCGGCTGGCAGGTGGCGCGGCACTCCCCGAGCGGGGTGGATCACATCCGCTGTTCCGGGGGCGAGTCGGTCGCCGTGCGGTATACGTCGAACGTCTGGGGCGGCGGGAACAACACGGACCCGAAGGTCAAGCGGGTGTACGGCTGGAATCACACCTACGCGGTCCGTCGCGGCGTCCGGACTTGGCTCGACCGCACGACCTATGACTACGCCACGTTCGCGCGGTTCCGCTGCCTGTGCGAGCAGGTGTTGATGGCGGACCGCCCCGGGCTGGGCCAGATCGGGGCGGACTTCTGGCCGCCGCCCGCCCGCAAGGCCGGCGCCTACCGCCTGCGGTCGCTCTACAGCCGCTTCCCCCACTCGGCCAACGTCGGGTCAGGCAACCGCGGATGCACCACCAACCAACTCCTCTACCCCGGCCCCGACGGAGCCGAGCCGACCGTCCGCTTCGAGTTGGTCCGTGAGAACATCCAGGAGTGCGAGGCCCGCATCTTCCTCGAGAGATTGCTGATCCTCAAGCAGATGTGCCCGCTGAGCCAGGATTTGACGGCCAAGGCCCAGGCCGTGCTGGACGAGCGCACCCGCTGGCACCGGGTCAACTACAACTTCCACGGGCGTCCCGACGCGGGCATAAGCTGGCCTTACTCGGGGTGGGAGGCCAGAACCGCTAAGCTCTACGAGGTCGCGGCCGAGGTTGCCAAGGCGATGGCAAAGAAGCAGAACCCTTAGAGGCGTGAGAATGGATAGACGTGTCTTGCTTTGGTTGCGGTGGACGGGGGCGGCTCTGCTCGTCCTGGTCGTCGGTGTGGCGAGCGCCGGCGCCGGGGAGGGGGCCGCGTCTGGCCGGCCGCCCCTGCTGCTCAAGGTCCGCCTGGGTCTGGAAAGAAAGGCCCGCCTGACGCGCTCAGACGTGTCGTTCGCCGTGTTCCCCTCTGGCAAGCGCTGCGCCTTCACCTTCAGCGGCCCCACGTCCTACAAGACGGTCGAGGCGCTCTGCAAGCTCGGCTTCCGAACCACCATCTACTGCAGCCCGGCCCGTTCCACCGAGCAGATCCAGGACCTGGAGGAGGCGGGGGCGGACATCGGCGTGAGCGTGTGGGGGGCCAAGGGCACGTATTCCTCCCACATCGGCGCCAACACGATCCAGGAGGCGTTTGACGCGGTCACCTCCAGCCGCCTCGTCCTGCGGCAAAAGGCCGACGGCTTGGTCGCCGCCGGGCGCATCGGCGGGCACTACAGCACGCGACGGTTCCCCATCGACCGCAATCCCGACCGCGGCTCCGGCTTCGGCTACGCCTATCACGACTCCAACTACCTGGTGCTCAGCGACAACAAGCCGTACATGATCTACCTCGGACGGGAGCGGAAGAAGACGCTGGCGCACCGCGAGAACTTTGACAACCGCGTGGACTCGCGCCGCGTGCCCAACGAGACCATCTACTACCACGTCATGGCCAACCAGTTTCGCGGCACGCTGCGGCGGGCGGAGCGGGGGCAGATCGTCCGCTTCAGCCTGCGCGATTTCAAGGCGCCCGACCTGGCCGAGATCAGCGACATCCTGGGCAAGTTCGGCAAGCACAAGCTCGTCTGGCACGCCAGCGAGACGATGATCGGGGCCAACGAATACGTGCGGCACAAGACGCGGGTGCAGGACGTCGCTGCGGCGGACGGCAACGCGGTAGTCGTCACGCTGGCGCTCGAGCGCGACGTCTTCCCGCCGTTCCTGCTGACGCCGCTGCCGCTGCAGTTGCCCGACACGGTCAAGGTCAAGTCCGCCACGTGCGCCGGCGTGGCCTGCCCCGTATCCGCCGGCGAAGAGGGTGCCTGCGTGGACGTGCCCCTGCGGGCCATCTTCACCGGCCCGGTCCGTATGACGCTCGAAACGGCGCGGCCGGACATGACCATCCCCGGCGAAATGCCCGTGACCTTGACCGTCCGCAACACCTCGGACAAGCCCGTTCGCGTGACCAAGCTGGAGTGGGTCGGTAGCATCGGCCTGACCGTCAGCGGAGGGCAGACGCCCTTCGACCTGGCGCCCAGGGCCGCGAAGAGAATCCAGGCGACGGCGAAGACCGTCACGGGCGCCCGGTTCGGCATCGTGCCGTTTCGGGCCCTCCTGACCACGGCCGACGGGCGCGCGCTTGCCGATGGCTTCGAGTTGGTCGCGGCGCCCCGGCTCCGCGTGGCGATGGACCCGATGCAGAGCATCCCGCTGCCCAAGGGGCGCGAACAGCACTTCTTCGTTCACATCGACAACTTCCGCACCAGCCGGCCCGACGGCCCGCCGGACAAGTTCATCAGTCAGCGGGCCGGTCCGTGCAAGGGCGTGGCCGGCTTCGGTCTGCCCGCCGGCATGAAGGCGGTGCCCGCCGAGCAGCCGTTCCAACTTGGCGCCAACGAATCCAAGACGCTCATCTTCAAGATCGTGAACAGCCAGTACTCCAGCCAGAAGGGTGAGATGGTCAAGCCGGTGGTGCGCTTCGACGGCGAGAAGGAGCCGGTCAACGTGCTTTTCCCGGGCACCACCGTCATCCGCGGCAAGACGCGCGTCGCGCCCAAGGCGCTCGACGACACCGGCCTCCTGGTCTACGCCTCCTGGGACGACAAGACAAAGGGCGCCAACTTTGACCGCGCCGCGGGCGGGACCGGGTGCGGCCAGTCCGGTGCGCCCTGCATCTACACCAACGAAGGGGTCAAGGGCTGGGCCCTCAGCGCCCGCACCGGCGCCCTGGCGGACTCGTACAGGAACATCGACTATCAACGGGGGACGATCCTTTGCTGGGTGCGCAAGGACCCGCAGATCCGGAACGAGAACACCTATGTACCCGACCCGGCCGTCACCTGCAAGGCCGGCGCCTCACAGTGGAACAACTACGGGGAGTGCCTCTTCGGGATGAACGGCTTCCCTCAGATCGCCGCCGGCAGCCAGAGCGGCATCACGCTGCGCCGGTATCGCTCCTGGAAAGGCAAGACCGGTTATCTCCAGGCGACGTACCAGGGGATGGGCCGCCAGATCCGCTACGTCCAGGCCCCGTTCGCGTGGACCGAGAAGTGGCGGCACGTGGCGGTGCTGTGGGACATCAAGGCCCGCCGCCTCGAGCTCTACATCGACGGCCAGCGGGCCGGCAAGGCCGACCCGGGCAAGGAGGAATGGTACGGCGCACCGTGGGACCGCGGCCGGCCGTCCGGCCAGATTTTCTCGCCCATCAGTTGCGACCACGGCAAGTGGAGCGGGACGCAACGCGACGAGTTCTACATCTACAACCGACCGCTGAGCCCGGCGGAGATCATGGCCAACAAGAGGAAGGCGGCGGCGAAGTAGCGGCGGGGCGGGGAGTCTCACCGGCGACGATGAACGGCGGAGGCGTCGGAGCGACCGCCTACTTCCCTCGCTTCTTTGGCATCAGGCGGTCCGGCGGATGAACCATTATCCCCAGTTCCGTCGTCTCGTCCTTCTTGATCGTCACGCGGTAGCTGTTCTGCACGAGGCGGAACTCGGGGTGCCACACGCCGATGTCCCACGTGCCCACCGGCACGGCACGCATGGTGAACTTGGGGCCGTTGGACACGACGCAGTACGGGTTGTCGACGAAGATGACGTAGGCGCGTTTCCACGGATGCCGCTTGGCGCGGATCTCGTACGGGCCCAGTTCGTCGGCCGCCTCCGACCCGAGCATCGTTGGCCGCGCGGTGTAGTGCGTGCCGCCCCCGCCCAGCGGCTTGATGGTGGCGCGGTCGAACGCCGCCACCACGCCGTCCAGTATCACTTTGCGCGAGGTCACGCTCTTTACCTGGACGTGCGTGGGGTACGAGTCGTAGGTGCCGAACATCACGCGGTCGTGCAGCGGCGCGAACAGCATGTGCGGCCTGAACCGTCCCTCACGGATGATGAACGTCGGCCGGTCGAGCATCGGCCGGCGCCCGCGCTTGATGCGGCGCATCATCACCACCACGCCCGTCGGGTGGGTCCGCAAGTAGTTGTTGACAAAGTACCACCGCCCGCGCAGGCCGATGTTCCGGTAGTACTTCTCCTCGCCCGGCTGCGGCTCCTTGATCGCGAGTTCTCCCTCCAGCTTGATCGGGTCGGGCCTGGGCACGCCCCCCCAGCGGACGACGGGCGACGCCCACTTGCACGCGCCAACCAGCGTGCCCGACGGCATCCTCGCGTCGACCTTGTACGCGTCCTCGTCCCCCGTCCGATCCGCGTTGGGATTCTTGATAAGCAGCTTCATCGCTGCGTCGGACGTCTCCTCGTCGGGCAGTTTGGGAACCACCTTGGCCGGCTCCGTCGTCTTCGGCTTGGGGCCGGGCGGCGGGGCGGGAAGTGTTCCCTCGTCGCATCCGGCGGTCAGCGCCGGCAGCAGCGCCAGAATCACCAGCAGAGCAACTCGTCTCACGGCGTCAACTCCTGTACACGCACGTCGTCTCATTCGGCCCTGAACTCGATCTCTCCTGATCATCCGACTCAGCGGCTGCCGGCGACCACCCGCGTCACCGGCGCCACCACCGGCAGCGTCATCGTCGTGATGACGTTGCGCTTCCCCTTGGCATTGGCGAAGTCCACATAGCCGAACCGCACCTGCTGTGCGGGCATGATCTCCAGCACCGCCTGGACCTGGCGGCCGACGCCCGGCTGGGTGTTGATGAACCCACGGAACACGCCGGAGTTCTTCTCCGTCTCTTCAAGGATGAAGACCTCCACGTCGTCCCCGCTGCCGGTGACCTCGGCGCTGACCAGGACCGTGTCCTTCCTCGCCAGGCTGACGTTGCGGTCGGGGTCGACCACGGTCAGCAGATACGAGCGGCCGGGGAAGAGCTGGTAGACAAGGTGGCCGGTGACGTTTGCTTCCTGGATCAGGAGGCGGGGGTCGGTGCCCAGCAGCAGCAGGTCGCCCCACCGGTTGGGGCTGTTCGCCCCGCCCGACCCGTTCCGGCGCAGGTCTTGGCTCGCCCACGACTGTCCGATGAACCGGCCGTGGCGGCCCTGGGCGCCCAGGCCCACCGCGCAGTCGAACCCGACGTACCAGCCGGGCGCGAAGACGGGCACCTTGAACAGCGACCGCGGAATGAACACCTCGGTCGTGTAGCCGGTGGCGGTGCGGCGGCTGACGCGATAGGGCCCGCTCCCGTCCGGGCCGACCTCCGGCGGCGGCTGCTGGGGGAAGATGGTGCACGACGACTTCACCTCGCGGTACTGCTTGCGCTGGGCGTCGCGTTGGGACTTGATAGTCCGCTCGATGCCGGGGCGCGTCGGATCGCTCTCCACGCCGAGCGGGAAGACGGCGAACTCTCGGGTGTGCGGTTCGCCGCGGTTGCCGTTGCGGGCGTCGAGGGTGTCGAAGACGAGGCGGAAGAAGTCGCCCTGGTACGCCCAGTCTACGCCCTTCACCTTGCGGTACCAGATGCCGCCGGTGTTGTGGTTGTGGGCCTGCTGCCACATCGAGGCGTAGTAGAACTGCTCGGCGTCCTGCTTGACCTCGTAGCCGAAGAAGAAGCCCTGGTAGTTCCACGCAGCATAGACGAGGATCCGGTTGCCCTGCGGCCCGTCAAGCGCCAGCGGGCGGATCTTGCCCCAGTCGCGCAGGTCGCCGTCCAGCGCGGGGAATTGCTTGAGGAACGGGATGGCGTCGAAGGCGGGGGTGACGAACGGCGCCTTGACCTCCGCCTGCTCCTCGAAGCCCCACTTGGCGGCGGGCGGCGGGAGGACCGGCGGCGCCGTGAGCACCGCGGCCTCCGGGCCGCCGGGCCCGGTGATCATCGCCGGCTGCATCGTGGTCGGCACCGGCTGCAGATTCGCGCCGTGGCCCTTGGAGGCGCCGAACATCAACGCGACCAAGGGGGCGGAGGTGTCGGGCACCCCCGCCTCGGTCAGCTTGGCGAGGTCCTGCCCGCGGCCCTTCATCGCCATCGCCCGGGCGTTCAGCTTCTCCTCGACCTTGTCCGTGTAGTCGACGCCCTCCACGAAGTGGCCCATACTGCTGTAGAGCAGGTTGCCGGTGAGAACTCTGGTCAGGATGGCTTCCTTGATGCGCTCGATGGCGTCGGCGAACTGGCGTTCGAGCACGCGGGCGCGGGCCTCGACGTACGCGCGGCGCTCCGCTGGCCAGCGGGCGAGCACCTTGGCCAGCGCCGCCTCGTCCGCCTTGATGTCCTCCGCGCTGGGCGGGCACTCATCGCCGGTCACCTTGCTGCGGTAGGCGAAGGCGTACGCCATATGAAAGATGATCCGGTCGAAGACCTTCTTGGGCACGATCCGCCGGGTGTCGCGCCGCACCAGCGGGACGATGGTCTTCGGGAACTCTTTCATCGCTTGGGCGACGCCGTCTTTGTGCCGGATGATGCCCTTCTTGAACTGCGAGCGGGCGAAGTCGCGGATCATCGGCGACAGGCCCTCGACCAGTTCGTCGACCCAGTACTGGTACATCTTCTCGCGAGCCGGGCCGCGCAGGACGCGCGACCGGATAGCTTGGTTGGCGATGACGTAGTCCCTGGCGTCGGGCACTAGAAGCGTCTCGCCGGCCGCGAGCAACTCCTTGGCCGCGGCAAGGCATTTGTCGTGCGGCTCCTTGAGTTCATCGCCCTCAGCGCCCCCCTCGGCCTCGCCGTAGTAGCCGTCGGCCGCGGCGAACGCCTTCTCCCACGCGGCCCTGAACTTGGCGCCGAGCTCGCGGCGCAGTTCCTTCGCGCGGTGCGGATGGAAGCCGTCGATGTAGTGGTGGTAGGCGGACGTCCAGGAGTACCACTGGGTGAACCGGCCGTCGAAGATCTGCCGGTCGTGGATCGCCTTCAGCCCGCTGCGGAGGCGTCGGGCGTGTTCGAGGCCCGGCACCGTCTCGTTCTTCCGGGGCTGGATCAGCGCGCGCAGCGACCGGATCTTCCGGTCGTACCCGCTCCAGCCCAGGAACCCCCACCGGCCCCAGTGCAGCGTCGGATTGCTGCGCCCGAACTGGTGCCCCCACATCTTGTGGTACGCCCTGAACAACGTGTACTGCATGTTCCCGAACAGCGTCTGCGAGACTTCGTTCTCGTACCATTCTTTGGTGCTCACCGCGGCGCGTTCGAGTTGGTGCTCCTCCAGGTACGCTTGGCGCCACTCGATGGTCTTGGCGTGCGCTTTTTGCTGGAACTTGCGGTGGAGTTGCTGGATCTCGTCCTGCGACAGCTTGCCCTCGGCGATGTCCTTGGAGGCGAGGGCAAGCTCGTCCTGCAGGCTGGTCTTGACGTAGGCGGCGAGGTCCTTCTGCAGCTCCATCGGGAGCAGCTTGCCGGTGATCTTCGCAACGTCGTTGGTAAGCGACTCGGACATCGCCCTCTCGACCACGGTCTCCGGGTCCGGCGGGGGCGGAGGCATGGTCAGCCGGTTCTTCGCTTTAAGCGACTCTTTCTTGGCTTGCTGCTTCTGCAGGACGCGTTGGAGGTAGCCGCGGCCGGCGGCGTCGACCCCGCCGCCCTGTCGTTTCCGGGCCGCGATCAGAAAGGGGACGGAAACGGCGTGGGCGCCGAGCGAGAGCACCAGAGCGGCGACCAGGAGGAGCGTGATCGGACCGGGGCGGACGAAGAGATCGTCGAGCGACCGGGCTGCGGCCCGCCGCTGCTCCGGGGCAACGCGTTGCCACTTCCGGCGCCAGCCGCGAGGGTTGCCACTTTCGGGGGCGCGCTGCACTGCCATGTGACTCGGTCCCGCGCTGTCGGACGCGCTGCGGCGGCTAGTCTTCCTCGTCCTCGGCCTTCGGTTCTTCGGTGGCGCCGACGAAGCCGATCTCGTCCACGCCCAACCCCTGCAAGCACTGGATCAGGATCGACACGTGCCCGCAGGGCGCTCCCTTGTCCGCCCGGATCAATGCCAGCGGCCACGCACTCTCGCCCTTGGTCGCCTTCAACACCGCCCACAGGTTCTTCGCCTCGATTCCCGTCGTGTCGTCCTCGAAGTAGAAGAGCCAGGGGGCCTTCTTCGCCTTGTCCTTCTCGTCGGTCTTCTTCTCCGGCGCGGCGGCGGGCGTGGCCTTCTCGCCGTCCTTCCTGGCCACCGGCGGCGGCTGGTTGCTCAGGGAGACGGTGACCGCCAGGTTGATGTCGCGGTTGGCGGTGTTGACCGCGGTAGGCAGGTCGGCGGCGACCATCTGCACCGCAGCGGCGGCACTGACCAGGAAGATCACCAGCAGCACCAGGGTCACGTCGGCGAAGGAGGTGATCTGCGGCTTGGCCGACGGCCCCGCCGGCTTCCGCCGCTCCCGAATGTATCCGTATCCCGGCATCACACCCTCTTCATTTTGCTCTTACTCTTACTCTTGCTCGTACTCTTGCTCTCAGTCCGACTTCTTCGTGGCCGCGCCCTTCGGCGCACTCTTCGGCTCGACCTTCGTCGCCGGGACCGCTCCCGGCTGCCCGAACGCCACGCGCAGGCCCGGCCGCGACACCAACTCGTCTACCGCCTTCATCAATGCCTCGTACTTTGCCTGCGGGTGCGGGCTGACCAGGATGACGCTGTCACCCGGCAGCTCTTTGATCGCGGCGGCCAACTGCTCGGCATCGGGAATCGCCCGGTTCTGAAGCGTGTACTTCCCGTCCTGCGCCACGGTCAGGAGCACCGCGTCCTGCATCTCGATGAACGTGGTCTTGTCCTTCGCCTTGGGCACCGCCATCGGCAACAGGCTCGCCGCGTGCGACGCTATGGCCAGCACCATCACCAGGATCACCAGGTTCACGTTGATCAGCGGCGTGACGTCCGGCTCTTCCATCTGATGCGAGTGGGGCATCGGAGCGTCCTCACAGGTCGCCGAGCGAGACGAAGATCCGGTTGGCCTGCGTGCGCAACTTCCGCACCGCGTTGTCCCCCGCCGAGTTGAACAGGTTGTAGGCGATGAAGGCGGGCACCGCGATGACCAGCCCCGCCGCCGTGGTCTGCAGCGCCTGGGCGATGCCGGCGGAAATCCGCGCCGGACCGCCGAACCCCGTCTTCATAATCACATTGAACGTGTTCATAATCCCCAGCACCGTGCCCAGGAGCCCCAGGAACGGCGCGGTCCCGGCCAGCGCGGCGAGGAACACCAGGTTCTTCTTGTAGCGGCTGCTCACGTTCTCCAGCGCGTCGTCGAGCAGCAAGAGCGTCGTCTCCGGGCTCTCGGACGTGTCGTGCTCGAGCACGTATTCCATCACGTCGCCCAGCGGCGCGTCGGAGACCTCGAACGCCTCCTTGAGCCGTGCCCGGTCGGGCTCCAGGAGCAGGTCCTGCACCTCGGCGGCCATGGCCTGGGACTTGGCGCGGTTGCCCGCCCAGGCGATGAGGCGCTCCACGATCAGTGCCAGCGCCACGATCGAATACAGAATCAGACAAATGCCGACCGGATCCTTCCACAGTTGATACATCGCGTCTGCTCCAACTTGCCGAGCCGGACCGCCGCAACCGACGCAGTTGTTCGACCGGGGCCGAGGCCGCCTGTTCGGGTCCTGGATTGAGCTGCGTATATCTGGGGCGCGACCGGGACGCCTAATGCATGCCAAACGGCCATTCTATGCCCCCCGCGCCGACCTGTCAACCGCGCCCTTGTGCGAAAACGGATGCGCGGGCATTGCGCCTGCAAAGGGTCTGAAGCGCGCGATAATCAGGGACGTTGCGCCTCTCAGAAGTTGGGGGAATCTCCGAGCCAGAGCTGCAGGGGGGGGGCGTAGGACTACCGACAGCGGGAGGACCAATGGCCGACATCATCGAGAATCCGGTCAACTACAACGGCGAGAGCTTCTTCGTCCGGCACGCCTTCATCGACGAACGGAAGAACCGCAAGAAACGCCGATGATCAATGGGCCGGGTGTCCCCTCAGGATGCCCGGCCTTACCTCCAGGCAGGACGCCCGGGTCTTCTATTTAGCTTCTGGCGACGGGCTCCCCAAAGGGGTGGTGCGGCAGCCGCGCCGCGAGCCCCGTGGAAGTCGGTGGGGGAGTGACACCGAGCTTCCGGGGGGTGGGCCCACGGGCAGTAGGCCACCGCACCAACGAGCTTACAGAGCGAGTTCAGCCCAGACACAAGCCGCCCGCATGGGGGCCGCTATCTTGTTTTCCGTTTGCCCTTCTTGGGCGGGTTCTTCCCGGTGGATTTCTTTGTCGCCTTCTGCTTTCTCTTCGGCCTGGTGGCCGCCTTCAGTTCCAGTATCCTCCGCACGTCCCTCCTGCCCAGCTTCCTCAGAGCGACCAGAGCCGCCCTGTTCGGCCCGGTCGGCCGCGTCTTCCCCTGTTCCCAGAACCCGACGGATACGGTGCTGACCCCGACCACGGCCGCCAACTGCCCTTGGGAGAGGCCAAGCCGCTTCCGCAGGCTGCGGATCAGCCTCGGCGAGAAGCGGGCGGCTTCCACCTCCTCTTCAGACGCCTTGAGCTCGGCTTTCTGAGCCCGGACCTGCTTGGTCCATTCCCGCGCGGCCGTCTCCAAGGAAGCTACCCTCCTCCTGAGCCGGGACACGGTCCGTTTCAGTTCACGGACGTCCCGTGCCAGCGGGCCACAGGTTGCCCGGATCTCCTTTTTGGCGAGTCGGGGGATCTCCGACTTGACCGCGGTTTCGATCTTGCCCATTATGCGGCTCCTTTCTGTAGCGCCCACTGCCTTTCACGTGATTGGTCTGGCGGGGTCCTCGATACTGTCCAAAACGCAGTTGAGAGTCGTGGGTGACGACTCTCGCCCCATCATCCTACGCGGCTCCCTTTTCTCGTCAACTTGTTTCTCGTCGAGAATGGCTTTGAGCGTCCGCAGGTCTCGATGACCCATGATCCGTCGGAACCGTTTCTCGACATCGAGGAAATCTGAGGAACCCAAGACGGCAGCGATCTTTCTTCCTGTTTTCCTCACTTCAGGCGCGGCGGTGTCAGCTTCTTCGGCAGGTCCTTGGCCAGGTACCACCATACATACGGCGCGTTTCGGAGCTGGTTGCCGAAGCTTTGGCCGTGGCCCCACGTGCGCTTGATTTCGCCGAGCCGGCCGATCCGGTCCCGCGCTTTCTTGGTCCACACGCGCTTGTCAAGTTGTGCGCCGAGGAAGGCGAACGCGTGCAGCGTGCTCGCCGCGTAGTCGCCCTTCTTGGCGCAGGCCTCGACCTGTACGGTCAGGTTCTTCAGCGCGCGCGGATCGCCGCAGTGCTCGTAGTATTCGCGCATCCCTTCGAAGCCGATGCCGCCCTGCCAGTGCCGGCCCTTGCTGATCCGCGCCCCGCCGTCCACCTTATCCATGTAGAACTTCTCGAAGTAGACGAAGCGGTCGAGGAAGCGGCGTTCCCCGGTGGCCTCCCAGCCGGCGAGCGCGCCGAGCGGACCGTGCCCCAGGCTGCGGGGTTGCCCGAAGCCCATAGCGTTGCGAGTCAGGCAGAACCCGGCCGACAGGATGCCCATGTCCCGGGCGCGCTGATGGCCGGTCAGGTAGTAGCGCTCGAAGTGGCTCTGCGTCTTGTAGTGGTTGAACGTGTTGCTCACGTAGATGCCGCCGCTCTGGCGGATGTGCATCGTCCCGTCGCAGTAGCGGTTCGCGCCGGCCATCTTGGGATCCGGGTGGTAGCAAACCATGTCGAGGTCCATCAGGTGGTGTTGGGCCTGTTCGAACATGTCGAAGTATTCCGGGTCGCCGGTGCGGGCCCACTGCAGCATCAGCGCGTGGGGATAGTCGTAGTAGCAGTTGTCCCACGTTACGTAGCGGTCACACGGGTCGCCCCGCTGCTGCTTGATGAAGTTCATCGTGTCGCCGAAGTTGAACATGCCGTAACAGTCATAGTCGCCGTACTCGATGTCGCGCAGTCTCAGGATCTCCTTCTTCGTCGCCGCGACGTTCGCGTCGTACTGCTGCACCAGCTTCCAGGTCTCGTCGTCGAAGTGCGCCTTGTTCGACGACACCAACCGGCCGAAGACCTGCGTCTCTTGGCAGTACCAGTCGGCCGCGGCCCAAGCGCGCAGCGGGGCCTGCAGGCCGACATGCGCGCTGATGATCCGCTTCACGTCGCGCGGGCCGTGGAAGTGGAACAGGAACTCGGTGGTCTTGCTCATCCCCGGGTAGTAGTGCGCCCGCCGGGCGTTGCTGCGCGTCATCAGGTCGGGCTTGGGCGCGAGGTGCGCCTGGCCCATCACATACATGTTGTTGCCGCCGACCATGATCCCGCGCGGCCACGTCTGCCAGAACCATCGGATGCTGGCGGCCATGCCCTTTTTCGCATCGGACAGGTCCATCCAGCCGACCGTGGTCGCCGCCTTCTTCTCGTGCTTGCCCCGGCAATAGAGCGGTTCGCGCTTCCGCCAGAAGTCGCCGCGGTACACGACCCGGCTGCTCGACTCCGAATGCACAATGCAGTCGTGGAGTCCGGGCTCGTGGTACTTCCGGACCGTCGGCGGCGGCTTCTCGTAGTCGCCGTTCCACTTCGGAATGAGCTTCTTGTCGCAGCCGGGGCCGATGTACTGCGCGCCCTTCAGGCCAACGGCCCAGGTCCGCGTCTTCCCGTCCAGTTGGAGCGGCGCGGCGAACCAGAAGCGGTCCAGCGGCACGCCGAAGCTGATCGACTTGCCCTGCTTGCACTCGAGACTGTAGACGACCTTGACCCGGCCCGATCCCGCGTAGGCCGTGATGCGGCAGACGAAATCGAGGAGGTGGCTGTCGCCTGGCAGCTTGTCGGCCGACAGATGCTTGCCGGCCAGCTTGACGACCGCGCGCATCGGGCCGGCCATCTCGACGGCCAGGGTCACGTTCGGATCATTCGCCGGGCTGAACTTCTTCAGGGTCGGCAGACCGGTGCCGCCGTGGGCCAGTTCGATCCCCATCCGCTTCTTCTCGCCCAGCAGCGTCTCCGTGTAATTCCCGTCGCCCTTCGGCGCCAGCACCACCTCGTCGAGCAGGTTGAACCCCGCCCGCTTCACGGACAGCCTCAGCACCCCCGTCGTGAACGTCACCGCATCGCCGTCTTTCTTCACGGCGACAGGATTGTTCGGCGCTGGGTTCTTTCCGACGTCGGTCAGGTGGTAGACCTTGGCCGAATCCGCAGGAACGGACACCTGGAAGTCAAGCAGCACCCACTTGATGGAACGCCCCGGATACCAGCGCGTCGCGGCCGTGAACTGAGCCGGAACCGGTGTCCCGTCCGGCCCGATGAGAACCAGCTTCCCGGCATCTTCGAGCAAGCCCTCCGGCAGCGGCACACCTGACGTGACCGGCTCGTCTACTCGACCGACAGCCACGCGCTCGGTCAGCGTGAGCGGCACCCAGAGTCTCGCGCCGGCGGGCCTTGCCACGTCCGCCGAATGCGCCACCGACACAAGCCCAACCGCCAGAACACAACACATGACCACCTTGCGCATTGACATTTCCTCTCGGCCACGGAGGCGATTAATTGAACGCTCCCTGCCGCGTGTTGTTGACGATGTCCTTCAATGCCACCTTCTCCGTTGCGTGGTAGCCGAGCCTGACGCTGAGCAATCGCTGGTTACCGGCGTCGGCGATGAACAGGCGCCGGTCGGTATGCGTGGCCACGTAGCACGCGTGGAACAGAGCGACCTCGTCGTTCCAAACGGAACGACGTCGCAGTTTCCCTTCGGAAACTGCCACGGCAGCTTCGCTGCCGCCGTCGCCACCGATTGAGCGCGGCTTGGGCGGGCCGCCCTTTGTCACCAGGGGCACCCCGTCGTCCGCGTTTCCGTACTGGCCGACACGGAGGATCAGGTTGCCGCTCGAGTCCAGCACGGCCACGCTGTAGTGATCGATCTCGGGCGCGAAGGAGCGACCGAAGTAGTCCAGGTCAAACCGGCAGTTCCAGCAGGCGCACCCGGTGCCCGGGTTCTTTCCGCCAAACCCGACCCCGCCGTACATCCATTCCGCGCCCTCGGCCCAGCCCGTGCCGTGCGGCCCGTTCACTACGTCGCCCGGCCGCTTCGGCATGGCCTCTTTTCGAAGCGGGACCGGCGCGCCGCGGGTGCTCATCACCCGGCCGCTGCCGGCTCGGAACTTGATCAGCGTACCAGCCATCGGGTTGAAGTAGGGTTTGCCGTCGAGGATGCGGTTGCGCGAGACCAGCACGTAGATGTTGTCGTTGGCGTCGATGCCCACGCCGTTCAGAATGCCCAGGCCTTTGACGGCGTCCTCGCGCGCCCGCTGCCCGTGCTTGTCCCAGATGTGAACCTCGCCCATCCGTGCCCGGCCGGGAAAGATCTTGGGCACGTAGCTCTGCACCCTGTGAACCTCGGGCCCCTTGGCGCGGTTCGGCGCCGGCGTCTTGTTGTAGCACGAGACGGCGATGTGCCCCTTGACCGAGACGCACATCCCGCCCTGATGCCAGGTGGCGGGGGCGGGCATCCGAACGGCCGAGATGACCGGCGCGGTCTTGAGCCCCATCCCGCTCGCGGTGTAGCCGACCTTTTGGTCTTCCTCGCCGTAGTCGAACGGGACCTCGCGCCAAGTGGCAGGGTCGTACCGCGCCAGCTCCTTGTTGGTGCGCAGGTGGATCCGGCCATCGAGGTCGAACGCGAAATCCTCCGCCGAGAACGGCACGTCGACCAGCTTCACCTGCCCGCTGCCGGGGTCGATCTTCACGAGTTGCTCGACGGATTTGCAGTAGCCGCGGCATTCCGCCACATACAGCGCGCCGTCTGCGGGGTTGACGTAGAGCCGCTGGCGCTGGAACTCCGCCGGCGTGAGACGGACCACGCTCCTGGCCGCCTCTTTGCCGAAGCGTCCGCTCTCTTTCAGCCGGTCCCCCTGGATCACCAGGCGCCGGATGCCCATGCTCTCCGGGTTGCAGCCGAGGCCGGCCCGGCCCTTTTCGCGGGCCATCCAGATTGTCGGCGGGTCTGTCCAGGAATCCAGCGTGACCAGCACGGGTTGCCCCCACCCGATGCCGATGTGCGAGCCCCCGTACCAGGAGGTGAGAGGGTTCTCGTAGAATGGTACGGGCAGGGGGAACACGGCCCTCTGCTTCGGGTCCTCGAACGGGCCGAAGCGGGTCAGCTTCGGCTGGACCTTGAGCTGCGTGGTTTGATGGTTTGGCAGGGCCCAGGAGAACACGTAGATCTCCTGCGTCTTGTGATGAATACAGACCTGGGCGGGTTTCGAGGTCCGGATTGTCTTCAGGTGCTTGCCCTCCGGCGAGAAGACCTGGACCCGGTCGTTCATGAAATCGGCCACGTAGACCCGGCCCTTGGCGTCAACGGCCACCGAGGCCGGGACGTTCAGGCGCGCGTTGTCCTTGCCCCGTTTCTCGAAATCGAGGCTGCCCACGAACAGGCGGGGGGGCTCGTCCCCCGCATAGTCCATG
The DNA here is from genome assembly GCA_964505325.1 of uncultured Planctomycetota bacterium. Taxonomy (GTDB): domain Bacteria; phylum Planctomycetota; class PUPC01; order PUPC01; family PUPC01; genus CAZDHT01. The sequence continues at coordinate 7,308 of CAZDHT010000037.1, read as the reverse complement.
CTCATTACCGCCGGTACGCAGTAGAAGTTGGCCAAGTAAGAGTACCGCCTTCTCTGGAAGTAGGCGGTGAGGTAGAGGCGCTTCGCGGCCGGATCGAAGGCCGCCGAGAGCGGCGAGACCTCGCTCGGCAACTGCCGGCGCCCGGTGCGTACGGTGATCGACGTCTTCGGCCCGGTAAGCGCCAGCCCGCCGGCTTGGCCCGAGCCGCGTCGAGGGGTCGCCCCGTCCGAGGCGAGGCGGTTCAGCTTCAGGTCGATGAGAGCGAGGCGTCCGCGCGAGACGGCCATCGCCTGCGCCGCTTTGCCCGGCTTGCCGTCGGCATGCCGGCCGCCCGCGTTGGGCCCGCTGGTCAGGAGCGTGGCCTGGAAGAAGCCCTCCTTCAGCGGCAGCCGCTTGCCATCCTGCGGAAAGGTGTGGTCGCGCAGCCCGCGCACCGCGCCCAGCCGGCTCGCCGGAAAGGGATAGACCGTGCGCACATAGTTCCCCTGGTGGCCGAACAGGCGGACGTGGTCCACCACGTCCCCGTCGTACACGTAGACCCCCTCCGGCGTCGCCTGCACAAGCGGCGTGCGGACGGTCAGCCGCTTCTTTGGGCTCCAGAAGAGCGTCCGCTCGAAGCGGGGCTTCAGGCCCAGCGACACGCGGACCGCCAGCGCGTCCTTGTCGTCAATGTAATCGCCCTGGTCATCCTTCCCGTCCCAGACGAGGGTCTGCTCGAGCGAGTTCTTCTGGAAGGGCGGCGGCGCGTTCACCCCCAGAACGCCGCTGGCCAGGTGGCGGACGATCTTGCCCTCGGTGTTCTCGATGGCGGCCGTCACGTCGCACAGCGCCTTCGTCGCGAACGTGATCGTCACCCGATCCCCATCACGGCGCACTACCGGCTTCTCTGTGAACACGAACACCTGCGCGCGCTTCACCTTGAACTCATCAAGATCCGATGCCGCTGCGCTCGCCGCCGCCACGAAGACGGCACCGATCACTGATAACTGGCAACTGGTCACTTCTCTTCCTTCACGTCCTTCAGTGCGACCATCGCCGTTGCGTGGTAGTCGAGCTTCACGCTGACGATTCGCGCGTTGCCCGGGTCGGCGATGAACAGCCGCCGGTCGGTGTGGACGCCGACGTAGGGCGCATAGAAGAGCGCGACTTCGTCTCCGCCGACCGAATGCGAATTGCGGATTGCGGAATGCGGAATGAGCGGATTCCCATCGTCGACGTTGCCGTATGTGCCCACGCGCATGATGAGATTGCCGGCGGAGTCCAGCACCGCGACGCTGCAGTGCTCGACCTCCGGCGCGAACGACCGGGCGAAGTAGTCCAGGTCGAACCGCGAGTTGGAGCAGTCGCAGCCGAAGCCGTCCGTCTTGCTGTGCCGGCCGTGATAACCCACCCCGCCGTAGAGCCATTCCGCGCGTTCGACCCACGCGTTGCCCAGCCGCGCCCCGCCCTTGCCCATCACGTCGGGGGGCCGCTCCGGCCGCACGCTGTCGGTAAGAGGTACGGGTGTCAACTTGCGGTTCGTCGAGTATATCTTCGCCTGCTTCGGCCTCACCTTAACCAGTGTGTCCGTCGCCTCGTTATGGTAGGGCTTACCGTCGAGCACGCGGTGGACCATGGCCATCGCATAGATGCTGTCCTCTTTGTCGATCCCCACGCCGTGCATGAACGCGATACCGGGGAGCACGTCGTCGTAAAGCGGCTTGCCGTGTTTATCGAAGACGAGCACGAGGCCCTGCGTGGCGCGTCCCGGGTACAGGCGGAACGCATATCCGCGCCCCTCGGGGAGCACCTTCGGGTCGGCGCCGCGCATCCGCTGCACGGTCTGACCGCCGTGGATGCCGACGACGATGTGCCCCTTGGCGTTGACCATCATTCCCCCGTGATGGTTGTAGCGCCGGCTGGGGATGCGGAGGCTGGACGCCACGTCTCGGTTTCGCTTGCCGGCTCCCTCGGCCCGGCTGCTGGCGAAGCCGACCCCTTTGCGCTGTTCCCCGTAGTCAAAGGGCACCTCGCGCCAGTTCTTGGGGTCGTAGCGGGCGATGTCTGTCCGGGCGCGCAGATAGATGAAGCCCTGCTGGTCAAAGGCCAGGTCTTCGGCGTCGAATGGCAGTGAGACGGGCCTGCTGCGGGCGGTGGCGGGATCGATCTCGAGGAGTTCGCCGACGGACTTGCCCACGCCGGCGTCGCCCTCGGCCAAGTAGAGCTTTCCCGTCGTCGGGCTGACATACAGGCGCTGACGGAAGTTCCCGGGCGGCGCGGTGCGGAGAATCGCACGCCGCGCCTCCCGGCCGAAGTCCCGGTCGAGGGTCAGCCGCCGGCCTTGCAGCCGAAGGATGCGTATCCCCGCCGTCTCCCAGCCCCGCCGTCGGCCCTTGCCGGGCGCGACCCACACGGTGGGCGGGTCCGTCCACGTGTCGATCTCGAATCCGTGACTGGGCGTGCCGGCTTGCCCCGGCAGACGATAGGAGGCGGTCTCCTTCGGATCGTCGAACGAGCGCAGCACGACCAGCCTGGGCGGCGGCGCCATCCTGTCGATCTTTTCCCTTCGGTGCCGGAACGTCACCGCCTTGGAACGGATCAGCCAGGAGAGCACGTAGATCCGGCCGGACTTCGAATGGACGGCGACTTCGGCCGGCTTGGTCACTTTGATCGCCTTGAGGAACTTCCCCTCGGGGGTGAACACCTGGATGCGGTCGTTCAGGTTGTCGGCGACGTAGACCCGGCCTTGGGCGTCGCAGGCGACCGACGACGGCGTGTTGAACGTCCCGGGCGCCGTGCCGCCCTTGCCCTCGCCCTTGACGTTTCCGGCAAAGGGCTGCATCGGCGCCTCCCCCTCGAAGGCGACCCGGCCGACGCCGTTCAGCCAGCCCTCGTGTATCCCGCCGGTGCCCCAGTTCTGGATCCAAGCGTACGCGGTCATGTAGAGCCACTTGCCGTCCGGGCTGAAGGTCATGCTCGTGGGCGGCGCGTCGATGTCGTCGTTGGCGCCCCGCCACGGCAGCCCGTTCCGCTTGAGCGGGATGCCGGTCCTGCCGCCCTGGAGCGCCATCCCCAGGCTTGCGCCGTCGGTCGAGAAGCGGTTGAGATGCACGTATGCGAGCGCGACCTTCTTGCCGTGCACGGCGAGGGCCTTGGCCGGATCCGGCATGCTGTGTTTCAGGCCGCCGCCCATCGTGCCCATGAACCGCGAGTGGATCCCCGAACTCAGCAGCGTGCACTGGCGATGTCCTCGCTTGCGCGGCAGCCGTTTGCCGTCCTGCGGGAACTTGTACCAGTGGAGGTCGGAGAACGACTTGACCTGGTCCGCCGGGAACGGATAGAGGGTACGGACATAGTTGCCGCCGTGGCCGAACAGGCGAAGCTGGGAGACGCCGCCACCGTGGTCGAAGACATAGACGCCCTCGGGCGCCGCGTGAATGATCAGTGACCCGCCGCCGCGCTTCTGCGGCGACCAGAAGAGGGTCCGCTCGAACCGCGCCCGCAGCCCCAGCGCGACCCGGATCGTCAACGCGTCCTTGTCGTCAACGTACCGGCCCTCGTCGTCCTTGCCGTCCCAGACGATGGTTTGCCTCAAGCTGTTCTTCTGGAACGGCGGCGGGGTGTTCTTCCCGAGCACGCCGCTGGCCAAGTGTCGAATGATCTTGCCTTCTGCGTTTTCGACGGCCACCGTCGCGTCGCAGAACGCCTTCGACGTGAACGTGATGGTGACCGTGTCACCCTGGCGGACGACCGCCGGCTTCTGTGCGAACTCAAAGACCGGTTGGCGCTTGACCTTGAACTCGTCAAGGTCGGACGCCGCCGCGGAAGCGGCGACGAGTATCAACAAGGCCAGGCCCGCTGTGGTGTTCGGCGTCTTCATTGCCCCACCTTTTCTTTGCCGAAGCAATGCAGCGTGCCGTCCCGGGTGGCGAGATATAGTCGCCCGCCGGCCGCCGCCATGCCGTCGAGCACGGGCGGGGCGGCGAGGTCCAGCTCGCCCAGTTGCTTGCCGTTGGCGGCCGAGAGGGCCAACACCACGCCGCCCAGCTCCCCGTCGATCATCGCCCAGGGGTTCTTCGCCTTCGGGTTGAACGGGGCGTCGGCCGGACCGGCCACGAACACCACGTCCCTGGTGAGCACGACGCTGTTGATCCGCACGGGCAGCGCCTCGCGGCTCCAGACCGGCGCGGGCTTGCCGTCGCGGGTTACGCTCAGAACGACGTCGTATCCCTTGCCGGGCACGTTGGGGCCGCGCTTCCGGTACTTGTTCAGCTTCGCACGGTGGACCGCCACGGTCCTTTGGGCGTCGAACACGGGGACGACCCGGGTGATCTCGTCGTTCAGGAACCCGGCGTAGGACGTGCGCAGGCGGGCCCGGTCCCTGACGCGCCGGCCCGTCTTCGGATCGAACGCGACCTTGTAGTAACCCAGGTACACGTTGCCCTTCGGGGTGACCTGGAGGATGTTGTTCACGATCTCATCGGCTGGAGCGTTGCGCCAGAGGACCTTGCCCGTGGCCGGCTCGACCCCGTAGACCTGGATGCCGCCCTCGGCGTTCGCGTGGTGGCCGGCCGAGAAGTAGGCCACGCCGTCGCGCACCAGGACCGACCCGAAGACAGGCCAGGCCGACTCCAACTGGCCGAACGCGGCGATGCGACGTTCCGCCGGCGCGGCGCGCAGCCGCCACACCAGCCGCCCGTCGCTCGCCCGCAGGCAGTAGACCCAGCCGTCTCGGCACCCAAACAGACAAAGTCCCCGGTAAATAGTCGGTGGCGAGTCCACGCGGCCCCCGGCGATGAAGCGCCACGCCGGCCGGCCCGTCTTTGCATCCACGGCATGCACTTGGTGGCGCTCGACCGAGGCGACGAAGACCTTGCCCCCGGCGACGACCGGCGCGGTCAGCTTCCCGCCCACGTCGGCGCTCCAGATGCCGCCGGGCGGCGCGGGAACGACGCCAGGCGTCGAACTGCTCCGCTCCGCGTCGTGGCGATAGCTCGGCCAATCATCGGATTGCGGATCGCCCGGGGGTTGCAGATTGTCCAAGCCGTAGGCGGGGCCTTTTTCGAGGGGCGGCGTGTTGCTCGGCTTCGCCGCGTCCTTCGGCGCCCGTGAGTAGGCGAGCGTGCCACGCAGGCACGGGTAGCACCCGCAGTCCTTGGGGAAGGTGTAGAGCAGGCCGTTAGCGGGCAGGGCGAGGAGGAACTTGCACGGCGCGCGGGTGATCATCGTGTTGTGGAACTCGCCGGTCTCCGTATCGACCAGGCTCATTCGCGTGGTGGTCACGATGTACCGCTCGGTGGCCGCCTCGAAGTTGCACTGGCCGTCGAGGATGCGCTTGCCACGGATGTGCTTCGGCAAGCTTTTCGGCACGCCGACCTGCGCCTTCTGTTCGCCCGTCGCCGGGTCGAGGCCGATCCATCCATACCTCGCTTCCTTCGGAATACCCTTGGATTGGACCCACACCAGCCCACGGAGGCCGAACACGTACCCGGACGCGCCGGGGCGGCTCCAGCGAAGCGCCCCGTCCTTCGCCGACACCGCGTGCACGCCCGCTGCATCGCGCAGGAGGATCAGCCCGCTGTAGTATGAGACGAGCGCGGGCACGCCCGTCTTCGTGGGCAAGAGTGAGCGGATGTTCTTTCGCCAGCGCTCTTTCCCAGTCTTGAGACCGGTGCCGACCAACGCCACGGGCCCTTTGCGCCCCGGCTGCTGTAGGAAGAAGACGTTGTCCCCGCCGACCACGGCCGGGCTCGCCGTCCACACGTTGCGGGCCCGGGACAGGGTGCCCGTGCGCTTCCAGAGCAGCTTGCCGCTGGCGGCGTCGACCACGTGCAGGTCCGTGCGCCGGGCCAGCACCAGCATGCCATCGTGGTAGAGGACGGATGTCGGCGAAGGAACGTCTTTGTACGTCTTGACCGTCTCCCCCGTCGCGGCACCCAAGGCGGCCAATGGGTCTTTCGACTTCAGGACGGCGTACACCCGGTCGCCCCAGGCGACCAGTGAGCCGGCCGGCATGGCGGCGGAGTATCCATACTGGACCTTGACGGCCGGCACCGCCCGCTTCCAGAGCAGCATTCCGTTGTAGGCGTCCCGCGCGGTGAGGAAGAACCGGGGCACGATCGACGTGCCCAGGGGCGCCTCGCGGAGGATGTAGATGAGGCGGCCGCTGGCCGTGACCGCGCCGGCGGGCCCGCGGTGGTGGCCCCACAGCGGCCCGGCCAGCCAGCGCAGTTGCGGGCTCGGTCCCGCCAATGTGTCCATGGAGACCGGGTTGCCATCCGGGCCGTGACGCGGGTGCGTCCACTCGTCCATCTCCTTCGGACGCGGCTTGCGAATAATCCTGGGGTTCTTCGTGCCGAGGATTGCGGCGCCGTTAGGGACGAGCACGCGTTTCACTTCGTCGAGCGACAGTCCGGCCCCCTGCAGCCTGCCAAGATCGTCGATCACGATCAGATTGATGAGGTCGTCGGCGTAGGGGAGCGGGTGGAACGCCGCCTTTTCGACCGATGCCTTGCCCAGGAGCCCTTGCGCGGCGAGAAGCGCCCGCGCCTTGTCGGCCATTGCGCGGTCGGTCTCGATGGCGTGGACGAAGAAGCTGCCCTGCCGGGCGAGCGCGGCCGTCAATCTGCCGTCGCCGCAGCCCAGGTGTACGCAGACGCCCGTCTTGACCCCGGTGGCCTCGACCAGCCTCCGGGCCAGCGCTGCGTGATCCGCCGCCGCCGCCTCCCGCGCGGCGGGCAACAGCAGGAGCAGGCTCAAGCCGAGCCGTCTCAACGCCATCTCCTATTTCCTTCCGTAGCAGAGGACACGACCGTCTTGGGTGGACACATATACCCGGCCGCCGGCAACGGCGAGGCCCTCCGCCGCCGGCGGCGCCGGCAGGGCGAGTTCTGCCAGCTTGGCGCCGTCCTTGGCCGAAAGAGTCATCCCCCGCGCGTCATCGTCGTCAAGTTCCGCGGCGTCCAATCCGGCCATCTCGAGGAAGGTCTTCCGGTCACTAACGGTCTTAAACCGCCTTGCCAGCGACCCGTAGTTCACTTCCACTGGGCCAGTAGGTTGGAGGTGCAGGGGCCCGCGCTCTTGGAGGTCAAGAGCAACACGTTGGGCTTCGTAATTGGGGATTCCACCCATCTGCGCAGCGATGTCGGACGTGGTTAGTCCGCGCGGATGGCGCTGCAGCAACGCCAGGATCCGTGGCTCGAGAGATGACCTCGGTTCCGATGGGCGTCCCAAAGTGATATATGTCCCCTCGTCGAATGACCGCAAGCACTGACAGCGCAGAGCCGAGCTGGTTCGCGGCAGAACTGCCACGGCACCTGGTCTTATCCT